>CAZXQI010000227.1:0-1554 GCA_964643005.1 uncultured Saprospiraceae bacterium | reverse complement strand
GATCTAAACCTCGATTTTCAATGGGCAAAGGTGTATCACGCAGAAGCTTTTGAGTATTCTAAATCAACGCTGGCTTTGGCCAAAGACGGCACGCTGGTATTGGGCTATTCTACTTTTGGATTTTTTCCGGTCATACTGGCGCGCTTAGACGGCAATGGCGACATTCTTTGGCAAAAGGGCTATCCGTTCTATGAGCCGCAGATAGACGCCATGAAGGACGGTTCATTGCTTTTAGCTACCCAATATCACTTTGATTCGACAGGCGCCCGAAGTCCAAAACTTATCATTTCAAAAACAGATTCTTTGGGCAATCTTCCCAACTGCGAAGTCTTTCCTACCTGCCTGAAGAGCAATGCCGTTTCTCTGAGTTTTGATACTTTTCAGGTAGAGTCATACCCTACCGATACGCTATTGCATTACGACATTTATTCAGATTCGATCTATTTTAATTTTTCAGACTTCTGCGAGACACCTGATCCGCCTTCTCCGGAGTTTTCCTTTCCCGATACCCTCTGCTATGGCGACAGCGCCCGCACGGCCGATACCCGCAACGTGCTTGCGCATAAAGTTGAATGGCGACTCATCGGCCCCTCTACAGACGAAGTTCGGACGGATTCCCTCTCGTTTGGATATCGCTTTCAAATTCCCGGGCAGTACCGGCTCCGTCAAACTGTCTGGTTTCTGGGCTGTCCCGTCAGCTTTGAAAAGAATATAATCGTGCTGGGCAAATTAGTTGCCGCCATTGATAAGTCGGGTCTTGTTTGCGATTCATCCCCTCCTGTCGCGCTACATGTAAATTCCAACAGACCATTGAAGGCATACCTCTGGAATACATTTGGGACAGGGTCTTCTTTGGAAATCGCCCAAAACGGAACTTATACGGTGACAGTCAGCGACGGATTCTGTCCAGCGCTTTCAGACTCGGTCGAAATAGTGCTTGCGTCGTCCCTGCTCAATGGCAAAGCTCCATTGACGCTTCCTGCTGATACCACGGTCTGCGGGGATGCGCTTCCCTTTCTGCTATATCCCACGAGCGACTTTTCGGACAGGTTTCTGCTCAACAATATACCGCTGGAGAGCTTGCCGGCCAGATTGGAAAGCGGAGGAGAATACCTCGTCTCTGTCTCAGTGGAAGACTGCCTTTTCTCCAGTACATTTTCACTTTCAGTCGGCGACTGCGAGACGGCAGTTTATTTTCCCAATGCCTTCAGCCCCAACAATGACGGCATCAACGATTTATTTTTTCCTCAGGGAAAGAATTTTCTGCCCCTCAAATTGTCCATCTACGACAGATGGGGCGGCCGGTTAGGAGAAATGGAAGGAGACGACGCACACTGGGATGGCGGGAATTGCGGCCCCGGAGTCTATGTCTATGATTTTGAATATTTAGATCTCGTCGCCAATAAAAGGAAGAGGCTGAAAGGGGCGGTGTTGCTGTTGAAGTAACTGAACTTAACAACAAATGTGAAGACAGAAACTCGTCAGGAGTGGATGAAATAATAGGTAATATTAGCCCCGAAATCTCTTGCAAACCTCAAAATCCATGCTTAACTT
>CAZXQI010000226.1:0-1732 GCA_964643005.1 uncultured Saprospiraceae bacterium | reverse complement strand
CGGCTTTTTAAAAAGAAAAGCAGCCGGAGTCCATCATATCACTCTTCAGGTTCCGGATATCCGCAAAACAATGGAGCATCTTAAAGAGCATTCCATACCCTTTTTCGGGCACAACGAATACCCGGAAGGCATCTGGAAGGAAATATTTATCCATCCTCGCCACGCCTTTGGCGTCCTGCTGCAAATCGCCGAATTCAGATCCGACGACTGGCTTTCCGAGCGGGTGAAATTTCCTGTCGGGAAAAAATGGGAAATAACAGAAGCGGCCAATGGCGCCCGTGTGACCTTTGCCCATCCGGGCGGCGGGAAATTTTCCCTGGAACTCGAACACGATGAAATAAAACAGTTGATCGCCGATCTGGAAAAGATGCTGGAGAAATAATTTTCATCCCGTAATTTACCGAATAAATAATCCGCAGCATCATCGAGCAGTCGGCTTGCAGGCATCTGACTCATGCTCCATCAAGCCCGTGGGGGAAGGGATATGTCACAGGTTAAAAGAGCATCCGGCAGGGAATTGTTCGGCTGGGCGATGTTTGACTTTGCCAACTCGTCTTACACAACAGTCATCATCACGGTCGTTTTCTGCGTCATCTTTCCCAAAATCATCGTCGGTGACGGACCGGAGTATCGTCTGGGCAATCTTCTGTGGAGCACCTCCCTTTCAATAAGCTATCTGCTTGTTCTTTTGACGGCTCCTTTTTTCGGCGCAGTCATGGACTATACCGGTCAGAAAAAAAAATTCCTGCTGGGAAGCTGTCTGCTGACTGTGCTCACCACCGCCGCTTTGTATTTCGTTCATCCGGGAAGCGTTCTTTTGGGCATGCTGTTCATCATTTTTTCCAATGTAGGTTTTTCCTACAGCGAGGCATTCGTTTCGAGCTTTCTGCCCGGGCTGGGGCCTCCTGAAGATCTGGGGAAAATTTCTGGCTATGCCTGGGGACTGGGCTATTTCGGCGGGCTGGCCTCGACAGCAATAGTCATATTCGGCCTGGGGGCGGGTGTTTACACGCTCGAGAATTTTTCCAACCTGAGACTCGTAGGACCTGTAACGGGATTGTTTTTTCTCGTCGCCGCCATCCCCACCTTTTTATGGGTCAGAGAACAGACCCCGGCCAGAAAGATTCCGCCCGGCAAAAATTATTTTTCCGTAGGGTTCAAAAGGCTCAGACAGACCTTGGAAGACATCCGGGACTATAAAGACCTGATGGTCTTGCTTATCTCTTTTTTCTTCGCCTATGCCGGACTTTCCATCGTTATCGCTTTCGCCTTTATTTATGGCGACCAGGTGATAAAATGGACTCCGCTGACGCAGATTTTAATGTTTGTCATCACCCAACTGACTGCTGCGGGCGGCGCATTTTTCTTCGGTGTCATTCAGGACCGCTGGAAGGCGAAACAGACCTTCATCATGACGCTTATCCTATGGGTCGTCACGATAAGCCTGATATACAAAGTCGGACAGCTCACCGCATTTGTCAACGGCCTGCTGGGGGCATCTTTGAAAGCAGAGCATGTTTTTCTGGTCATCGGCTCGATTGCCGGCCTTGGCCTGGGTTCCACACAATCCGCCTGCCGTGCGATGGTCGGCCTTTTCTCCCCCGACACAAAGGCGGGAGAATTTTTCGGTCTGTGGAGCTTCACCAGCCGACTTTCAGCCATTTTCGGCCTGATGGGCGTGGGACTGCTCCAGGCCATCCTGGGACTTCAGCAGGCCATTCTCGTCTGCTCG
>CAZXQI010000225.1:0-1841 GCA_964643005.1 uncultured Saprospiraceae bacterium | reverse complement strand
TTTTTCATATAATTTTTAAATAATTTTTAATAATTTTTATCTGTAAGCAACTGAGACGTACCGCCTTGGACATTCTAATCTATTCAAATATTATTCCACCTTTTAATCTAACTGAAAGACAAGGCGCTGATACATCAAATTTTGTGCTAATGTGAAGAGGCTTTTAAAATTAGTTCAATCCGGTCGAAGCGACTATTGGGTTTAAAATCAAAAAACGACAAAGTAAATCTACCCGATCGGCTTGTCTTCTGAATCCATAATCCAGCGTAAAGATGACTCGTTGAAGTTCTCAATCGGCTCGCATTAATTTTTGATAAGCTTCTTTCTGGATAGCCAATCATCTCATTTCTGAGCGCCAGGGATATGTTAGGTCTGAAAATCGCTCTTAGGCAGGGCTAAAACAGCAATTGGATTTTTCTGTAACTTCTTAAGTATTTAATAGGCTTAGGCATAATTTTGAGCCTTCGGAACCAATTAAGAAAATCATGCATTTAAAAACAATCATTTTCCTCTCCACCCTACTCGCTTTTGCAGTCTCCTGTAAAAAGGCGCCCGATGATTTTAAAAGCGACGAGACCTGGGATTATTTTCCCTTGTACATCGGCAAGTATGTTCAATTTGAACTCGACTCCACCATTTACGATCCGACAGGAACCCCGTCTGTTTACTCCAAAACGGTTCAGATGAAGGAAGAGATAGTAGATACCTTACGGGATGGAGTGGGAAATTTGCTGTATAAAGTGGAGCGCTATACCCGCGCGGCAGATACGCTTCCCTGGCAGGTTCAAAAAGTTTTCTCCACCTCTATTCAGGAAAATCAGGCCGTCGTAACGGAAGACAACCTTCGGTTCATCAAGCTGACATTTCCCGTCAGAAAGAATAATTCCTGGAATGGCAATATTCACTTCAATCCGGGGATGATTGTCACTGTCGCCGGAGAGAGTCTCGAAATGTTTAAAGGCTGGAATTACAAAATTGAAGACTTAGATACTCCATCGGACATCAGGGATTTTCATTTTGAGGAAACGAGCGCCGTTCGGGAAGCGGATACTGAAACCCGGATTGAGTTGCGGAAATCGAGGGCGCAATACGCAAGAGGAGTCGGACTGATCTATCGCGAGCTTTGGATTTTAGACACTCAGTGTATCGAAGCCTGCGAGGGCCAGAGCTGGGAAGAGAGGGCTGAAAAGGGTTTCATACTAAAGCAAACCATTACGGCCTACAATTAGCGCTTAGCGCCATTCCCTTTAACTCCCTGAAGGCCTTTTGTCGAAGGTTCAATTCTGTGAGAAGCCATCTCTAAGGGGAAGTCGCATCCATCCAAATCTTCTGGAATTTTTCAAAAAAAAGCGGACAGCAACAAGGTTTTATAGTTTATCCTGCTGTTGTCCGCTTTTTCTTACGACCCTGTTGGGTGGAGGCGCCGGGACTTGAACCCGGGTCCAGTGAAAGCACCCATAGGCTTTCTACATGCTTATTTTCTGATTAGATTTTCGAGTGCAAGGCAGGTTCAGAAACAGACCCGATTTGCACCTTATCCCCTGGAACTTCGCCTTTTGGCCGAGGCATTCCGCCAAGCTATCCTGCAAGTGGTTGATACGCTGTACGCCATGTATCAGGAGTCAAGCGCACGGCATAATGGCGTTCTAATTCCTTGAATTAGGCAGCCATGGCATACTGATAGTTGCCATTTATTGGTCGAATGTCATTTAATGACGGAGTGAACATCCTTGCTCCGGCATGCTTACCTACCAGTTAAACTTCCCTGTCGATTCCAATTCGCCCCCTTTGATAGCTTTCTATCTTAACGACTGGTGTCATGCAAACCAGAAGTCAGGCAA
>CAZXQI010000224.1:0-1851 GCA_964643005.1 uncultured Saprospiraceae bacterium | reverse complement strand
GCAATGTTTAAAAGCCTTTCCCATTTTTCTGCAAGAGATTTTTCCAATGTAGTTTTCGGCGCCTCATAAGCCTGATCTAATATGGGTCGCTCGCTGGAAGGTTCCGGGAGCGCCTTTCTATCGAATTTGCCATTAGTGGTGAGGGGCATTTTTTCCAGACATACTAAGTGAGCGGGGAGCATGTATTCAGGAAGGTTTTTTTCCAAAAATGTCCTCAACTCGCTGATTGTCAACTGTGTCCCTGGTTCCAGGCTAAGGTAGGCAACCAGTTGTTGCTCATTGATTTTGTCTTGGTTTTTCAAAAGTACTACCGTTTCCTTTACGGCAGGATGGCGACCAATGGCGGCTTCAATCTCTCCCAGCTCGATGCGGAAGCCTCTGTATTTCACCTGAAAATCCGCCCGCCCGAGAAACTCGATATTGCCGTCCGGCTGAAAGCGGGCGAGGTCGCCGGTTCTATAAATCGTAAACTGGCTGAGCGCCGGCAGGCTGACGAATCGCTCTGCCGTCAGTTCCGGGCGATTCCAATAGCCCGGACCCACGACTGGTTGGGTTCCTCCGATGCACAATTCCCCTACCTCGCCATCCGGTAGCCGCTCCATTTTTTCATTTAAAATAAAAATCTGGTAGTTTAAAATGGGGATACCGATGGACACCTTAGGCAGGTCGAAACCCTTTGGAATTTTAAAAAAGGTACAATTCACCGTGGCTTCCGTCGGACCATAGAGGTTGTACAACTGGCAGTCGGGCAGGAGCTTTTCGTGCTTTTGCACCAGCGAACTGGGGCAAACTTCTCCGGATACATTCACGAGACGAAGGGATCGGAGTTTTTCAACTGGCGCCTGGTCGAGCAGCAGGGTGTATGGAGAAGGCAGGGACATCTGGTGCGTGACCTGATGTCTGTCTATCAACTCTGCTATTTTTCGGGGATCCTTTTCGTCGCCCTGTTCCGGTAGTACCAGGGTAGCTCCCTGCAACAGAGTCCAGAAGATCGTCAACACGCTCACGTCGAAGCTAATCGAAACGGTGAGGATCATTTTTTCAATCGGTTCGGGGGCGATAGCCTGTTGGCCCTGGAGCTGGTTCAGTACATTTTCATGGCTGATCATACAGCCCTTTGGCCTTCCCGTAGAGCCGGAGGTGTATAGCATATAAGCCAGGTCGGAAGGGGCGACTCTTACTATTATAGTAGTATCCTGACTGTCGTTTAAGTTTTCCAGTTCATCTAAGCAAAGGATTTGAGCCTGGCTCGTCGAAAGGTTTTTGGCTAAGGATTTCTGCGTCAACACAACTTTTGCTTCGGCATCTTCGAGCATAAAGGCGATGCGTTCGGCGGGATAATTTACGTCTATGGGCACATAGGCTGCGCCTGCTTTTAGGATAGCAAAAATGGCGGTGATCATTGAGAAGGAGCGGTCGAGATAGAGGGCGGCGAAATCTCCGTTTTGAATACCAAGCTGGATCAGGCGCCGGGAAAGGCGCGTGGAGGCTGTATCTAAGTCGGCATAGCTCAGGGATTTATCGCCGCAGAGCAATGCCGGTTTATCGGGCAAACGGAAAGCTGCTTCCTGAAAAACTTCATGCAGGCAGCTTTTTGAGGGGAAGACGCAAAGATCGGTAGAAGCGTGTAAGCATTCGTTCATAGTAATTGGTATCAGAGCAAACAATAAAAATCTCACTTAATTTTAACCATTCTTCAAAATAAGAGGAGAGGGACTTCTGAATTGGAAGCAATGAGATTAAGCGCTGCTTAGCGCCTGCTTGTCAGAATTAGCTATAAAAATGGGAGGAAAAATTCTAAATACTTGTCAGGGGAAGAATGTCGCCGCAAAATTAAGGAAAAAAAACATT
>CAZXQI010000223.1:0-2018 GCA_964643005.1 uncultured Saprospiraceae bacterium | reverse complement strand
ATGATTAAAGTCGCTTTGGCGGGACCGGTCTGGGCTTATCGCTGGTTTGGCTGAAGTGAAGCTAAGCTGACGAGGGGAAGTCGCTACTGAGGCAGATAGCGACTGAATAGCGCCAACCCTGTTTCTGAGGGACAATTTTTTTCTCCGGCTTTTATGGAGGGTGAAATTTTTTCTGTAAAAAAAGCTGTGAATGAAAATCAGCGGGCGACCCAAATTTGGCAAAGCCTGATTTATAAATCAAGTTGTAATTTTTGACTAAATGATGGGGAGCGAAATACTGACTCCTTATCAGTTAAATTCTCACTCCCCCCGTCGCTCTGAGTCGCCCGCTGCTGAGAACTGCCGCGCCTTATCCTAATTTTTTACCTGCAACTCCTTATCCCCACACTGCCACAACAAGAAAGAATATTCTCTGGATAGCTGCGTAAAAAACTCGTCTATGGTGCTTCCCATATTGTGTCCGGCTGCATAATTGACGCTGAGAAATACGGGGTTGTCCGACCCATTTTCATTTTGCCAGGTTTTCCTGAATGACGCCATTTTGTGTGGCGACAAACAAATGAAATAATTGCATCGGGACGTCTAATCCGGATTTCGGATTTTCTTTCAGACAAAATCCGGCTCATGCGAGGCGCTGAATAGCTTAATCAATGCGCCGGATTTCTATTATAAACCAGGCCATGAGGGAATGGCCTCGCTCTTTTCAGGCTGGCCGGCAGAGTTGGATGAGGAATAATCTGTTGCCCGGGACTTTGCCAGCCTGGTGAAAAATACCCGGATGAACCTCCCAACTTCTATTCGGACTGTTTGATTATTCCAGCAGGGGAGCGATAGCCGCAGAACCATTTTGCCTGCCTGAAAACTGGATCAATTCTTTTTGCTGTATTCCTTTCCGGCACGACCTGCATCCCGATTCTGCCAATCTGTGGTGCAGAACGGCGGTACCGAAAAGCCCGATAGCAGGAGAGGAAGAGAAAAGCGGCAGGCCGCCCAACAGAAATTTTCCGTTTAAAATTATTTTTGAAAAAAATCCAGATTCGGGCAGGTCATTTTTTTGCCCCTCTGCTGCTTACCTTTGCCAGACCGGAAACGCTGCTTGCGCCTTTTTACCAAAATAGAATCATGAAACTCACACTTGGTTTTTCTCCATGCCCCAACGACACCTTTATATTCGACGCCCTCGTCCACGAAAAAATTGACTTAGAGGGTTTGGAATTTGAAATAGTCATGGCCGACGTAGAAGAGTTAAACAGGAGAGCCTTTGCGGGCGAATTGGATATCACCAAACTCAGCTACCATGCCTACGCTTATTTAGTCAGTCAATACGTGCTGATGGATTCAGGTAGTGCGCTCGGCAACAATTGCGGACCTTTGCTCATCGCCAAAAGGGAACTTTCGGAGGAGGAGATCGAGGCGGCGCGCATTGCCATTCCCGGAAAGTTCACCACCGCCAATTTCCTGCTGAGCTTAGCTTTCCCAAACGCCGCTGAAAAGAAAGAAATGATTTTTTCGGACATAGAAGAAGCGCTACTCTCCGAAAAGGTGGACGCAGGTCTCATCATTCATGAAAACCGTTTTACCTACCAGCAGAAAGGTTTGAAGAAAATCATGGATTTGGGAGAGTTTTGGGAAGAGTCCACTAAACTGCCGATTCCCTTAGGCGGAATTGTAGCAAAGCGGAGCCTGCCCAGAGAAGTTTTGCAAAAAGTAAATTCCCTGATAGGAAAAAGCGTCCTGTTTGCCAGAGAAAATCCCGCAGAGTCCCAGGCTTTTGTAAAATCTAATGCACAGGAAATGGACGAGGAAGTTATGTATAGTCATATTAACCTATATGTAAACGACTTTACTGTAAACCTCGGAGGAGCAGGAAGAACCGCAGTAGGCAGACTTTTCGACGTGGCGAGAGCGAAGGGCGTAATACCTTTTTACAAAGAAGATATTTTTTTAAATTAAAAATGTTTTTAATCTTTTGGCACAGATATTGCCAAAAAGAGAAATGTGTAAGTTTTGGTTAAAGA
>CAZXQI010000222.1:0-2346 GCA_964643005.1 uncultured Saprospiraceae bacterium | reverse complement strand
GGAGGAAATTCTGTTTTCGGGAAAATAAGATATCGGCCTGAAATTTTAGGAGAAAGAGGTTTCCCGCAGATGGTTTATTCCAAAGAGGAAATCAATCCGAATTCACCTCAGACCTGAGCGCAGATTTTCCCGCAGGTTTTTCCCATAAATATTTTTTAAAGTGAATTTTAGCTTTGCTCCGAAGAGAGCTTTGCCCGCTCTGCCTTTTCCCAGATCACAGACTGACTGCCGGACAGGAGGCGAAAGAAGCCGCGGTACATGGCGTAGTTCATGACGCAGAAGTAGTAGGGAATAAAAAAAGCCTTGATTTTCAGGTGTCGGCGTTCGAAGATGTAGCCTAAGAAGGCGAAGAAATAAAAGACCAGTTGCAGGATGAACAAGACCTTATACAGAGGAGCGCCCTGAATGGCTAAGGCGATATTGAGGACGAAAATGAGCGGAAGAGCCAAAGGCGCCAAAGTCCAGCGCAGGAAGCGATGGGAGAAATATTGGAAGGAAAGCAGGCCGTACCGGAATGGATTGAGCAGGGCGCGCAGGCGGACGACCGTTTGCAGACCGCCGGCGGCAATTCTGATTTTCCTTTTGAGCTCTTCGGCGATGGAGGCGCTGTGACTCTCGGAGGCAAAGGCCTTAGGCTCGTAGGCGATTCGGTAGCCCCGCATGGCGATTTGCATGGTCATGACGAAGTCCTCGATCAGGGAATCCTGCGGCACGCTTTGATAGAGCGCTGTCCGGATGCCGAATAGCTCGCCTGCGGCGCCAATGGTCGAATATAGCTCGGCGTCCCATCTTTTCAGGGTTGACTCGTATTTCCAGTAAATCCCTTCGCCGGCGGCGGTGGCGTCGCCTGTCGCGCCGACGGCGATGCGCTTTTCACCGGCGACGGCGCCGACTTTTGGGTCGGCAAAATGCTGTGCCATGAGGCGAATAGCGTCGGGATTTACATCCGTATTGGCGTCGGTGAAAATGACGACGGGCGTTTTTACCAAAGACATGACCCGCTCGACAGCGGCAATTTTCCCCCTGCGCTCTGGACGGTGGAAAAGCTGGAGATGGCTGCCTTTTGGAACGGAGTAATTTTCTACGAGTTCAGGCGTGCGGTCGCTGGAACCGTCGGTGACAAACCAGAAATAGATTTTTTCTTTGGGATAGTCGAAGGCTAAGCAGTTTTCAATTTTAGGGAGGATGTAATCCTGTTCGTTATATGCGGCGACGATGAAAGTGACCTCCGGTAAATCCGCTTCTTCAAATCGCAGTTCTTCCTTTTTAAAAAACAACCTTTTTATTTTTATTAAAAAAAATAATAACAGGCCATACCCTAAGTGGGCATAGAAGACGATTAAAATCAGCAACCAGAAAATGATTTTCCAAATGAGCATTGAGTCTGCCTGATTAATGGTTGATTGGTTAAAGTGGGCAAAGAAAAGGCTTTCCCGACGTGTTTCAAAAGCGTCTGTTTTTCAATTTACGAGCCATAATTCAAAACCTGTTTAAGAAATAGAAGGTGAAACTTTTTTTCGCCTCGTTCATTTGGATTAATAGATTTGTACAGGAACGGCGATTATTTGCCTAATTGTCGCATAATATTACAGAGAATATCTTTTTTACAATCAGTCGGGCAGGACAGCAATTCATTTCTATGAAAATCGAAGAAGAAATCAAACAGAAATCTTTTTCCTCTGAATACCTCAAGGCGCACATTAATCTATTGTACACGGCCAACTGGGCAAACTTGCACATTGCGCAGGTTTTGAGGCCGTTCGACATCACTCCCCAACAATTCAATATCCTGCGCATTTTGAGGGGCAGAGCCGGCAAACCTGCCTCAATTAAGGAACTCACCGAACGCATGTTGGATAAATCATCCAACGCCTCCCGCCTCGTAGATAAACTGTTATTAAAAGATTTGGTAAAAAAAGAAACCTGCGACGACGACAACCGCCGGACGAATGTGATCATCACTGACAGGGGATTGCAGGTCGTCAAAGAAGCTTCAGAAGCCGTTGAAAATGTGATAAATGTCATGTTTTCGCCGCTCAGCCCCGAAGACGCAAGCCTGCTCAATCGCCTCCTCGACGCCATCAGAAATTAAAACATTTAGAAAACTTTAAGAAATTGGAGTGTAAACATTTTTCAAACAGGTACGTTTTGTGGTTCATGTATCTACATCTAATTTTGTTTAACAACTAAAAAAGACGTTTATCTTATGAAAATTACTTCGCTTTCTTTCGCAGCAATCATTGGCCTTCTCGCATTTGTCGGTCAATCCTTTACTGTTAATCCCTGGTATAGTTCGAAAACTGTAAAAGTGGATACAATGATCAGTTCAGTTAAATGGCGAGGCTA
>CAZXQI010000221.1:0-2363 GCA_964643005.1 uncultured Saprospiraceae bacterium | reverse complement strand
CTCCCATTTGATTTTGGGCTTGAGGTACAAGGTCTTTTTTCGGGAAAACCGGCTGATTCCCTGCCCAATTATCTGAACGGTATCCGGGCCGATAGGAGTGAAGCGCAGGATTTGAATGACGGAACCGACCTCGGACAATTCCAGTTCTTCGTTATCTTCTGTTGAAGTGGCGTAGGAGATGCCGATGTAGGCATTGTCGTTTTCGATAGCATCCCTGATGGCGCTAATGACGTCTTCCCCTCCGTAAGTCATGGGCAGAGGCACACCGGGGAAGATAGGCTTTTGGTGAATGGGAATGATGGTCAAATTAGCCGGAAGAGAGTGCTCCAATAGCTGGACTGCGCGCTTTGAAGATCCGCCTTCAGCGCTGCTTTCGCCATTAGCTTCTTCCACTGTGTCGGCGGCCTCAATGACTTCTGGGCTTTCCTGTTCAGTATCTTTGTTGGGCATGCGAAAATGATTTTTAGATGATGACTAAATAACGCATAGGAAAAGCTCAGGTTTGACGGCGAATAAGTGAATTTAAAATTCTGAATAGTCAGAATATAAGATAATTATTTGCTTTGTAAGCCTGATTCTATGCGTTGAATTTTGGCTCTCTCCTACTTTTAATTTTTACTAAAAAAATTAAAATCCGAATCTAATATGGTGAAAGTAAGTTTCTTTTTTTGGAAATTTTTTAAAAATGAGATTTTGCCTTTTAGTTTACGTAAGTTTAATTTTGTTGTACTGGATGGTATGTTCAAATCTTTTTTAAATTTGCGGCGCTTAAAGCAAGGGTTTGATGTGACTGAATTATTGAGTTTTTGAACAAGCCCAGGTTCTCTCCTTCGACACCTTTGAAAACGAGCGTTCTATTTGACCACCTTTCTTAAAATTAAAATTACAAATGAGAAAAGGTTCGAAGCTTCTTTTGATAACTTCCCTCCTGCTAATTTACCAAATAGCACAGGCTCAAACTCCCGAAGGGACCGGATCCAACACCAAGACTCTTTTGTTCCTGGCCTTTCTGTTACTAATTGCATTTCTGGTTTTTGTCCAGTTAGCCGATAATTTATTTCGCAAAGAGTCTCAAAAATTGGGAAAAGCAGGCGAGAACCTGACACTTTATCCCAACTCGGGAGAGTTATTTCATGCCAAGGCGCCGGCTTATGCCAAAGGCAAAGTCATCTCCCTCAACAAAGGCTACAACATTAAACTAGACGGCGTGGCCGACGCAAAAATTGACGAGAACGTAAAGGCGTCCACCTTTGCCGTTCAGCCTCTCAATTTTAGAGGTATTTCGCCGATTCCCAAAGTAGCGGTTGAAGTTGGCGACACCGTGAAAGCCGGCGACCATGTTTTCTTCGATAAAGTTCACTCCGACATAAAGTTTGTGTCCCCTGTGAGCGGAGAGGTTATCGCCATCAACCGTGGCGAACGCCGCTCGATTGCAGAAATAGTAATTCTGGCAGACAATAAACAGGAGTATCGCGAACTACCCGCCATCAATGTGGAAGAAGCCAGTCGCGAAGACTTAGTGAGTTTTCTTCTCGATTCCGGCGGCTGGACGCTCTTCAGACAGCGCCCTTATGATGTAGTGGCCGATACCAGTCACCTGCCTGATAATATTTTTGTCTCCACTTTTGATACGGCGCCCTTAGCTCCCGACAATAATTTTATTGTGAGCGGCAGAGAAGCAGCCTTCCAAAAGGGACTTGACGTATTGGGCAAGTTGACGAATGGGAAAGTTTATCTCGGCTTAGACGCCAATGGCAAAAGCGCTCCTTCATCCGCCTTCGCCAATGCGAAAGGAGTAGTCCTGACCTGGTTCAAAGGCAAGCACCCCTCGGGCAATATCAGCGTTCAAATGCACCATACTGCGCCGATTACGCCCAAGACAACAGCTTGGGCGCTGGGCGTACAGGAAGTAATTACTCTGGGTGCGCTCTTCACAGAGCGCCGGTTCAATGCCGAGCGAATTGTAGCCCTGACCGGAGCAGAATTGAAAAACCCAAAATACGTCCGTACCTACTTAGGCGCCAATGTCGGCGACCTTTTGAAAAATAATCTCACCAACGATCATATCCGCATCGTTTCTGGCGACGTCCTCAGCGGGCAGAAAAAAGAAGCGGCACAATTCCTCAACTTTTACGACGATCAAATCAGCGTATTAGAGGAAGGAGACTTTTACCAAACATTGGGCTGGTTATTGCCCGATATGGCCTCTCCGAGCGTGTCAAAAGCTCTGCCTGGCTGGCTCTTCCCGGATTCTTCTTACAGGGTAAACACGAATATGAAAGGCGAAAAGCGCGCTTTTGTCGTGACAGGCCAGTATGAAGAACTGCTGCCGATGGATATTTATCCCCAGTTTTTGATGAAAG
>CAZXQI010000220.1:0-2404 GCA_964643005.1 uncultured Saprospiraceae bacterium | reverse complement strand
CTACTACGGCGACCGAGGCGATCAATGGCTGAGGGAGGAAGACGTGGCTGGAGAAGGTTTCCTGCCCCGGGTAGTACAGGCCTGGGAGGAGGCCGCTTTTGGAATGAGGGAAATCGGCGTGCGGACGACGGCTTTGCGCATCGGCGTCGTACTATCTACAAAGGGTGGCGCCCTGCCGAAAATCATGCTGCCCTTCAAATTCTTTAACGGAACCTACTTTGGCCAGGGCAGGCAGTGGATGGCGTGGATTCACATTGAGGATATGTGCCGCATGTTCATTGAAGCTTTGGAAAATGAACGCATGGAAGGCGTTTATAATGGAGTAGCTCCTCACCCCGCTACCAATAAAGATTTCACATTTATGATTAAAGATGCGCTGCGAAAACCGGCGCTGATCTTCCCCGCTCCGGAATTTGCCTTGCGTCTGATGTTGGGAGAAATGGCGGACGTCATCTTTGACAGTGCGCGCGTTTCCAGTGAGAAAATAGAAAAAACAGGTTTTCAATTTCATTTTCCCGAACTGCTGCCGGCGTTGGACGATCTGTTGCGGAGGAAGATTTAGACCCCTTGGCGCAGCCCTGAAGTCGCTCCCTTTTTTACGTTTTTTTTAGCCCAAATAACAGACATTGAAAATTCATAGATAAACGTCCCCCTATCTTTGAAATAGCCATTACTTTTGCCCGCTTTTTAGCGCTTTAACTGTTGTTCACAATTTAATTTTTTTATGCGAGATGATTAAGAACCGTTATTTTGATCTGATTGACCAGACCTTTTATTTTCCCCAGGAGGGATTCGATATAGAAGATGGCAATCTCGTTTTTAATGGCGTCCCACTTAAATATCTGATCAACAAATACGGCACCCCGCTAAAGATTTCTTACCTGCCGAAAATTAGCACGCAAATTAAGAAGGCGAAAAATATGTTTAACAAGGCTCTGAAAACACTGGGCTATAAGGGGAAGTACCACTATTGTTATTGCACCAAGAGCAATCACTTTAGCTACGTGGTAGAAGAGGTGCTGCGCCATGACGTCGGACTTGAGACCTCGTCTTCTTTTGACATTGATTTGATTCGCAGGCTCTATGAAAAGAAGTTGGTAGATAAGGACATTATCATTATCAACAATGGCTACAAACCGCGTGAATATGTTTCCAAAATCAGCCAGTTGATCAACGACGGGTTTGAAAATACCATCCCCATTTTGGACAACAAAATGGAATTTGAGTACTACGAGGAGATGGTCAAAGGCAAGTGCAATCTCGGCATTCGGGTGGCCACCGACGAAGAACCTAATTTTGAATTTTATACTTCTCGCCTCGGAATGCGCGGCTCAGAGGTCGTCAATTTCTATAAAGAGCGACTCCATAAGAACAAGAAATTCAAGCTGACAATGCTTCACTTCTTCGTGGACACGGGTATCAAAGATTCTATTTATTACTGGGGGGAGTTAAAAAAAGCGGTCAAACTCTATTGCGAACTCAAAAAGGTTTGCCCCACGCTGACGAGCCTGAACATTGGAGGCGGCATGCCCATCCGCAATTCCCTGGGGTCTGAGTTTGATTACACCTATATGGTCAGGGAAATCATCAACCTCATCCTACAGGCCTGCCAGGAAGAGGAAATCCCCGAACCGGATATCTACACGGAATTTGGGAAATACACGGTGGGCGAAAGCGGCGCTTTCATCTTTTCCGTGCTGGAACAAAAACAACAGAATGACGCTGAGCTTTGGTATATGATAGACAATTCGCTCATCACAACTATGCCGGATAGCTGGGGAATCGGCGAGCGTTTTATCCTCTTGCCCGTCAACAAGTGGCAAAACGAATATCGCAGGGTGAACATCGGCGGGCTAAGTTGCGACAACTCCGATTACTACAATTCCGAAATCCACGAGAGCCAGGTATATCTTCCGGTCATTGAGAAGAGCGACCAGGAGCCGCTCTACATTGGTTTTTTTCACACGGGCGCTTATCAGGATACGCTCAGCGGATACGGCGGGATCAAACATTGCCTGATTCCCTCTCCGAAGCACGTGTTGATTTACAAGGACGGAAAAGGCAACATCGTGGATAAGCTTTATCGGGAGGAGCAAAAGCCGGAGGAGATGTTGAAAATACTTGGGTATCTTTGATAGCCTTTGAAATAGGTTGCAGGAGCAAGACGGTATTTAAGAATTTTCTTGTTCCAACATTCATTCGCAGAATCAATAGAAAACAAAACGGGATGCCAATTTTGCAGATATAATTCATTCGCAATGGCGCCCAACTGGGATACAGAAAAGCTTAACAGGTATCTGTCGAGAATTGACGGAGCTATCCTCGCCGGACGGTACAATCTGGCGCTGAAGCTGGCTCACCGATGTCTCAAACAGTATTATCGTAGCTGTATCGCTATCAATAG
>CAZXQI010000219.1:0-2470 GCA_964643005.1 uncultured Saprospiraceae bacterium | reverse complement strand
AACCTCAGTCCCCCTCAGCCGTTCATTGGAAGGGAGAGCCGTTCGCTCAGGCAGATACCAGAGTATTGAAGCCCCTTAGGCCGGTCAATTCGGAACGCCATTTAAATAAAAAAATATGAGAACGCTTTTCGTATCTAAGCCCTTACATTTCGCCTTTCTCCTGCTGTTATTCTCCCTCTTTTCCTGTCAGCCAAAAAGCGAGGGGGGGCGGGAATCCATACTGCCGCACGACCTTCGGCAGGACAGCTCCCTGACCGAACAGGAGGCCGGACAGCTCGCCTCGGCAAAGGGAAAAACAGCAGCCCTCATCGGGTCGGAGGATTTGCAAAAAATGATTCGAGGGGACACCTCCGAACTCTTAATCGTCAACTTCTGGAAAAACGACTGCCAGCCCTGCCTCCAAATCCAGCAGAACCTTCAGGCGATCCAGCAACGGACGGGAGAAAACAAATTCGCCCTGCTGACTCTCAGCCTGAGCGATGAAGACGAATTGGAACAGGTGAACCTGGATTTGCGCCGGGTGGGCATTACCTCCAACACATTTCTATTGAAAAAGGAAAACCCGGACTGGCCCGGAATTTTTTCTAACGACTGGGACGGCAGTCTCCCCGCTTTTTTTGTCCGAACTTCGGATGGATATGAGCAATTTTACCGCCGGGAATTTTCTGAAAACGAATTGTATGCGCTGCTACAGCCATTTTTACTATGAAAAAAACTGCGAAACCTGTGGAAATGCCCCCACCAGGTTCGAAGTAAATTCGGACTGATTTACTCCTTAGTCGTAAATCATCCGCAGGAACCCCCAGGCCGGGAGGATACTCGCAACCCAAATATTCAGGAACTAAAATCACTCATAAATCATGAAATACCGCCGATTAGGAAGAACCGAAATGCAGCTAAGCGAAATAGGATATGGCATGTGGGGCCTCGCCGACTGGACCGGAACCGATAAAGAAGAAGTATGGTCGGCGCTCAACCGCTCCGTCGAATTGGGCTGCAACTTTTTTGACACGGCCTGGTCTTATGGCGCCGGCCAGAGCGAAAAAATCCTGGGGCAATTGATTCGCGAGCACAGCGGCAAAAAACTTTACGCCGCCAGCAAAATCCCCCCGAAAAACAGAAAGTGGCCCTCCCGCAGGGGATTTAAATTAGAAGAAGTTTTCCCATTGGATTACATTTTCAAATATGTGGACAGAAGCCTGAAAAACCTCGAGCTGGAGCAGATTGACCTCATGCAGTTTCACGTCTGGGAAGACGACTGGGCGAATCAGGACGAGTGGAAAGAGGCCATTGACCAAATCACCTCGGCGGGTAAGGTGCGGTTTTGGGGTATCAGCATCAACCGCTGGGAGCCGGACAACAGCTTAGAGACCCTGAAAACCGGCCTGATTGACACCGTGCAGGTCATCTATAATATTTTTGACCAAAGCCCGGAAGACAATCTCTTTCCGCTCTGCCAGCAGCTCGACCTCGGCGTCATAGCCAGAGTTCCCTTCGACGAGGGGACGCTCATCGGTAATCTCACCAAAGAGACGAGCTTCCCCAAAAACGACTGGCGCTCTACCTATTTCGTCCCCGAAAATCTCATTTCCAGCGTCGAACATGCCGAGGCGCTCCGCCCCATCATCCCCCCGAGGATGAGCATGGCGCAAATGGCGCTGCGCTTCATCCTCAGCAATCCCGACGTGCATACCGTCATCCCAGGCATGCGCAAACTCCGCCATTTGGAAATGAATATCGGCTGTAGCGATGGCATTGGCCTGAAATACGACACCCTGCACGAACTGAGAAAACACCGATGGGACAGAGAACCCACGGAATGGTCGCAATGAGGAATGGCAGAGTCAGTCCAACAGCGATTACCGTTTTGACTGCAACTCTGACAGGACGGGCGACCCCGGCGCCGGTTGAAAAAAATATAGCCTTAAAAGCCGCCCTGCTCCATATATATAGTCGCTCTAAAAATCGGGATACAGCAAATACTTTTTGCGAATCAGTTGGAACTTATCTAAGCCGGCCTGCCAGCTTTGGCGTATTTCCGCCTCCGTCCTGCCTTCAACAATTTGTTTCTTCAAGTCAGGCCCTCCCGCCAATTTTTCAATAAAATTATTTTTTAAAAAAAAACTCCCCTTATCGGGTGCGCCGCGATAGAACTCGATCAGATAGCTCAAATCTAAAGACCGCCGTTGCTGTAGCGCTCCGATCTCCATGTCCGATAGGTCGAAGCCCCGACAGAGTTTCCCCTCCTGGGGTGGGTTTTTGGCGCCTTCCATGGAGACCGGAGTAAAGCTGAAATTACCCAGATCGAAACCCGGCGCTCCGACGACCTGAAACTGCTTATCCGTTCCCCGGCCTACGCTGACGATGGTTCCTTCAAAAAAACAAAGAGAGGGATAGAGGTAAATCGCCCGCATGTTGGGGAGATTGGGAGAGGGCTTCACCGGCGCCTCGTACAACATGCTGTGGTCGT
>CAZXQI010000218.1:0-2475 GCA_964643005.1 uncultured Saprospiraceae bacterium | reverse complement strand
GCAGGTATAAATCTTTCCCTTTAAGAGAAATTTCCGACGAATTCCCCCGCAGGGAATTACAATTGAATTTCTACGGAAGTTTGGAGAACTATTTTTACATTTGCGGCGCTTTGAAAAGCAGGTATGATTTATTTGCATCAATAACTTTAGCTCCCCCTGTAGCTCAGTTGGTTAGAGCATCGGATTGTGGTTCCGGGGGTCAGTGGTTCGAGTCCACTCGGGGGGACAAAAAGCATTACTTCGATCCAGTAGAAGTGATGCTTTTTTGTTTTTAGACATTTAGAAAAAAAGGACTATGGAACGAGGAAATATTCCCCGCAAGATCAAGGGTTTCAGAGATATTGACGCCGGCATGAACCAGATCCGGCAGAAAATAATTCGGGCTGCCGCTAAGGTATATCGGTCTTACGGCTTTGAGCATTGGGACACGCCCGTGTTGGAGTATGCCGACGCTTTGGGGAAGTACATGCCCGATGAAGACACCGTTGACAAAGGCGTTTACAGCTTTCGCAATCCCGAGGAAGAGCCGATACTGCTGCCCGACGGCGCCGAAATGCGGGACGCCGATGGAAAGGCCGTCATGGAATTTCATCCCTTAGCCATGCGCTACGACCTGACGGCGCCCTTAGCCAGGGTGTATGCCGAGCGCCTTTGGATGGACGTGAAACGCAATCAAGTCATGGAATCCAATGCGCCACTGTTTCGTCGCTTTCAGTACGGGCCGGTTTTTCGCTATGAACTCAAACTCATGCCCGGACGCTTTCGGGAATTTTGGCAGGTGGATTTCGATACGGTAGGGACGCGGGACGTGGCCGCAGACGCAGAAGCCTGCATGATTCTATCCGATGCCCTGGAGGAGATAGGCTTAGAGCGAAACACCTACCGACTAAAAGTCAACAATCGAAAAGTACTGAAGGGATTCTTACAGTCTATTGGCATTGCCACCGACGAGCAGGAGGCCGCCGTGCTTCGCGTGATTGACAAATTAGACAAAATCGGCTGGGAAGACATGCAGCTCGAACTCGGAAAGGGCAGGGTGGACAGCTCTGGCGCCGAAGTTCCAGGGTTGTTGTTGGAAGAAAAAATAATTGAAAAGATTATAGACTTCATCAAAATAGCCACCGACGCCGCCGACCGCAAGGCCGTGTTGGAGCGCTTTAGCTCGGCAGTCGGCGAAAGCGAATTGGCGCTGGAAGGCGTCGAAGAATTGCGGAAGATGGATCAAATCTGGGACAGCCTCGGCTTCGACGATGAGCGCATCATTTTTGACCCGACGCTGATGCGGGGCATGGCTTACTATACCGGCCCCGTCTTTGAAGCCGAGTCGCTGCTGACCTATAAGGATGAAAAGGGCAGAGAGCGCAAGGTGGGTTCTATCTGTGGCGGAGGTCGCTATGACGGCCTCGTTGAAAAACTCTTGGGCATGAAGGTTCCCGCCACAGGCGCTTCCATAGGCGTGGATCGCTTAGCTGAATTGCTCAGCATGGTCAAGCCCGACGCCGCCCAGGCTGAAGGCCCTGTGTTTATCGCCTATTTCGACGATGCGCTGCAAAACGAGTATTACCGCATCGCCAGAGAATTGCGCAAGGCGGGCATTGACGCCGAAGTTTATGTGGGCAACTACAAGGGCTTCCGCAAGATGAAAAAACAAATGGCCTACGCCGACAGCAAAAACTGCCCCGTCGTAGTATTGCTGGGTGCAGACGAAGCTGCAAAAGGCGTTGTCTCCGTTAAAAACCTGAAATTGGGCAAGCAGTTGGCCAACACAATTTCCGACAAGCAGGAGTGGATTAGCAGGGTGCAAAAGGAAGTACATCTGAGCGAACTGACCGACTACCTCAAAGCCCAGTTGAGCACAGACTAAGCATGAAAGAGCGGATAAAAAATACCATTCGCGATAGCATTTCGATGAAAGAAGCGCTCCTCGCCGACGACAGTTTCACAGAAACGGTAGCTCAGGCGGTAGAATTGGTGGTAGCCACTTATCGGCAGTGCGGGAAAGTCCTCTTTTGTGGAAACGGCGGCAGCGCAGCCGACGCCCAGCACTTAGCCGCCGAATTGTCCGGGCGCTACTACCTCGACCGCCAAGCGCTGTTTGCCGAGGCGCTCCACGTCAACACCTCCTTTCTGACGGCAGCAGGAAACGACTTCGGGTTCGACCAGGTCTTTGCCAGAGCGGTAGAAGCTATGGGCAGAGAAGGCGATTTGTTGGTCGCACTCTCCACCTCCGGCCACTCTCCCAATATTTTAAACGCACTCCAAAAGGCAAAATCTCTCCACCTGAAAACCGTCGGCATGACGGGAGCGACGGGCGGCGCCATGGTAGGGCTTTGCGATTTTCTGATTAAAATCCCCTCGGAGGACACGCCCAGGATTCAGGAGGGGCATATTCTCACAGGGCATATTATCTGCGCATTGGCGGAGGAAATTCTGTTTTCGGGAAAATAAGATATCGGCCTGAAATTTTAGGAGAAA
>CAZXQI010000217.1:0-2521 GCA_964643005.1 uncultured Saprospiraceae bacterium | reverse complement strand
TGAAATAACTATAAAAAATATTGAGTTGTATTTTCAATAAATAGTTGTAATTCAATACTTTATTGACCGAGCGACTAATTTTGTGATAGACGATTGCCTTTGGCTCGAAAACGCTTTTATAGCCCAGCACTACCCCTCGGACGCCCAATTCCGCATCCTCGTAACCCGTTTCAAAATACCTGTCGAATACGCCAATCTGACGCAGCATTTCGACTGAATAGAGCGCAGCGCCGGCGCAGGGTCCCATGTTTTCAAACCGCTCGCTAAAGCTTTCGACGGGTTCCAGATGCCCGATAGGGATGATTTCTGCGGTGTTCAGCATCTTGTGGCCGGCGTTGTCCATCAGCTTCCTGTCGAAGTAATTGATCATTTTGCTGCTTACCATCCCAGCGCCCGTTTCTTCTGCACAGCGAACCAACTCCTGCAACCATTCGCTATCTACCTCCGTATCGTTATTGAGTAGCGCTATGTACCTGAAGTCATGGTCGGGCGCTATCAGGCGCCGCAAAATGGCGTTGTTGCCCTTTGCAAAGCCGAGGTTCGATTCATTGAAAATCAGCCTGATCTTCGGATGATGGGCAAAGTATTTTTTCAGAAGCCGGACATTCTCTTCATCTGAACCATTATCTACGAGGTAGATATAGAAATTTAAATACTTTTGTTCAGACAAGGAGTTGATACATTCGAGGGTATCTTCTATGCCGTTCCAGTTGAGTATGATGATGGGAATGGTTGATGACATCCAGTTTTTTTCTTTGCGTTGTTTCAGGCAATACCATTTTTTTAAACTGCCGGAAATTTATTGGCGGACTAACTTGCCGATTGAAACTGATCGGCTTTTGGCCATTGAAACGCTGTTTTAACTCTGAGGAGAAATGGTTTTTGTAAAGTTCAGAAAAGACCTTTGATTAGAGCTACGGTTTCCAAACTGTCGAAGTTGCACAAACTAAACTTCTTTTTTTTATCTTTTGACCGGCGTTATTATATTGTATCGAACCTAAACTGTTGCAAGTTTTTGATTATTAAAGAAATATGAAAATAGTCGCGCGCATCATTTCCATCGCCTTCCTGCTTTTTTGGTTGTTGTTTGTCTTTGCCGACTATTGGCAGAAACACGTCGCCTACTATTATTCTTTCAAATTATTTGAGTACCGGGGGTTTGCTGTCTTTCTCCTGGTCTTAGGAGGAGGGATGGTCTGGAGCGCATTAAAGTTTGGCAAACAAAAGAAATACCAGGGCTTTTTTAACGGGATTACCCTGTTTGTCCTGTTCCTGATCATCAGTTTGGCCAGCGTGGGTTTTGCCTTTGGAAAATTGATCGAAGATTTACAATACGATTTGCCGAAGGCAATGAAAGCATTGGGGCAGGTTGGGGGGAGCGCACTGGCTGTTTATTTCATCGCCCTGACCTGTTATGCAGCGGGCAGACCCCTGAATAAATTGTTAGGAATAAAAGTCAAAAAGGAGGATCGGCTGATTTTAGACCTCGCTGTCGGCATCATGGGTTTTGTTCTGGTTTTATTCCTGCTGGGGGCGGTTTCTCTGTTGTATTCCTTCGTCGTTTTTCCGCTGATGTTTGCCCTGCTGGCATTCCAGTGGAGGGATGCCATTTCCTTTATAAAGACCACGCTTGTCGCTCCCATTGCGACTGATAAAAAGCTGAATGTCGTCGGCGCCATCGCCGCTTTTTTATTGGTAGCGACCCTGAGTATTAACTTCACGGCTCTGCATGTTCCTATGCCGCCGGGTTTCGACACGTTGACGCTCTACGCCAATCTCCCATCTCTCATCAACCAGCACCACGCACTGGTCGAGGGCTTCCAGCCTTACAACTGGTCTCTGTTGATGGCGCTCGGGCATGTGCTGTTCGGCTCGACTCCGATTACCCTGGCCTTGTCCTATCTGGGGGGATTTCTGGCCTTAGTCGCCGTGTTTGTACTTGGAAAGAGCTGGCTCAAACTCAGTGTCAACGCCAACTTAGTGGCTGTATTCAGTTTTTCACTGATACCCATTTTTGCCAGCCAGATGTACGCAGAATTAAAGGTTGACCTCGGGATGCTTTTCTTTTACTTGGTCACTGTCATCCTCCTGTTCAATTATTTTAAAAATAGAAAAGAGCCTGAAACGGAAAAGCCTCTAAAAGGGAAATCCTGGCTTTTACAAAATCGGGAGATGCTGCTTACAGGCTTGTTGACGGGATTCAGTATGGGCATCAAATTGACGACGCTCTATTTTGCCTTTGCGCTCGTTTGTGCCATCTGGTATTTCCTGGCCAGGGAAAGGGGAATGTTTGCCTCCTTTCTAATTTGCTTATTTCTCGTTTTTCTTTTGAAAATTGACGAAACGGCAGGATTGCGCGAATACCATATCGGAGTGGATATTTTAAAATGGGGGGTGCTTTTAGCGGGGCTGCTCCTCCTGGCGGGAATTTATTTTGAAAATAAAGAGAACTTAAAGGTAAGCCTGCGGATGACTCTGTTGCTCGGCATGTTCTCCCTCCTGCCTTTCCTGCCCTGGGTAG
>CAZXQI010000216.1:0-2555 GCA_964643005.1 uncultured Saprospiraceae bacterium | reverse complement strand
GTCAGGAACTGAACCTGCTCATGGTGGACGAATTTCAGGACACCAGTCCTTTGCAGTTAAATATTTTTTTAAAACTGTCCCAGTTTGCCGACTACTCGGTCTGGGTGGGAGACCCTAAGCAGAGCATTTACGGCTTTCGGGGGGCAGAGCCTGCTTTGATGAAAGCCATTATCGAAAGTCAGGGCGGGTTGAAAAAGGAAAACATCCTGAAACATTCCTGGCGGTCGAGGGAGCCAATTGTTTCGCTGACGAATGCGATTTTCACGGCTGCCTTCAAAACTATGGCGCCAGAGCAGGTCGTCTTACAGGCGAAGCGCAGGAGCAAGGCCGGCTTCGATACTGCCAATCGCGATGACGAACCGGAGGCAATTGGAAATGCGCTCCACCACTGGCATTTCAAACCCGATGAGGACGGCAGAACCAACCAGGTCTGGTTCAATCACTGCCTTGCGGAAACGCTCCATACCGTATTGGAGAGGGGAATGCTCATCCTGCCAAAAGGCGAAAGAAAATACCGCAACGCCAGACCCGGCGACGTGGCCATCCTCTGCCGCTCCAACTACGACTGCCAATCCGTAGCGGAGGCGCTGCATCAGGTGGGACTCCGGGCGGCCATCTCGCGAGCCGGATTGTTGAGTACCGCCGAGGCTCGGCTGATTCTCGCCTGCCTGAAATTTATTTTAAATAAATACGATTCGCTTTCCATTGCCGAATTGCTCCTCTTAGCGGGAGAGCAACAAGTAGAGGATATCATGGAAGATCGCCTGAACTACTTAGAGGAACGGGACGCTGGTACGAGTCATTCCAAATGGGGGGAGCAAAATCCGTTCATCCAGCGGCTCAACCAGCTCCGCGCGCTGACCGCCGATTTGTCGGGGTCGGAGATATTGGCGCTGCTGCTCAGCGAAATGGATCTGCGCCGCATCATCGCCTCCTGGGGCAATCCCGAACAACGCTTAGGCAATGTGGATGCGCTCACAAATCTGGCCTTCAAATACGAAGAAGCCTGCAACCGGCTCCAGTCTGCCGCCTCTTTGGGGGGCTTTCTCCTCTGGCTCAACGAGCTTGAAAATGTCGGGGCAGATTTTCAAAGTTCCGGTGAAAATGCGGGCGCGGTGAATGTGCTCACCTATCACAAAAGCAAGGGCTTAGAGTATCCCGTCACGATCTGCCATTCTCTCGAAAACAAGCTGAGGGACGATGTCTGGGGCTTATCCGTCGTCGCTGAAACGGAGCAGGTGGATTTGAACAATCTGTTGGGAAATCGCTGGCTGCGGCTCTGGGTGAATCCCTACGGGTCGCAGTTTCAAAAAACCCTGCTGGCCGAGCGGATAGACGCCTCGCCGGAAAAGGCAGATAAGCGGAGAGAAGCGCTGGAAGAAGAAGCCCGCCTGCTCTACGTCGGCATAACGCGGGCGAGAGATTACCTGGTCTTTCCCACCCGCAAGGAGCCCCCGCTCTGGCTGAATCGGGTTTGCGGCGAGGGGAATGAAAACTTTCCTGCCCTGACGGAGCAAAGTCAAAGCAACTGGGAATGGGGCGGCAAAGCCCTCGAAATAGATCTGGCGGTCGGCTATTTTCCAAAGGATTTTGGGCATGCCGATTTCAGGGAAGAGAGCGTTTTGTACCTCACCAAGCCCGAAGGGAAGAAATCGCATCCTCCTTTTTTATTCAACCTGGCGGGGAATCAGTGGGGGGCGCCGCTTCAAATTGGCTCTGAAGGCAATTACGCTTCGGCCATTCCTCTGCCCGAAGTGCAGGAGCGGGTAGCGGTCGCCTAAGCTATTCATTTATTTATGTTGGCCGACCGCAGAGACATGGAAGAACAGAAGCGGCTAAAGATGGCTGAAGACCTGTTGGAAAGATACGGCGCGCTCGAATTCTGCGAGCCTGCGCTTTTCGCTTCGCAATCCCTTTCCTTTCAAAACTGGTTGGGCGCAAATTTTTCCATCCAAAAAATCCGGCGGCTGTATCCGCTCAGCGCCATAATTGACGGAAGTCTGTTCCAAACGAGACTGGACTTTCTGATAGAGACAGAAAGTGGATGGATTGCCATCCTCAATCTGCCTTTCGTTGGCGATCTGCGAAACAGGAGACGCAAGCTAAAAGAAATGGGGGGAACGGTGAGTGCTACCACAGCGGCTTTACGGGAGGTTTTTGGTATCGCCGACATAAGGTTCTTTGCTCATTTTGTCCTGTATGGAGCCTTAGTTGAAATGGAGGAATAAAAAATGAAACCTGGGGTAGTTTCCCTTTATTCGCCTTTAGCCTTTTTTATTTTTTTAAAAAAATTAATTCTAAAATACAGATTGCCAAGTCTTTATAAATTATTTTTATTTTTTAAAAAAACTACTCTGACTCTCTTGAAGAGAAAAATCCCTACCAATAGACGATAGGGATCTGACAAACACAAACACTATGAACAAAATAATAATTTTTAAAAGGGAAAAAAAGTCCCCTCCTCTCTTGGGGACTCAAAACAAAAACTTTGAACAAACACTTACTTAGTCGTCCCTTAAAAAGCACTTATCTCATTGACTATCAATAAAATAGAT
>CAZXQI010000215.1:0-2694 GCA_964643005.1 uncultured Saprospiraceae bacterium | reverse complement strand
TTCGATGTGACCACAGGTTATCTGAACTCCTCGAACGGCCTGCTGCTTATGGGGAACGGGGAAGTCGATTTTTCCCCTCAGACTCCTGGGCAAAGCGGTTTTTATGTGGAAAGCGTCGTTCGGGATTTGGCAGGGTTGAAGCTGGCGACAGGTAAAAAGCTGGTATTAGCCGGCGTCAATGGGGGTCGCTTGCGCATTTTTGAAATGCCCGGTGCGGCGCTATGAAAGAATTTATTTTTAAATTTTCAGTCGGTTGTGCGCTACGGCTTAGCTGTCTGGATACAGTCAACAAATAATTTTTCACTAAAAAATTTTTAACAATGAAGTACACAAAGTTTCTTTATCTGGCTCTGCCCACCCTACTGGTTGGCGCGATGCTGACCCTCAACTCCTGCAAAGATGATGATGAGGCAAAACCGAAGCCAACCGTCACGCTGTCCAGCGATAGCTTCACCGGAAAAATCGGCGAGACTGCCAGCGTGACCGCAACTATCGTCGCACCGGAAGGGCTGAAAGAGTTGCGCATTACCAAGTACATCGGGACAACGATAGACGCAAGCTACGGAACAGATGGAACAAAAGTTATGAACCACGAATCGCACACGGAAGACTACGTACTGGGCGAAGAAGGTTTGGCCGGCCCCATCCGCTTTAACTTTACTGCCGAAGATAACAAAGGGCAAACCGGTTCTGCCGATTTTATCATTACGACCGAGCCGAGCGTCCGGTACCTGCTCACGAATTTCGGCTGGCAATGGAAATCAAAGAAGGGCAAGTGCTTAGACTCAGAGCCTGAAACAGAGCAAATCTTTGACTGTGAAGCTGACAATGTTTATTCTTTCAATGAAGACGGAACTTATGCGCTGGATTACGGCGCCATCACCGGCACTGGCGGCGGCACCTGCGACTTCGACGGTTTCCGCGTACCTACGACCTGGACATTGAGCGCTGACGAATCCGAGTTGACCATTGTTTCGGTGGGCGCTTTCGACCCGAACGACGTGCAGACAGAAGTTTACAATATTCAATCTGCTTCCAATACTTCTATCAAATCCACTCAAACCATTGACCTGAGCGTATTTGGTTGCGTGGTGTGGGACTGGAAATTCGAATGGGCTGCTAAGCCGAAGTAATTTTAGCGGCGCCTAAAACGGCGGCAGTTTTTTATAAAAAATATCGCCAAACGGCGGGAAATCGGAGTTTCCGGTTTCTCGCCGTTTTTTTTGCTACTCAACATGAGCCTGGGATTTTCCGCAGATTGTAATTCCGAAATTTCACCGCAGTTTTACTTCCATTTCAAACGAATAAACCTCGGTCGGTAGATGTGCGCGTCCTTTTGAATATCCTTCCAAAAATCCAGGGTAATGGTGTTGTAGCTGATGAGCAATTCGCCAGGCTGGGAGAGATTGGGATGCGCTTTGGCATTGTAGCAAAACAAGCCCTCGTCGTCTGCTTCCGGCGTGCGCCATATTTCCTGAATCTCGCCAAAAGGCCCAACGGGGCTGCTACCAATGCGCATGCCCACTTTGTCCGAAAGTCCCAGCACCTGAAAGACGAGCGCATAGCGTCCATCGGGCAGAGGCGTGACGCTGAGTTCGTTGGACGCGGCGTTGGTGACAGGTTTAAGTTGTTGAATATCAGCATTCCAGGAGAGGCCATCCCAGTATCGCCATTTGGAAAAGTCTTCAAAATCCTTTGGCTTCACCCGTGCGGCCAGGAGGTTTTTGTCCTGTTGCCCGACGCAGGCATAGACATACACATAGCCGTCGGGATGCGGCGCTCCCGCCCATTTGGTGTTGACCAGGACGCCCGCTCCAAAATTGCCCGTTCCTACTTCCGGCAATTCTAAATGCAGCGGAGTTTTAATCTGGCGCTGCCGCTCAAAGGGAGGGCGGCTTCCGGCAGGCAGGGCAATGAGCGAAACATCTGGCTCCATGAAATCGAAAACATCCGGGCCGGTGATTTCAATATGGTAGGCAAAGACGTAGAGCGTATTATCCCTTTCCTGATTGACAAATCCGTCACCCAGCCAAAAATGCTGTTTTTTCCCGCCCGTGTTTTGGGGTACAAAAAAGGTTTCCGGTTGGCCGTCTTTTCCTTTTTTATAAAAAAATTGAATGTTGTCGGGGCTGGGCGTGTTTCCCTGAACGTAAGCCACCGTGTTGTTCACCATGAGGTTTCCGGGTTCGGGCTTCCCATCTTTTACCTCGCCGATATAGGTATCGCTGAACAGCAGTAAGGTCTCGCTATTGTCGAGATTGCCCACTTTGTCCACCCCGCTCAGGGGAATGGAAAAAATGCCGTCCGCTCCAAACCAACCCGAATTGCGGTAAAACAGATTCGTCCATTCGGGGGCGGCTTCTACCGTGTATTCTAATTCCTTTGAAATGGGTACAGATGAAGGTTTTACGCCGCAGGATAGGAGCAACAGGCAAATCCAAAAAAGGTGGAAGATTTTCATTTTAAAAAATATTGAATAAAAGAGGGGCGAATCTACAATTATCATCTGAGTCGGGAAAGAAAGAGGTTTTTCTTATTTTCTGATTCTCAACGTATTAGGAGCCAGGCAGGCAATTTTCTCCAAAGTCGCATTAGAATTGAAACCAGAATCCGAAAGCCTCGTTAATAAGGCCTGATCTGAAAAAAAAATTGCAGGGGCGTTTGCGCAATTAAGAGAAAGAATAATACCTTTGC
>CAZXQI010000214.1:0-2841 GCA_964643005.1 uncultured Saprospiraceae bacterium | reverse complement strand
TACCCTCAACCTGGCTTCCGTCAACACAGACAAACTGCTCCAAAGAGTGGACGACAGATTGAAGTCTGGCGACGTTAACGGCGCCATGGAAATTTGCCGCTCTACCCCTGGCCCCACAGCAAGCGTCATGTACGAGGGTCTTAAAAATGCCAGTTACGGCCCTGAAGCTTCCGAAAAGGCAATTATTTCTTACGGCAGCATCCAGATGAACCTTCTCGAAAAAGGTCTTATCTGGATTTCATTGGTCATCGCCCTCGCTCCTATGCTCGGTTTCTTCGGAACAGTCATCGGGATGGTGGACGCCTTCGACAACATCGAGCGGGTGGGAGACATCTCTCCGACTATCGTTGCGGGCGGTATTAAAGTGGCTTTGTTGACTACGGTCTTCGGTCTTATCGTAGCTATGATCATGCAGGTA
Source organism: uncultured Saprospiraceae bacterium (assembly GCA_964643005.1). Classification (GTDB taxonomy): domain Bacteria; phylum Bacteroidota; class Bacteroidia; order Chitinophagales; family Saprospiraceae; genus UBA6168. The sequence continues at coordinate 2,423 of CAZXQI010000214.1, read as the reverse complement.
TTCTACAACTACTTCATCTCTAAAATTGACGGGATTACCCACAAAATGGAAGAGGCCTCAGTGGCATTGGTAGATATGATGGTCGAAAACAACATTTTTAATAAGAATCAAAAATAAGCTATGTCCTATAAATTTCTGTCTAAAAACGGGCCGACCATAGCTTTCCTTGCTACGGTAGTCGTGTTGGTTATCACCTTGATACCAATACTCAGCGGCCTGGATAAATTCAATAGCGTTCCGGAAGCGCAACAATCCTACTCCAACGAAGGCAATATGTTCAACACGGGCATTTACCTCACCGCTATCTTGTTAGTTATCGGAGTGGTAGCTATTCTGCTCTTCAGCATTTTTGAGGTGGTAAAAAATCCGAAGGGATCCTTGAAAAGCCTGATTGCTTTAGGAGTCCTCGCTATCATTTTCGTCATTTTATTCAGCATTGCAGATGCAGACGCAGCAGGGTCTCTCGGTGAGAATATTGCTCGTTTTAATATACCTGCTTCGATTAGCAAGATTATCAGCGCTGGAATTTCATTGACTATGGTACTGGGCGCGGGCGCAGTGATTCTCGCAATCGCGCTTGAAGTCTGGAACTATTTTAAAAACTAATCGTCATGGCAAAAAGTAACAGGTCGGCGCCTGAAATCAATGCCAGCTCCATGGCTGACATTGCGTTCCTCCTTCTCGTTTTCTTCCTTGTCACGACAACTATTGACGTAGAAAGAGGCATTACCGTCAAATTGCCTGAATGGTCGGAGGAAGAGCCTGAAACGGTCAACCTTAAACAAAGGAACGTTTTCTCGGTGTTGGTCAACGCTCAAAATCAGTTGCTGGCAAGGGGGGAGATCATTCACATGAGCGAAATCAGAGAAAAGGCAAAGGAATTCATTATGAATCCTACCAACGATCCTGATTTGGCGGAAGCTCCCAATGCAGCTATCATTTCGCTCAAAAACGACAGGGGTACCAGCTATAAATCCTATTTAGAAGTGTACAACGAGCTAAAGGCTGCCTACAATGAGTTGTGGAATGAAGAGAGCATGAAGATGTACGGCAAGCCCTACAGCGAGGATTTGCCGAAGGCGCAAAAAGACAAGATCAAGGATAAGATACCTTTCGTCTTGTCCGAGGCAGAGCCTACAGCCTTTGGAGAAGAATCAAACTAATTTGATTCATGTTGATCAAACTCTAAAACAAGTATTATGTCAAAGTTTAAGAAAAAAAGAGGTAACTCCTCTCCAGCCATATCCACGGCTTCACTGCCTGACATCGTATTTATCCTGCTTTTCTTCTTTATGGTGATCACCAAAATGAGAGAGACGGAATTGAAAGTCAAGGTAACCGTGCCACAGGCTACGGAATTAGAAAAGCTTGAGCAAAAATCGCTGGTACATTATATATACATCGGCAGACCTCAACAAAGGTTCCAGTCTATTTATGGCACTGCTCCCCGTATCCAGTTGGGAGACTCTTTTGCAACCATTGGCGATCTGGCTTTATTTGTGGAAAACCACAAACAAACCGTACAACCCAACCTGCGCCCACGCGTCACTTCTTCCCTCCGCGTAGATGGGGATATCACCATGGGCATCGTACAGGATGTCAAGCAGCAACTTCGGAAAATTGGCCAGTTAAAAGTTAATTACGCAGCAAGAAAAAGAGCTGACGACGCAAAATTAGACTAAGCAAATTGCGTCGTTTAAATACAAACAGGCCGACCTGGAGAAATCCCGATCGGCCTGTTTGCTTTTTAGACCCTCCCTAAGATTTAACGGAGCCGATCCATAGATTTGACTATCTGCTCATCCTTATTGATGTAGCGCAGTGCCAGAATGCCAAAGACCAAATACACAATTGGGAGCCAGGCGCCTAAGCCGTCGCTCAATTCCACGCTGTCCAAGCCTGCGAGGTTTTGTAAAAGGAGAAGAACCGCCAGCGCGAAACCCAGCACATTGGCAATAAGCGCAATACGGCAGATTTTCAACTGCAACTGCCTGTTCTTAAAAAGAAAAATACCGGCGAGAGCCAAAGCGCCCGCCAGAGCAAACAAAATCAACAGGCCTATATTATCCTGAACATTGAAAACCCCATCGGAAAACAGGACAGAACCCGATACCACAGAAGAAGATGTGGCAAAGTGGCTTGCGAGTACGCCAAATCCGCTCGCCGCCGCAAGGGCTAAAAAGATAGTCTGAATTCGTTGAATCATTACGGTATGTTTTTAAAAGAGGGCAAAGATAATCAGCATTCGTTCCAGCCTTTCAACTCCCCCCAAGATTTGGAAAAATTATTTCAGCAGGCAAAGGGAATCCCCATCGCCCGCTAACGGGTCTATTTTGCTAATTTTGACTCTCTTTGTTTATTTTCAAAAATTTCAACTGTATAGGTGAATGATTTATTACCGGAGGGAATTCAAAGCGCAGAAT
>CAZXQI010000213.1:0-2874 GCA_964643005.1 uncultured Saprospiraceae bacterium | reverse complement strand
CAAACATAGGCCATCTCGCAATAGTCGGTAAAAACATTACTGTTAATCACTGGTATATTTCGAAAACTGTAAAAGTGGATACAATGATCAGTTCAGTTAAATGGCGAGGCTACAAGGTAACAGGCAAACACAACGGCGTGGTCAATATCAAATCTGGCGAATTGACCTTCGACGCTAACGGGATGCTGAGCGGCGGCGCCTTTGTGATTGACATGAACACCATTACTGTACTCGACCAGACCGGAGAATGGAAAACGAAGCTCGAAGGACACTTGAAATCCGACGACTTCTTCGGGGTGAGCAATTACCCAACAGCCAAATTGGTCATCACCAAAGTTGTTTCTCGCGGCAAACCCGGTGAATACAAAATCATTGGAAACATCACCATTAAAGAAACTACTAAAGAAATCAGATTCGACGCCGACCTGACTGAGGAGGGCAACAAGGTAGTTGCAGTTGCCGACTTTAAAATTGACCGCTCTGAATTCAACGTTCGCTACGGCTCAGGCAGCTTCTTCGACGGCCTGGGAGACAAGACAATCTACGACGATTTTGAGCTTTCCATCAAACTGACGGCGAGCAAATAAAACTATCAACTCCCCAACTGATAAAAGGCTCCTGCTTCATTTGCAGGAGCCTTTTTTTATGGAAACCTGAAAGGCTTTTATCTGGACGATGGTCAAATTAAATGGGGATAGGTTTCGCTCGCATACACCCGACCCCGTTCATTTTTGCCGAGCTTGGCGCAGGCGTTTACCGGGTCGTGTTCAAAAATCAGCGTCCACTGTTCGGCGAGCGCCGTTTGGTAGAGCCAGGCTTTTTCTTCCAATGTGACTAATGGACGGATGTCGTAAGCCATGACATAAGGCATTCCCAAGTGATAAGCCGAAGGCATCAGGTCGGCGCAATAGAGATAGCGGCGGTCGCCATTGTCAATGTACAGGGACATCATCGCCTCCGTGTGTCCGTAAACGTATTTTACGGAAAGGCCGGGCAGCCATTCCAGCATATCTTTTTGAACGTCAATGAATTGCAGCCTGCCATTTTCCCGAAGGGGAACAAAATTTTCTTTTAAAAAAGAGGCGCGCTCCCGCTCGTTGGGTTCCATGGCCCACTTCCAATGTACCTCGTTGCTCCAGTAGGTCGCATTGGGAAAAGTCGGAACGAGCTTTCCTTTTTCGTCCAGCTTTACCGCTCCGCCGCAGTGGTCGAAGTGGAGGTGAGTCAGAAACACGTCGGTGATATCTTCGGTCTGCAAACCATTGGCCGCCAGCGAGTCCAAAAGAGTATCTTCGCCATGCGGCTCAAAAAAAGAGCGCCATTTGGCGTCCTGCTTATCGCCGATGCCGCAGTCCACGAGGATATTCCGCCGGCCTGTCTGGATAAGCAGGCAGCGCATGGCCCAGGTGCAGAGATTGTTTTCGTCCGGGGGATTCAGTTCTTGCCAGAGCCGCTTAGGCACGATGCCGAACATGGCGCCTCCGTCGAGTTTAAAATTTTCAGTCGGTATAAGTGTGAGTTTCATTTTTAAAAAATTGATGAAGGGCAAATGTAACCTGCCCGCTCTTTTTTTGGAAAAAGTTTGGAACCTGCTTAGATAGGAGACTTGCTTTCGCCGCCTGGCGACAGGCTGTCGGGATGGAATGGATTTAAATCCTTAAGACTGAAGACGCCTCTTCCAAAAGACAATTTTTCTTTTTTAAAAAAAGGTTTTATGTTACAATTTTTGAAAAGGTTTAATGGATTTCAGGCGAACTGAAATAATGACATTCTCTTTACTTTCCTTTTAAATATATTGGGAACTGGATTTGAGGTGGTTTGTTAAAGTTCTGATTCGGCGTTTGGCAAAGATGGTTTAGGCCGAATTCAACCAACATCTAAAACAATAATTATGAGAAATAAAACGGGCATCCTCTGGTTTCGATTGGATTTGCGGCTACACGATAATGAAGCGCTGACAGAAGCCCTGAGATATTGCGATACTATAGTTCCGGTGTATGTTTTTGACGAGAGATTATTCCGAGGTAAGACCCAGAGATTTGACTTTCCAAAGACTGATAAATACCGGGCTAAATTCATCATTGAAAGCGTAGAGAATCTGCGTTCCTCCCTGCGCAGATTGGGAAGCGATTTGATTGTGCGAGTGGGAAAACCCGAAGAAGAGGTGTTTAATCTCGCCCGCAGTTGCCATTCTACCTGGGTCTTTTGCAATAGGGAGCGCACGCCGGAAGAAGAGCGGGTGCAAGACATACTGGAACGACACCTCTGGTCGGTCGGACAGGAAATGCGCTATTCCAGAGGAAAACTGCTGTACTACACCGCCGACCTTCCCTATCCAATCACCCAAACGCCGGATACTTTTACCCAGTTTAGGAAAGAAACGGAGCGGGTTGTAGATATTCGCGAACCGCTGCCAAGGCCGGAGGTAATGCCTCCTCTGTTTCAGGGAATAGATGCGGGCGCCATTCCAACTCTGGAGAGCCTGGGACATGAGCAGTTTCAGGAAGACGACCGCGCGGCGCTGCCATTCAAAGGAGGAGAAACGGAAGGACTGAACAGGCTGAATTACTACCTCTGGGAGTCCGACCTGGCTCATACCTACATCGAAACCCGCAATGAACTAATCGGTGGGGATTACTCCACCAAGTTTTCTCCCTGGATGGCGCAGGGCTGCCTCTCTCCAAAGATGATATACCACGAACTGAAGCGGTATGAGCAGGAGCGGGGAGAGAGCAAATCAACCTATCTGATTTTCTACGGATTGCTGTGGCGCGACTTCTTCCGGCTCATCGCCAAAAAGCACAAGGCTAAACTCTTCCAGGAAGGCGGCATCCAGCAGCGCACCGACCTCCATTTTTCCACCGACTTAGATTT
>CAZXQI010000212.1:0-2904 GCA_964643005.1 uncultured Saprospiraceae bacterium | reverse complement strand
ATCCATCCGAGTTTAATTTCGGATTTTTTTCGCAGATTTTTTGGAGAGATAATCCCTTCGCGGGAGAACCATCCGGAAAGAGAATTTCAGTTAAAGTTTATGTCAGTATCAAAGAAACCCCAAATAGCTCCAATAATCTCGTTGCTCTATTAATTTTCTACTAAAGCTCACAACCACCTGCGCACTTTTCGCCGATATTCCCGATAGGCCTCCCCTTTTGTTTTTTGTAAAAATTCCTCCTCTAAGCGCGCTTGCACCTGTAGGACTACCCAGGAGAGCGCACAGACCAGCAGGCTCAGCGCATTGGGGAGGACGAGAAAAAAGCCCGTCATCGTGGCCAGCATACCTAAGAAAATGGGATTGCGGGAGAAGCGGAAAAGGCCGGAAGCTACTAATTCCGCCTGCCCTTTTTCGTCTATGCCGATGCGCCATGATTTATTCATTTGCCGTTGCGCCGCCATAATCCAGATTAGTGAGCCGTACAGCAGAAGCAGGCCTGCCCAGCGGATTAGGTCGTTTTCGAGATACCAGAACGGAAGCAGGAATTTTTCCCACTTCGGAAAAAAGGCGTTCACCGCCGTCGTGGCTAAGGTCAGCAAAATGATGAAGCGGAAGATATTTCCAATGAAGCCATGTGCGGAATCGTCCTTCGGAATGACGACGGGATTGACGCCCGTCTTCCGCCATACCCGCCAAGAGGGCCAGACAAACACGAGGATGAAATAGACCAAAAAAAACAAAAAGAGATGCTGCGGCATGGCGTCGGTCTTCACTTTTTTGACTCGCTTTATTGTGAGAGAACTCTCGTTAAGCGACGATGCTTTAAACCCTGGAAATTTAGCAGAACCTGAAAACCCGCTTAGTTAAATCACATTCTGTCCTCGGCCATTTTTACGATTTTCCGTTCCAATTTATCGGCTTCCTTTCCGATTTCTTCCGCTCTCTTCAGGTATTGGGCAGCCAGTTCCTTATCAGCTAAGCTGACTGTGTTGGTGCGCACATTCAGCCAGGCGCCGTGTATGGCGGCGCGGGCGCAGAGAGCGCCGACGCCCGCATCGGAGACGGAACTTTTGTTGCCGATTTTGGCCATTGCCTCGGCGATTTCAAATATCTCAAAGGCGGCTTCCATGGTGTGCAGAGGAACTTCGATAGCGTAGCGGGTGGCTTCCTGCACGGCCTCTTTGCGGGCGGCTTTTTCCTCCGCTGTTTCTTTGGGCAGGCGGAAGGCGGCAATGATTTGATTGAAAGATTCCGTGTCCTCGTCCACAAGGTGGAGCAGTTTGTCTTTGAGGCGCTGACCCTTTTCAGCCCAGGCGGAAAACTCTTCGATACGGTCGTCCCAGCCCCGCTTGCCTGCGCTCAGGTTGGCGACCATAGCGGCGAGCGCAGCGCCGAGTGCGCCGACATAGGCGGAGATAGAACCGCCGCCGGGAGTGGCGCTGTCTTTGGCCGTCTCGTTGGCGAAGCTTCTCAGGTTCATCTGCACGAGGGGAGCGGCGTCGTCGCCCGCCAACTGGTATTCGATAATTTTTTTCTTTGGGTCAAAGGGGGTCAGTTCGTCTAAGCCCATCGATTTGACGGCGATGTGGACGAGTTCCTCTTCTGATACGCCCGTTCCCCATTTTTGTTTTTGTAAAAAATAGCGGCCTGCGTCGAGCATGGTTTTGAGCGGGACGAGGCCCACGAGTTCCGAGCCGGTGACGCGCATGCCTCTGCGCTCTGCGCTCCTGCAACATTCCTCAAAGGCGATGTGCAGAGGAGTGACATCTAAATTGGTCAGGTTCATGGACACCTGCGCTGCGCCGTATTCGGGGATGTACCATCCGATGCCTTTGACCGCTTTGCAGGCGCCGGGTTGCCGCATTGGATGGCCGTTTTCGTCGAGCATGATTTCGCCGGTGACGGGGTTGCCTTTGCGCAGTACCCGCCCCTGCTCTCTCACGTCGAAGGCGACAGAATTGGCGCGACGCTCGCTGGTGGTATTCAGATTGACGTTATAGGCCACTAAGAATTCCCTTGCGCCGATGACCGTAGCTCCTGCTCTCGAATTGAAAGCGGCGGGGCCATAGTCGGGCTTCCATTCCGGCTTTTTCAGCTTGTCAGGGAGAGCCTCGTATTCTCCGGCGCGTATGACGGCGAGGTTGCGCCGGTCGGCTCTGGTGGCGGCGTTTTCATACATATAAAAAGGTATGTCCAATTCTCGCCCGGCGCGTTCGCCTAAGCGGTGCGCCCATTTCGCGGTTTCTTCCATAGAAATATTGGCGATGGGTATGAGCGGGCATACGTCCGTGGCGCCCATGCGGGGGTGTTCGCCCTTGTGTTTGCTCATGTCAATCACTTCCGCCGCTTTTTTAATGGCTAAAAAAGCAGCCTTTATCACCGGCTCCGGCTCGCCCACAAAGGTGACGACTGTGCGATTGGTGGCTTTGCCGGGATCCACGTCAAGCAGCTTGACGCCTTCGATACTTTCGATTTCGTTGGTAATTTGTTTGATGGCGTTCATGTCCCGGCCCTCGGAAAAATTCGGGACGCATTCGATGAGTTGTCTGGTATTCACGATATTTTGATTATTGGATGAAAGTTGTCATTGACGCTGAGTTTCTGCCGGCTCGGGATGGCGGAGCTGAACTCGAGGGCAAATCTGCCAAATTGCAGGCGTAAAAAAAATTCAATTTGTAAAGAACGGAGCTAGTGCCCTGTAACACAGTGGCTTCTATTGGAAATCATCGCCACGACCAGCATCATTTCGGTTGGATAACCAGACTTATAAATATTTTGAGAAAAAATATTTTGGAAAAGGCGGCGCATTAATAAACTGAACCCTGGGAAATTGAAATTGAGATTTTCATCCGATTTTCTCCAATTTCGCAAAGCTGCAATTTGGATATTTAATGATAGTGGAAT
>CAZXQI010000211.1:0-2967 GCA_964643005.1 uncultured Saprospiraceae bacterium | reverse complement strand
TAAGTATGACGTTTGCCTTGTTGTGCCAAATCCTTATCTGAAAAGCTTTCCACAGGAATTTAGAGGGCGTATTTTGACGTTGGACACGTTTGTTAACCACGTTCAGGCGACACAACAATAAACCTATGCACGAGCGCACACACTTGCAAACCGCACAAGCCGAAACGCCGACCAAAGTTTGCAAAAGAGCTTCCACCTTTTCCACTTCGTACAAAGCATTGCGCTGAAAAGCTCCCACTATACCAAGCCTCAAACCACAGTAAGATATTTTTTAAAAATAAAAAACGGGGCTGTCGGAAGGCAGTCCCGTTTTTTTCAAACTTTCTCTTAGGCAGACGCCTGCTGTAGTTAATCAGGCTTTCTGCACATCCACACAGGCGATGGCGGTCAGGTTGACGATGTTGTCAACATCTGTATCTCGCGGCAGCAGGTGAACCGGTTTTGTCAGTCCCATGATGATTGGCCCGATGGTATTGGCGCGGCTTAAATGCTGTATCAGTCTGAGACTGATGTTGCCGGCATCAAGGTTAGGGAAAATGAGCAGATTCGGCCGTCTGCGAATGTCTGCAAAGGGGAATAATTCTGCCATCTTCTCCGGGTTGAGGGCGATGTCCGGTTGAACGGGGCCATCCACCGGGATGTCGGAGCGGCGTTCCCGAATCATTTCCACCGCCCGTATGATCTTCTCGGTTTCCGGCGATCTGACGGAGCCGAAATTAGAGAAGGAAAGCATCGCAATTCTCGGCTCGATTTGCAGGCGTTCCATGCCCGCGGCTGCTAAGAGGGCAATTTCGCAAAGTTGCTCTGCCGTGGGGTTGATATTCACCGCCGCATCGGCGAGGTAGTAATTCTTGCGCTCATGCTGAACCATGTACATCCCCGCCACGATTTTATCCTCGGTCTTTGGGCCGAGGATTTTTAAGGAGGGGCGCAGCACTTCCGGATAGGGAACGGAAACGCCCGCCACCATACCGTCGGCGTGACCTGCGTGTACCATCATGGCGCCGAAGTAGAAATAATTCTTCAGACTCAGGCCTGCTCCGCTCAGGGTCTTGCCCTTGCGCTGCCGCAGCCGGAAGTATTCTTTCACATACTCGTCCCGGTATTGCCAGGATTTGGGTTCAATAATTTCAATGCCAGTTGAATCGTGGTGCAACTCCTCAAACTGCTGCAACAGCTCTTCTTTATTCCTGACGAGCAGGATAGGTTTAGCATAGCCGTCCTGTACAATTTCGCTGGCCGCCCAGATGATTTTTGGATGGTTGCCTTCGGGGAACACGATGCGCCTGGGTTCCTTGCGGGCGGCGATGTGGATGTTGCGCATGAACTCCCTCGACCAATCGACTTTTTCGCGGAGCGATTCTTTGTAGGCCTCTAAGTCCACGGGCTTTCGCGCAACGCCGGTGCGCATAGCGGCTTCGGCTACTGCGGCGGAGGCCCAGACCAACACCCGGTGGTCGAATGGCTTGGGGATGATGTACTCCGGGCCGAAGCTGAGGTTCATGTCGGCGTAAGCCCTTTTCACCGAGTCGGGGACTTCTTCCTTCGCCAGCGCCGCCAGCGCATGGGCTACGGCCAGTTTCATTTCTTCGTTGATGCCGGTGGCTTCGACGTCGAGCGCACCCCGGAAGATGAAAGGAAATCCGAGCACATTATTTACCTGGTTGGGATAGTCGCTGCGTCCGGTGGCCACGATGGCGTCCGGACGGACTTCTCTCGCCAGCGGGTAGGAGATTTCCGGATCGGGATTGGCCATGGCAAAAATGATGGGTCTGTCGGCCATGAGTTGTACCATTTCCGGTTTCAGGATATCCTTTTGAGAAAGGCCGCAAAAAACGTCTGCGCCGCGCATGGCTTCGGTCAGGCTGTGGGCTTTGGTTTTTCTGAAAAACTTCTCCTTGTACTTATTCTTTTTTTCGTCGCCCCGACCTTCCCAAAGCACACCATTGCTATCCACCATCAGGATGTTTTCCAATTTCACGCCGAGGGAAATATAGTAATTGGCGCAGGCAATGCCCGCAGCGCCAGCGCCGCTGACAACCATTTTTACTTCTGACATTTTCCGGCCTGTCAACTCTACGGCGTTCAGGAGGGCGGCGCCGGAGATGATGGCGGTGCCGTGCTGGTCGTCGTGAAACACGGGAATGTCCAGTTCCTTTTTCAGCGTCTCTTCGATGTAAAAACACTCCGGCGCCTTGATGTCTTCCAAGTTGATACCTCCAAAAGTAGGAGCGATGTTCCTCACCGTCCGGATAATTTCTTCGGGGTCTTCGGAGCCTATTTCGATGTCGAAGACGTCGATATCGGCGAATCGCTTGAAGAGCACCCCTTTGCCTTCCATGACGGGCTTGCCGGCGAGCGCGCCAATATTGCCCAGACCGAGCACCGCCGTGCCGTTGGTGACAACCGCCACGAGATTGCCCTTGGCGGTATAGCGGCGCGCCAGAGCGGGGTCTTTTTGAATTTCAAGGCAAGGCTCGGCTACGCCGGGCGTGTATGCGAGGGAGAGATCTTCCTGCGTCACGCATGGCTTGGTAGGCGAGACTTCAATTTTTCCCCTTCGGGGGAATTCGTGAAACTTAAGAGCGGCTTTTCTCAGCCCCTCTTTTTTCTTATCAGAATTTTCCATAATTATTTTTTAAAAAAGAATTTGTGTTTACAGTTACCTGCCTCCTCTTTTTGCCCTTAGATTCTAAAATGCAGGGTTAAAATGGATTACAGCCGGGCGGCAAAATAAGTACAATGCCAGGACACCGACGCCAGGCTTTTGAGGAGAGCAGATAGTTTCGTTTTTAATCATTTCATTATTTCAGGACGAAATCGCCTCGCAATTTTTTGAAAAAGCGGCTGTAAAGTGCGGAAGTTTGCTTCTTCTGAACAATGACTTTTGACATTAGATTAATGTGACAATGTCAGCTTGTTTTTTTAAGACTGGTTCAGCGGGTGGCGGCTCTTTTCCGGAGGGGA
>CAZXQI010000210.1:0-2971 GCA_964643005.1 uncultured Saprospiraceae bacterium | reverse complement strand
ACGGACTGCTTCATCACCCTGGCAGATTTCACTACCTGGGGTAAGAACATTTTCCCGCTGCCAAACAAATCGCCCACCACGTTCATGCCGTCCATGAGCGGGCCTTCGATGACGTTGATTGGTTCGGGCAATTTCTGTCGGGCCTCCTCGGTATCCTCGATAATGAAATCGGTAATGCCCTTCACCAAAGCGTATTCTAAGCGCTTTTCAACGGGCGCATTTCGCCAGCTCAAATCTTTTTGAACCTGTGCGCCGCCATTGCTCTTTATTTTTTCGGCAAATTCGGTGAGTCGGTCGGTGGCGTCGGAGCGACGGTTGAAGAGCACGTCCTCTACCCTTTCGAGCAGGTCTTTCGGTATTTCTTCATAAATCTCCATCATACCCGCATTCACGATACCCATGTCCATACCGGCCTGAATGGCGTGGTAGAGGAAGGCCGAGTGCATTGCCTCCCGCACCCGGTCATTGCCCCGAAAGCTAAAAGAGAGGTTGCTCACTCCTCCGCTGATCTTCACGCCGGGGCAACGCAATTTGATTTGGCGGGTAGCCTCAATGTAGTTGATAGCGTATTGATTGTGCTCCTCAATCCCCGTTGCAATGGCAAAAATATTGGGGTCGAAAATGATGTCCTGCGGCGGGAAGCCCACCTTCTGAGTCAAAATGTGAAAAGCCCGTTCACATATTTGCACTTTACGCTCCACTGAATCGCCCTGCCCTTTTTCATCAAAAGCCATGACGACTGCGGCGGCGCCATATCGCCGGACGAGTTTGGCCTGGCGGATAAACTCCTCCTCGCCTTCCTTCATAGAAATGGAGTTCACGATGCACTTGCCCTGCACGCATTTCAGTCCCGCTTCAATCACACTGAATTTCGAACTGTCAATCATGATGGGTAGCTTGGCGATGCCGGGTTCGGACATGACGAGTTTCAGGAATTTCTCCATGGCAGCCTCGCTGTCGAGAAGGCCCTCGTCCATATTGATGTCGATGACCTGGGCGCCCCCGTCCACCTGCTGCTGAGCCACCGACAGGGCTTCGGCGTAATTGCTCTCTTTGATGAGACGGGCAAACTTGCGGCTACCGGTCACGTTGGTGCGCTCGCCGATATTGACAAAGTTGGAGTCTGGACGAATCATCAGAGGCTCTAAGCCGGAGAGCATCGTCAACTTTTCCTGTTCTTTTGGCTTCCGGGGCTTTGCACCCGCTACGTGTTCCGCTACGTGCCGAATGTGCTCCGGAGTCGTACCGCAGCAACCGCCGACGATATTCACGAAACCACTTTCCACAAAATCTTCGATGAATTCGCACATTTCGTGTGGGGTCTGGTCGTATTCTCCCATTTCATTGGGCAGACCCGCATTCGGGTAAGAATGGACGTAGCAGTCGGCTATTTGAGACAAAGCCTCTAAGTGGGGTCGCATCTCCTTCGCCCCCAGCGCACAGTTGAGTCCCACGCAAAATGGCCGGGCATGTTTTATTGAAATCCAAAAAGCCTCCACCGTCTGGCCGCTGAGGGTGCGCCCGCTGGCATCCGTTATCGTGCCGGAAATTATTATCGGCAACTTCACTCCCCGCTCATCGAACAGCGTATCGATGGCAAACAGCGCCGCCTTCGCATTGAGCGTGTCGAAAATAGTCTCCACCAAAAAAATATCCACGCCGCCATCTAAGAGGCCTCGCGCCTGATCGTAATATGCTTTTGCACACTGATCGAAGCTGACAGCTCTAAAGCCCGGGTCGTTCACGTCTGGAGAAAGGGAAAGCGTTTTGCTCAGGGGGCCAAAAGCGCCTGCGACAAAGCGGGGCTTGTCCGGCATTTTTTTTGAAAAATCATCGGCGGCAATACGAGCAATGCGGGCGGCGGCGAGGTTTATTTCATAAGCCAAATCCTGCATGCCATAATCCGTTTGAGAAATATAATTGGCGTTAAAAGTATTCGTCTCAATGATATCGGCGCCGGCCTCAAGATATTCCCGATGGATCTCTTCAATAATCTGAGGCTGGGTCAGGCAAAGCAGATCGTTGTTTCCCTTCAGGTCTGTTTTCCAGTCGGAAAAACGCCCGCCCCGAAAGTCGGTTTCGTCTAATTCATAGCCCTGAATCATCGTACCCATGGCGCCATCGAGCACGAGAATACGCTGTTTGGCAATGTCGTCTAAGGAGTTACTCATAAGTCTGAAATTTATAATAGCCATCGCAAATGCGGCTTTTTTTAGAAGAAAAAAATGGAGGGATTTTAATTTAGGACAGCAAAACTAAGTCTTTCTGCAATCAATTGCGCATCGACAAATTCCCGGAGCCATTATTAAATGCCTGCCGTTTGTCTTTACTTTGCTCTCTCTCACAATTATTTCTTTATGGGAAACATAACTGATACCATCCGAAAGCAACTGGAGGAGGGCGAAAACGAAACCGCCCTCGATGCTTTAGTCGGTTTTTTAAAAACCATAGGCGGCGATTTATACAATCAGGCCATTTTAGTAAAAGGAAAATACAAAGAATACCAGCGGGAAAAACGCCTCGGCCTCGGCGCCCAGCCCGAAGTAATGTCCCAAACCATCCTGGCCATCTTAGCTCTGGCAGACCAGATTGACCAACAAAATCTGGAAAACCCACCCACCCAGCAGGATTTTAAAAAAATGCGCCCCGACGCCCACCTCGTTCAACAGCGACAACAACCGCCAAAACAGCCTTCCCAGCCGCCAGCTCAGTCCCCTTATATTGCCCAATGTTTTTTCAACGGCGACATGGCGCAGTACTTCGTCAGCCCACAAAACCAGATATTCATGGTAAACCCAATGACTAATCAGACGCTCATCGTCGGCATGAAAATGCCCTCGCAGGATCAGCGCTTCGCCTGGACTTATTACATGAACGCATCGGGAAACTACTACCTGGTTGACCACGCCGGCCTCATCTGGGGGCAGAGTTTCGGCATGCCGTTCCAAATGGGGTACGTGAAATATTTTTG
>CAZXQI010000209.1:0-3023 GCA_964643005.1 uncultured Saprospiraceae bacterium | reverse complement strand
CGGCGCCTATACTATCATCCTGACGGAGCAGGGCCTTCCGCGGGCTACGGCGAGGCTGATGGTAGGAGGGAGATAAGCGCGATTAGAAGGTTTTGCTTTTTGACGACAGAGGGCGCAGGCGATGGCTGGCGCCCTCTGTTAATTTGCGATTGTTTTTGCTTTGTTCGTTTTTTCCCGAACTAAACGTAGGTTTGCACGTTTTTTTGGAGTTCAGTTATGGAAAGAGCTTTAGAACAGAGGAAAAAAAGCATAGTAGAGCGCCTTGGCGTCTATTTGGAGAAGGAGAAGAAGGCGCCCCCCTTAGCCGCCCGAATATTGGCGACCCTCATCGTCAACGGGGGCAGCGGCACTACTTTCGATCAGTTGGTAACCGATTTAGAAGCCAGCAAAAGCACTATTTCTACCCATCTCACCAATCTGGAATCCCACGGTTCCATCACCTATTTTACTAAGTGTGGCGAGCGCAAGCGCTATTACACCATGAAGCCCGGCTATATCACCCGCAAGATCAACTGGCTGGCGGAACAATGGGAAACGGAGATAGTCATCCAGAAGGAATTACTGGCTTACAAAATAGCCTACAACCAGACGCATCAGGAACCGGGGGATCAGCTGCCTACCGGCTTTCACGAGCGTGCGCTTCAGTTTTTGGAGGACACCATAAGATATTTGGAAGAACAATTAGTCATTTACCAATCCATAGAAAAACAGGCATAATTCAAAATTGTAATGAAAAAATACATTCCTTTATTGGCTTTGAGCTTTTTAATAGCCGCTTGTAACGACCAGAAAGAACAGGACAATCCTACCCAAAAGCAGCAAATTCCTCAGGCGCCGACCACGAAGGTTGAAACGAGAACGATTACTACTTTCGACACCTATCCCGCCACGGTAGAAGGGATTGTGAACAGCGATGTGAGAACTAAAATCACCGGTTACATCACCCATGTTATGGTGGATGAAGGCCAGCGAGTGAGCAAGGGACAGAGTTTATTTAAAATAGAAACACAGTCCAGAACCGAAGATGCGCAGGCCGCTCAGGCGAATATCAACGCCGCTCAGGTGCGGGTAGATCAGTTGCTGCCCTTAGTAGAGCAAAATATCGTCAGTCAGAGCCAGTTAGAAACTGCCAAAGCGCAATTGGCGCAGGCGAAGGCGGCTTACCAGAGCATCCAGGCGGATATCGCCTATTCCAACATTACCAGTCCGGTGAATGGCTTTGTCGGCGAGGTGCGGCTTCGCCAGGGCAACCTCGTTAGTCCCGCCGACCCGATGCCGCTGACGACGGTTTCAGAGATTAACCAGGTCTATGTCTATTTCGCCATGAACGAAAGTCAGTATCTGGATTTCATCAAAGAGGTTCCCGGAAAGACGATCAAAGAAAAGATTCAGAAGCTGCCTAAGCTTTCTTTTATAATGGCCAACGGCGACACGTACCCGCACCAGGGTACAGTTCAGACCATCAACTCCCAGGTGGACAAGATGAGCGGTACCATTTCATTCAGAGCCATGTTTGACAATCCCGAACACATCCTGACCAATGGAAGCACCGGCTCCATACAGATTCCCCATTTGCACAGCGACGTGGTGGTAGTGCCTCAGCAATCCACTTTTGAAAGCCAGGACAAGATAATCGTCATGAAAGTAGAGAAATCGGACGGCGGCGCCATAGCCCACGCCCAGGCAATAGCTGTGGCCGACAGAATTCAGGGACTTTACATTGTAAAGTCCGGTGTTCAGGCCGGCGATGAAATCGTTGTGAAAGGAGTGAATAAAATACCGGACGGCAGCGCCATAGCGCCTGTACTGATGCCCTTTGACTCGGCTGCCCAGGTTTTTATTTCTGTCTTTGAAAAATAAACTAAGAAAAAGCGATGCTCAAAATATTTATTGAAAGGCCGGTATTATCAACGGTCATATCAATCCTCCTCGTCATATTAGGAGTTTTAGGCCTCATCTCCCTGCCCGTTTCCCAATATCCGGATATTGCTCCACCGACCGTCAACGTCTTTACGCAATACCCCGGCGCCAACGCTTCTACCGTGATGAAGAGCGTAGTGATACCCATTGAGGAACAGATCAACGGGGTGGAGGGGATGACTTATATTACTTCCAACTCCTCCAATAGCGGGATGGCGCAAATCACGGTGTATTTCGACCAGAATTACGATCCGGATATCGCCGCCGTCAACGTCCAAAATGCCGTGGCGCTGGCCAATCCGCTGCTGCCCGCAGAGGTAAGGCAAGTCGGCGTCACTACCAAAAAGGCTCAAAGTAGCTCTCTGATGTTTTTGGACTTCTACAGCACCAATCCTGAATACGGCTCCAAGTTCATCGCCAACTATCTGAATATCAACGTGACTCCGGTTATCAAAAGGATCTTCGGAGTTGGGGATGTGAACGTGTATAGCTCCCGAAGTTACGCCATGCGCATCTGGATAAAGCCGGAAAAGCTGGCCGCCTATCACCTGGAGCCTTCCGACATTGCCGCAGCCATTAACTCCCAGAGCCAGGAGGCCGCCGCCGGCACCCTGGGTGAAAATACGGGACAGACCTTTTCCTACACCATCCGCTATTCGGGCAGGCTGAGCGAAATTGAGGAGTATGAAAATATCGTTTTGAAATCTTTAGGCGACGGGAAGTTTTTGAGAATGAAAGACGTGGCGGAGATTGAATTGGGCGTGCAGAACTATGGCGTGCAATCTACCAATAACGGCTTTCCGAGTATTTCTATGTCTATCGCTCAGACCAAAGGTTCCAATGCCAAAGAGATCATTGAGCAAATACATAAGGAATTAGACGTCCTCAAAAAGGATTTCCCGCGGGGGATGGAAATTTCGATTCCATATGACACCAACAAGTTTTTGAATGCATCCATCAATAAAGTAGCGCATACGCTGGTGGAAGCCTTTCTGCTGGTGTTTATCGTCGTGTTTATTTTCCTACAGGATTTTCGTTCGACCCTGATTCCGGCGATAGCTGTTCCGGTGTCCATTATCGGTTCGTTTTTCTTCCTGAATTTG
>CAZXQI010000208.1:0-3031 GCA_964643005.1 uncultured Saprospiraceae bacterium | reverse complement strand
CCGCCGGCGGAGGTGCCCCGATTCATCGGGGCGGAGGTGGAAAATAATAGTCCATAGTTTATAGCTCGTGACAGGAAGCTTTCAAGGCATAAGGGTGTATTTTATGAAGGACGCCTCTGGCTTCGGATATGAGAAACTTTTGGTATGGCAGAGGTCTGTTGAATGGGTCTGTAAGATAATCAATGCTGCAGGAAGCATTGATACCGCAAGGAAACATTACAGACTGGTAGAACAGCTGGAAGCGGCAAGCGCCTCGGTTTCAATGAACATAGCCGATTATCGCACGTGGATCGATATACGAGGCTCTAACGCTTCTGGAAATATTCTACAGGCACAAATGGATAGACGCTTCAACTTTAAATGAACTGAGGTTGGAGGCCACAGAAATTGTGAAAATGTTGAACAGTTTAATAAATTCTATTAAATCCGTTCAAAATGAACTATAAACTTCCTTCCTCAGACTATGAGCTATGAGCTAATAATGACCGGAGAAAATTCATGAGCGGAATAAAAAAAGGAATCATTCTGGCAGGAGGTGCCGGAAGCAGGCTCTACCCGCTGACGCTGGTAGCCAGCAAGCAGTTGCAGCCGGTTTACGACAAACCGATGATTTATTATCCACTGTCCACGCTTATGTCGGCGGGCATACGCGACATCCTGATCATATCCACACCGCAGGATACGCCGCGCTTTGAGGCACTGCTGGGCGACGGAAGCCGCTGGGGGATAAAGCTGTCCTATAAAGTACAGCCGGAGCCCAAAGGCATCGCTCAGGCATTTCTGGTCGGCGAGGAATTTATCGCCGGGGAGGCGGTGTGTCTGATCTTGGGGGACAACATCTTTTACGGCAAGATGGGCGTTCGCGAAATTGTAAAGAACTTCAAAGATGGCGCGGTCATTTTCGGCTACTATGTAAATGATCCGGAGCGCTACGGCGTGGTCGAATTCAACGACGACGGTGTGGCGGTAAGCATTGAAGAAAAGCCCGCCCGGCCCAAAAGCAGCTATGCCGTGCCCGGTTTGTATTTTTATGACAAACGCATTGTAGAAATCGCCAAGTCCATGAAGCCTTCGGCCAGGGGCGAGCTGGAAATCACCGATGTGAACATGGAATACCTGCGCCGCGGCGAGCTGCACGTCGTGCCTTTGGGGCGCGGCATCGCCTGGCTCGACACAGGCACACACACCAGCCTTCTGGAAGCGAGCCATTTTATCGGCACGCTGGAGGCGCGCCAGGGGCTGAAAATAGCCTGCCTCGAGGAGATCGCCTTTCGCATGAACTTTGTGGACAGAAAGAAAATGGAGCAGGTTATCGATGAAACACCGAAGTCCTCTTACCGCGACTACCTGGAAAGGCTCCTCGAAGAAAGAGTGACGTTCGATAATCACTGACCGGGCAATCCAGGCATGTTGAGCGACAGCCGCCGTCTTTGCAGCAAGCGTAAGCCCTGTCCGTATGAACCATTTACAGCCAGCCGGGAACAGATATGAATATTATTAAAACCGCAATACCTGACGTGCTCGTTATCGAACCGGATGTTTTCGGCGATGCGCGCGGCGTCTTTCACGAAAGCTTCAACCAGAAAGCCTGGAAGGAGGCCACCGGTCTGGACACAACGTTTGTGCAGGACAATCACTCCCGGTCTGTGAAAAATGTTTTGCGCGGCCTGCACTATCAGATTCAGCAACCGCAGGGGAAGCTGGTGCGGGTGGTCCACGGCTCAGTCTTCGATGTGGCCGTGGACATCAGGCGCTCGTCCCCGACTTTCGGTAAATGGGTGGGCTTCGAGCTTTCCGGGGAAAATTTTCGTCAGATGTGGGTTCCCGAAGGATTCGCGCACGGTTTTCTCGTCCTGTCCGACACGGCAGATTTTCTCTACAAAACAACCGACTACTGGGCCGCACCACATGAGCGGGCAATCGCGTGGAACGACCCGGACCTGGCCGTCGCCTGGCCTGTGCAGGGCCTTCCCATCCTCTCCGCCAAAGACTCCAGCGCCCCTCCGTTTAAAGAAGCCGATTTGGAGTAAGGGGATTAGAGGGGTAGAAGTTTGGAGGGTTAGGGGGTTAGGGTTATGTCGAACAATCTCTATCGGAATCTTCTGATGTGGCAAAAGAGTGTATCCCTGATAAAAGAGGTTTATGCCCAGGCCGACAAGCTGCCAAAATCTGAAGAATACAATCTCAAACAACAACTCAAAAGAGCTGTTGTTTCTGTTGCTCTGAATATCGCAGAGGGAAAAAACAGAAAATCCTCAAAAGAATTTATAAATTTTCTCAATATCTCATGCGGCTCACTGGCTGAAACTTAATACATTTTAATCATTTATAACGAACTCGGATTTATACCTTTGTCCGAAAAAACCATGCAAAATATAGAAGAACTTGCAAAAATGCTAAACAGCCTGATCGGCCACATAAAAAGCAAGCAATCAACAAACAAATAACCGCCCTCCAATCCTCTAATCCTCCAATCTTCTAATTATCCTCTTGACTTATTCCATTAAGTTCAGTAATTATCGCCATGTTCAATCTCTGAACGGATCAATTATGGCTGATAACAAAAAGGATTTTTTGACAACGGATGACGAGTTTTTGATGCTACGGGAGATCAACGCCAATCCGCGTGTAACCCAGCGCGATCTTTCCACGCGTATGGGGCTGAGCTTGGGCAAGGTTAATTTCCTTCTTAAAGCCCTTATCGAAAAAGGCCTGATAAAAGCAGAAAATTTCAAAAACTCACGCAATAAAATGGCATATCTGTATTTCCTGACGCCCAAAGGCATCGAACAGAAGGCGGAAATTACGTACCACTTTCTGAAACGCAAGATGGCGGAGTACGAAAAACTGCGCCATGAGATTCGTGAGCTGGAAAAGGAAGTCGATCTTCCGGAGCTGACGGTTTTTGACCGGTAGTGAAATCAGCCCCGCACGCTGCATACCGGGCATGATAAGTTTATAGCGGCTATGGTTATTGAAATAATTTTTTGATTCCTGCCGCCCATAACCCATGGTCTTTTTTTCAACCCTG
>CAZXQI010000207.1:0-3090 GCA_964643005.1 uncultured Saprospiraceae bacterium | reverse complement strand
TGTAGGAATTTTTTTTATAAACAGTTGTCTTTTAAGCCTGCGACTATCTGAGGAATCTTCGCCTGACAAAACAAACAGGCGAGGAAGTTTTGTGGAAAGTTAGTTAAAGAAGAGTAGTAAGAGGGAAGCCTTTTTCAACGGAAGAAGCAGTTTCAGTCACAGCGAAAGCTTAAGGCGAAAGTTATGCCAATCTAATTATTTCTTAATCTATTACACATTGATTAAAAGTGCATTAAAAAAAGAAAAAATAGATTTTTGTCTTGTTTTTCGGTCGTTTTGAAATTTTGGCGCCAGCTACTAAAACCATTTTCTAAATGGTTCATGCCGTTTCATCAGGAATCCTGCTATTCCATAAAGAGCGCTTTTATTCTGGCCCCGAAACATCCTAACTTGCATCGTGTAGTTTTCTCATAGTATGTTTAGTGCTCCTACATCAGCCTTAGCCTCCCTTTGATGTAGGAGTTTTTTTTTGCCCTCATTTTAAATTTCCAGAAGTATTTTTTTAGACTTTGCCCTTCCCTCGGCAATTATCCCGCAATCGCCTTGATTCCCGGCAGGACTTTTCCTTCCAACATTTCCAGCATGGCGCCTCCGCCGGTCGAGACAAAGCTCACTTCGTCCGCCAGACCCAATTGATTGACTGCCGCCACGCTATCTCCGCCTCCAACGAGGGAGAAAGCACCCGTTTTGGTGGCTGCTGCGACTGCGAGCGCGATGGTTTTTGTACCCTCTGCGAAATTGGACATTTCAAAAACGCCCATCGGCCCGTTCCAGATAATGGTTTTGGATTGTCGGATGACTTCGGTAAAACTCTCGCAGGCCTTATGGCCGATATCTAAGCCCATGAAGCCTGCGGGAACCTCGTAGCTCGAAGTGAGTTTTCGATTAGCTTCGTTATCGAATTTATCGGCGACGACGCTATCCTGCGGCAGATAGATTTTGACTCCTTTCGCCTCTGCCTTTTTTAGCAATTCGCCAGCTAAATCTAAACGGTCTTCTTCCACTAAGGAATTGCCGATTTGCCCGCCCTGCGCTTTGACGAAGGTGTACGCCATTCCACCGCCTATGATGATATTGTCCACCAAATCTAAAAAGCGCTCCAACAGCAGGATTTTGTCGGAAACTTTGGCTCCGCCCGTGATGGCGGTAAATGGACGCGCCGGATTATTCAGCGCCTTTCCGGCATTTTCGATTTCATTTTTCATTAAAAATCCAAAGGCGCGGGCTTCCGGAGGGAAAAACTGCGCAACGATGGTGGTAGATGCGTGCGCGCGGTGGGCGGTTCCAAAGGCGTCGTTGACGTAAACATCAGCGAGAGCCGCCATTTTTCTTGAAAACTCTAAGTCTCCGCTTTCCTCTTCTTTTTGAAATCTGGAATTCTCTAACAACAGAACCTCGCCCGGTTTCAGCGCCGAGGCCATTGCGCTGGCTTTTTCGCCCACCGTCTCCGGGCAGAATTGGACGGGAAGTCCCAGCAAATCGCTCAGGTGAGCCGTCAGGTTTTGGAGGCTGAATTTTTGTACATCTACGCTGCCGTCGTCTCTGAGCTTTTTTAGAGGGCGACCCAGGTGGGAAGTCAGGATGACGGCGCCGCCCTGATGAAGGATGTATCGGATCGTCGGCAGCGCCATACGCATGCGGGTGTCGTCCGTGATGTGATTTTCTTTGTCGAGCGGTACGTTAAAATCCACCCGCACGAGAGCCTTTTTATTTTTAAAATTGATATCCATGATGGGAAATTTAAATGATGAAAGATTTGAGCCGGAATTTCAGGGTATTAAAAAAGGCGCCACCGCGGTAAGAACCTGGGAGCGCCTCTTTTTTCATACTAACAATTATTATTGATGAGCCATCATTTCAGTGAGGTCTGCCAGGCGGGCAGAGTAACCGGCTTCGTTGTCGTACCAGCCGACGATGCGGCAGGTTTTGCCGTTAACCTGTGTCAGGCCGGCGTCGAAGATACAGGAGTGCTTGTTCTGAATAATGTCGCTGGACACGATTGGGTCAGTGCAGTATTCCAATACATTTTTCAAATTGCCCTCTGAAGCTTCTCTAAAAGCTTCATTAATTTGATCAATGGAGGCCTCTTTCTTTAGGGTGCAGACCATGTCGATCAGGGAACCCGTTGGCACAGGTACGCGGATAGCGTAGGCGGCAACTTTTCCTTTGAGGTGCGGAGCGACAGCTACTACGGCGCTTTCGGCGCCGGTAGAAGTGGGAACTATATTTTGAGCTGCGGCTCTTGCGCGGCGAAGGTCGCTGTGCGGCGCATCTAAGATGTTTTGGTCGCCGGTATAGGCGTGGACGGTAGTCATGAAAAATTGCTCGATACCGAAGGATTTGTCCAAAGTGACGACCATTGGCACTAAGCAGTTAGTGGTACAGGAAGCGTTGGAAACGATTTTGTCGGCAGGGGTCAAACTATCTTGGTTGACTCCGATGACGAAGGTTGGCACGCCGCTTCCTTTTGCCGGAGCGGAGATGACAACCCTTTTAGCGCCGGCGGTCAGGTGCATACCGGCTTTTTCAACAGAGCGGAAAATGCCGGTGCACTCCAATACGACGTCCACATCCAGTTCCTTCCAGGGAAGTTCTTCCGGATTGCGGATAGCGGTAGCGACGATCTTTTGGTCGTCCACGTAAATGAATTCATCGTCGGCGGAAACTTTTCCGGCAAATTTTCCCTGCGTCGTATCGTATTTGAGCAGATGTGCAAGGGTTTTGTTGTCAGTGAGGTCATTGACGGCGACAACCTGAATTCCTTTCTTTTTCAAAAGGTTCCTGAAAGTAAGGCGGCCAATTCGGCCAAATCCATTAATTGCAATTCTTTTTGCCATGATCAGAATATTGATTTAAAATTTGAATACGGAAAAAATAAGTTTTCTAAAAGCCCTTCGACGGCGACTAACGCAAAAATGAATACCTCCCATTGCCTTTTTTGATGCGAATTTTCAAAAGG
Source organism: uncultured Saprospiraceae bacterium (assembly GCA_964643005.1). GTDB lineage: Bacteria > Bacteroidota > Bacteroidia > Chitinophagales > Saprospiraceae > UBA6168. The sequence continues at coordinate 131 of CAZXQI010000207.1, read as the reverse complement.
AAAATCTGGTAGAAATTAGAGGCTACATAGTTTGAGTTTTCTCCGGGGAACTATGTTTGCCGGAATGTGTTTAGTCGCTATGAAAAGAGACAGGCAAAGGTAAACAAACGCTCTGCTGTTTTCCCCAGGAC
>CAZXQI010000206.1:0-3302 GCA_964643005.1 uncultured Saprospiraceae bacterium | reverse complement strand
CCTCATTTAAATTTTTATCAATTCAAAAAGTAGAAAATGAAAAGGCTTCTATTATTTCTTGTTTTTCCCTTATTTTTTCTGAGTTCATGCGAGGAAATAGCCCCTATTGTCAAGGGCGCTACAGAAGAGGGAGGCGAAGAACCAGAAGTTAAAGATCAAAAGCGCCAGGTGTTGATCGAAGAATTTACGGGAGTGCGCTGCGTCAACTGTCCTGCCGGAAGCGCTTTTATCGAAGATCTGCTGGCCGCCAATGCACCGCAACTAATCGCCGTGTCTATTCACGCCGGCGAGTTTGCTCCACCTTATCCTCAAAGCTTGTTCGACTTTCGGACGACTGAAGGCGATCAACTGTTGAGCTACCTGGGGGAGCCTTTCGGCTATCCGACCGCCGTAGTCAATCGGAAAAAGTATGAAGGGCAATTTGACCTCCAACTGGGACAGGGCGAATGGGCCGGCTATATAACGGAAGAAAAAGAAGCCTCGCCAAAAGTCAGGATTGACGTTGAGCCTATTTTCAATGGCGCCTCCCGGGAGTTAAAAGTTCAGGTCTCCCTGTTCATTGACGAAGAGATAGCAGAATCAGACGTCCGACTGAGCGTGATGATCACGGAAAGCGGTCTCAAAGACCTACAACTGACGCCTGCCAGTTCTCAACCCAATCCGGAATATGGCCATAAGCATGTACTAAGGGGAATGATGACAAACTACGATGGCTTTCAGCTCAATGAACCTTTAGTTCCGAGCGCCAAAATAGAGAAGTCATTCACGAAAACGCTGCCCGATACCTGGAGAGAGGAGAATTGTAAAATTATTGCGTTCGTCAGCCTCGGAGGAGAAAAAAAGGACGTCCTTCAGGCTCATCAGGTGGATGTGATTCAGTGACCTTAGGAAGTAGAAGGCTCGCAGAGCCAAAGGCGGTAAAACCTGAAAACGCCTCTATTCAAGATAGAGAATAAAATCTTTAGCTTTATCTTATAGCGGAAATAAAGCCAGGCTTCAGGCTTCTTCCATCGCCTTCATCTTTTCTGCATTCTCCGCAATTTGCAGCGCCTCGATAACTTTTTCCAAATCTCCTTCCATTACCTGATCCAGGTTGTAAAGCGTTAAGTCAATGCGATGATCGGTCAGCCGATTTTGAGGAAAATTATAGGTTCTTATTTTTTCGGAGCGGTCGCCGGAGCCAACCAGCGATTTCCGTTGGGTGGCTATCGCCGTGTTTAGCTTCTCCTTTTGCATCTCGTAAATTTTCTGGTAGAGCCTCTGTTCTGCAATCTCTTTATTCGAGTGCTGGGAGCGCCCTTCCGTACACTCGACAACTACGCCGGTAGGAATGTGGGTCAGGCGAACGCCAGATTCGGTTTTATTCACGTGCTGACCGCCTGCGCCACTGGAGCGGAAGGTGTCAATTCTCAGGTCTGAGCGATTGATATTCACGTCTTCCATTTCTATCTTAGGCATGACGGCAACCGTAGCCGCCGAGGTATGTACCCGACCTTTCGACTCTGTCTCGGGCACTCTTTGCACCCTGTGGGTACCAGATTCAAACTTGAGCTTGCCATATACATCCGTACCTTTTACTTCTAAAGAGATTTCTTTAAAGCCGCCTACGGAGCCTTCATTTTCATAGAGGGTTTCCGTTTTCCAGCCCTGCGATTCGAAGTATCTCGAGTACATACGAAAGAGATTACCCGCAAAAAGACTCGCCTCGTCGCCTCCCGTACCGGCGCGAATCTCAAAGACGACGTCTTTCGTGTCTTCTGCTTCTTTGGGGAGGAGGAGATGTTTAAGCTCCTCTTCTAAGGCCTGTCTGCGTGGTTCCATTTCGAGCAATTCAAGCTCGGCCATTTCTCGTAGCTCTTCATCCTTTTCCTTTAACAGCCCCTTAGCGCCTTCTATATCTTTTAAGGTTTTCTGATAGTCCTGATAAACCTCGACGATGGCTTTTACCTTAAAATACTCTTTACTGATTTTAGCGTATCGGCCAGGATCGCTCACAACTTCGGGGTCGGACATCTGCTCTTCAAGCATATAGAAGTTGTTTTGAATAGCCTCGAGTTTATCTAACATGGTGGTATTTTTTATTCTTTTGTGGAAAAATCTCTGAATAGAAGAATGGACGAGCGTCAGCTTCGGGAGGAAGTCCCAATAAAGTAGCTACAAAAAGCGATGGAGTAATTGACAAGACATGAAGCAATCTATTCAAAAATAAGCCGCAAAGTTAAATAACCGACGAGACTCATAAAACGGCCAGGTGTAGAAAAACCAAACTGGTAGAATACTTTTTGAAAGCTCATTTTCTCCCAACCTGCCTCAAAATCCTGTTGGGGCTTTCCTCAGAGATCAAAAATGAATCGGCTTTGACAGTTCCATTGATTTTAAATATCGAATCAGCCACAGACGTATGCTCTGTTTGTATTAGCAGAGGCGAAGAAATCATCGCTTTCCAGGAGATCGGCGAACGCAATGAGCACGCCAGGGTAATCACCTTACTCATCCAGGATTGCCTGCGCGAGGCGGCGATAAAAATGGAGGAATTAGACGCCGTAGCCATTAGTTCCGGTCCTGGCTCCTATACTTCACTCAGGGTGGGCGCCTCGGTTGCAAAGGGAATTTGTTTTGCATTGGACAAGCCGCTCATCGCAGTGGATACACTTCAGTCGCTGGCTTGGGCGTCCCGAAAGGCGCAGGATGAAAAAGGCGCCCTCTATTGCCCCATGATTGACGCGCGAAGGATGGATGTTTACGCCAACTTATTTGATGGCGAAGGAGAGCCGGTGGCAGAGGCAGTGGCGAAGACAATTGATAGCGATTCGTTTTCCGATTATTTTGATTCGGAGCAAAAGATAGTTTTTTGTGGGAACGGCGCCAATAAATGTAAGACTGCCTTAGCGCAATCACCCTTTGCTATTTTCAGCCCCATCGTCGCCTGCTCTTCAAAGTTTTTGGCGCCTATAGCCGCCCAGATATTCTCCGCAAAAAAATTCGTAGATCCCGCCTACTATGTTCCCACGTACTTAAAAGCTCCTAACATTACAATGCCGCGAAAAAGCGCCACCAAATTCGGCTGATTTTCGCGTAGCACACAAACATATATTAAATTTTTTTACTCTTTGTTTTCTTTTTATTTTGAAAATACCTTTTTATTTTCGCCCTGACTTAATGCTCTTTACCCATTACAAAGAGAACTAATCAATTTCGATTGGTACAGTTCTTGGATTCATGGCATTAAGATTTTATTAATTTGAGAGAAAACTTCAAAGTTCTTTCTGCAATTTTTTAACCATTTAATTAAAAACATAAAT
>CAZXQI010000205.1:0-3320 GCA_964643005.1 uncultured Saprospiraceae bacterium | reverse complement strand
GCGATGATCGCTCGCAGGGCTGGATTGAAAAGCGGCGTAGCCGTTGGTGAGTAATTCTCCAGAATTTAAAAAATATATAGAGGTCTTTTGAAACCCTCATAAAATCTGTTTCATAAAAATTATTTCTTCCAAAAAACATACTTTAAAAATTGGTAGCTGTCTCCTGTTCCGGAAAATTTCATGCCTTTGCTCTGGCCGAACAATTAGAACGGCATGGTAAACTGGCGAAGCTGTTCACCACCTATGCCAGCCAAAAAAATGTACGAATGCGCCGCTTTGCCGGAAGAGAGGACAAGGAAATTATTCCGGCAGAAAAAATCGCCACGGCGATTCCGCTGGCAGTGGGCATAAGACTCTGCCCCGCCCACCATTTCTGGAATGGCCTTTTCGACAGACAGGTGGCGAGGCGACTTGGAAAGCTCTCCGATTTTGAAGTATTTATTGGCTGGAGCGGCATGTCGCTTCGTTCGCTGCGCGTGGCAAAGCAATTAGGTAAGCTCACCATTATAGAGCGAGGTTCGGCGCATATCAGATACCAAGACCTTTTGCTGCGGGAAGAATATGACAAATTTGGCCACAGCTTTCGCATCGATCCCCGTACCATCCGACAGGAAGAACAGGAATATGCTGAAGCGGATTACATCTCCATCCCCTCTTTTTTTGCTAAACAGTCCTTTTTGGACTATGGCTTCCCCGAAGAGAAATTGCTGCTGAATCCCTACGGTTCCAGCGCTTTTTTTCAACCTGTTGATGCGGCTTCGGAGGCGAGACCTTTGAGGGTGGTTTACCTCGGCAATCTCAGTTTTCAAAAGGGGCTGATTTATCTTTTTGAGGCCCTGGATCAATTAGAGCGGGAAGGAATAAAGCCCGAAGCCTGGTTTATCGGTAAAGTAGGCGGGGAATTGCGCACAGTCGTAGAAAAGCACAGTCGTCCCCACTGGAAATTCTGGGGGCATATTAATCACTATGACCTGCCTGATTACCTTAGCCGCTGCGATATCGGCGTATTACCTTCCATTCAGGACGGATTCGGCATGGTCATCCCTCAGATGTTGAGCTGCGGGCTGCCAGTCATAGCCTCGACCAATACCGGCGCTGAGAATGTCATTAAGCATGGGATGAATGGCTTTATCGTTCCGATTCGCTCGCCTGAAGCCATTGCGAATCATCTGCGCCTGCTCCTCACTGATGCGCAGCGTCTGCAACAGATGAAACGGTCGGCCCGGGAGGAGCGACTCATCGAACTCTCCTGGGAAGCTTACGGCAACAGATATGTGGAAGCACTGGAGCGCTGCCTGTCAGCGGACTGTATAAAATAAATCATTTGGATTGACTGATTGTCAAATAGTTATGCTGATAATAATTAAAGGTCAAAAGAATTCAGAAAGACCCAGCTCTCCTGAAATTTTTTTTAAATGAAAAACAAGATTGTAGTTGCTTTATATGCGCACCCCGAAGGCTATTCACCGGTATTGAATATGCTGGCTGAACTGTCGAAATTGTACAGGGAAGTTCACTTAGCTTTTCGTCCGCTCTTTTCCCTGGAATGGCCCTATCCTGAGAATGTTCGTTTGCATGAAAGCGGAGCTAAGATGACGGTGAGAGAACAGGAGCAACTTCCTACTCCATTGAAAATAAAGTTGTTTTTTGGCTTTTGCCGGGAATTGCGCCGGTTAATAAGGAGTGAAAAGCCTGAAGTTTTTTTGGCTATTGACCCCATGGCCTCTCTGGCTATGCACTGGATAAAAGGATTTTTGGGCTACCGACCTATGCTTTGGTACCACAACCAGGATGTGGTCGAGTTGCACCTGACCCGGAAGTATTCCCTCATGTGGTTTGCTAAACGCGCAGAGCCAAAACTGTTTCAACGCCTCGACATTTTTTCCCTTCCCGCCAACGAGCGGGCTGAATATTTCCCCATGAAAAAACTGAAAGGGAAATATTTTTTCATCCCCAACATGCCTTCCACTACTACCTATGGAGAAATTTATAACCCCAACAAAGGAATGGATAAAGTGCGCATACTCTTCATGGGGCATGTGGGTCCCATGCACGGTATCGAGGAAATTATGGACATGATGCCCTTTAGCCTCAGCGGCAAACCCGTACATTTAGTGTTGAAAGGCCACATTCGCCCCGGCATTCGGGAGAACTACGAGCGACTTATAAGGGAAAAAAACTTAGAAGAACACGTAGAAATGGTGGGCTATACCGCATACCAGGAAGTTCCAAAACTTACCGGCTCCTGTCATATCGGCATCGCCATTTTTACCAAAGACGACATCATGAACAGGACTCTGGGCACGGCTTCGAGCAAGATTTACGAGTATGCTGCGGCAGGCCTGCCCATTATTTACTACGACAGCCCACACTATCGCAAACACCTCGGCCAGTACAAATGGGCTTTTGCCGCCGACCTTTCAGCGGCTTCCCTGAGGGATTGTATGGAGAAAATCGTTGAAGATTTCCCGGCACTCTCGCAGCAGGCCAATGCATCTTTTCGCCAGAGACTGAACTATCAACACCAGTTCAGGGATATTGCAAACTTCTTAACGACGAACTGACCCTGCCGCTCATCTCTGTTGTAATGCCTGTGTACAAGCCTGAACCTTATTTTTTCAGGACTTGTATTGAATCTGTTCTAAACCAGTCCTGGCAGAATTGGGAGTTGGTTGTTTCCGATGACAGCTCTACTCAGGAAGCCGGGGAACTGCTTTCGCAGTTTAAAGACGAGCGCATTCGCTTTTTTAAAAATACCGGCAAAAAAGGCATTTTCCCGAATCTAAACCACGCCATCCGACAGGCAAGGGGCGAGTTTCTTCAAATCTTTTGTCAGGATGACCTGATGCGCGTGCGGCTGTTAGAGGAGCAGTTGAATGTTTTACAAAAATATCCTTCAGCCGGATTCGTCTATGCGCAGAGCGATATTATTAACGAATCAGGCCAGATCATCGAGCCTTGTAAATACCCCGGAACGCCCAAAAAGGCAGACATGCTAATCCCACAGCAGAAAGCCTTTAACTACTTTTTCAAATATGGCTGCCTGCCCGGCAACCTGTCCACGGTCATGATGCGGCGGAGTTTAGTGACGGAAGTGGGTGATTTTAAAGAAGAGTTTTCCTTTGGTGGCGATTTTAAATACTGGGTGGACTCCATAGAAAAACATGACTTTGCCATTTTGCTGCCGCCTATGGTGGCTGTCAGGAGGCATAAACAGCAGGCTAGCCGGGTGTTGGGTATCGTCAAATGGACAGAAGATTCCGTTGTCATTTATCGCCAGCTATTTGAGCAGGTTAAAATAGATATGGGTTGGCTGCGCC
>CAZXQI010000204.1:0-3435 GCA_964643005.1 uncultured Saprospiraceae bacterium | reverse complement strand
TAATCATCTGTCGCGCCGGTGAATTGAATTTGCTCAAATTAATACCTTTGCGCCATTATGGAAATCCTTTTTGAAGACAACCACTTAATCGCCGTCAACAAGGCGCCAGGCATACTGGTTCAGGGCGACCACACCGGCGACCAGCCTTTGAGCGAATACGTCAAAATGTATATCAAAGACCGGTACAAAAAGCCCGGGGATGTGTTTCTCGGAACCATTCACCGCCTCGACCGACCGGTCAGCGGCGCCGTTATCTTTGCGCGAACCAGCAAGGCGCTCGAAAGAATGAATCGCCTGTTCGCAGAGCGCAAAATTGAAAAAACTTACTGGGCCGTCACTACCCGCCGCCCGGATCCTTACAGCGGGCGCCTGTCGCATTATATCCAGAAGGACGAAAAAAAGAACTTCGTCAGGGTGTACGACAAACTGAGCAACCGCAATCCCAACGCTAAGCAAGCCGAATTAGACTACGAACTCATCGGAGAAATAGGCGATAGCTATTTACTCAAAATTCTTCTTCAAACGGGCAGACCTCATCAGATCCGCGCACAACTGGCCAAAATGGGCTGGCCGGTTCGGGGCGACGTGAAATACGGGTTCCCCAAACCCAATCGGGATGGCTCCATCCACCTCCACTGTCGAAGCCTGAGTTTTCTTCACCCCATCAAACAGGAACAGACGCTTATCACGGCCAGCCCCCCGGATGAGCAGGTGTGGAACCTGTTCCGCTCCTGGGAAGAAGAGGAAACTCAAAAACAGAACATTTAAAAACGAACTATAATAAGAATGAAGCAGCAAATAACCGTAATCGGAGCCGGCACGATGGGCAACGGCATCGCCCACGTTTTCGCCATGAACGGCTTCCCCGTTCACTTAGTGGATGTCAGTCAGGACGCTATTGAAAAAGCCCTGATAACCATAGAACGCAACTTGGACAGGATGCTGAAAAAGGAAATCATCACTGAAGACCAAAAGGCGGCAACTTTAGCTAATATCCACACTTTCAATGAGATAAAGCCCGCCGTTCGGGATTCAAGTCTCATCGTCGAGGCGGCTACCGAGAACGTATCGCTGAAATTAAAAATCTTCGAAGAGCTGAGCGAGGCGGCGCCATCGAAAGCCATTCTGGCGACGAATACCTCTTCTATCTCCATTACAAAAATTGCCGCTGTCACCTCCCGCCCTGGTCAGGTCATCGGGATGCACTTCATGAATCCGGTACCGGTCATGAAGTTGGTGGAAGTCATTCGCGGCTACGCCACCACCAATGAAGTCACCCGGACGGTCATGGAAATCTCCCGAAGCTTAGGTAAGGTACCGGTCGAAGTCAACGATTACCCGGGCTTTGTTGCCAACCGTATCCTAATGCCGATGATCAACGAAGCCATCTATACCCTGTTTGAGGGCGTGGCCGGCGTCGAAGAGATTGACACGGTGATGAGGCTCGGCATGGCGCATCCCATGGGGCCTTTACAATTAGCTGATTTCATCGGCCTCGACGTCTGCCTCGCCATCATGCGGGTGCTGCACGACGGCTTCAATCAGCCCAAATACGCTCCTTGCCCGCTTTTGGTCAATATGGTGACTGCCGGAAAATTAGGGGTGAAGTCGGGAGAAGGCTTCTACTTCTATCACCCCGAAACGAAAAAATTGGAAGTGGCGCCCAATTTTAAAAGGCTGACAGCTTAGAAAAAGAACTCAGTGGAAACTCTTTTTTTGGAATAATTCCCGCGCGGGAATTATTCCAAAAAAAATCTGCAATCAGTCCGAAATAAACGCGGATGAGTTTCCTTTTTTGGATAAACCACCTGCGGAAACACTCTGCCTGAGGAATTATACCAGCCTAAATTGTTACAAATCCTGTTTCTAATTGCCGGTTCTTTCAAATGAACAGCCTTCCCTCTTTTTTCTATTTTTAAAAAAAATTATCTTTGCATCCCCTCATCGCAGCGAAAGCCCTCCACTCATTGCGCTGGTTTTCAAAAGTTTGGATACCATTTTTAAACACTTACAAATTGCTTTCTCCCCCCGACGAGCAAATCTGAACAGTCAATATGTCCAGGATTTATCATTCTCTATACCTCCTTTTTCTTGCCTTCGGCCTGAGCGCCCAGGTCAGTTATACGGCTAACGATTTCGTTCAGCCCTACGGAGGTTCCTTCCATCCTTCTGCCAATATCGGCGAATACACGGCTTTCTCTGAAGAGCAATTAGCCATCTTAGCGGCAGGCGGCAAAGTCGGCAACGGGCAGGCAATGGGCCTTGGCGTCAAAGCGCTGCGCCCAGGTCTATTTGAAGATTTTTTGGAGACTGCCGGTTACGATGCAAGAGTCTCTACTTTTCAATTTTACGAGCAACTCGGCATGAAGGATCATACGCTCATCGTCGGGTTTCCCTCTCTACAGCATAGAGACACCACGCAGTATTGCCCGGGGATCCGCTCTGAAATGTTCGCCAATCTCTACCTGCCCATTTGGGACGACGGCGCCAACGGAACTCCTTACAACGAAGAAAATTACTACGCCGCTTATCTGTACAAAACCGTCAGCCTGTACAAGGACTACGTCCGCTTTTGGGAAATATGGAACGAGCCGGGCTTCGACTACACCGGCGGATTGGGCTACCTGCCTCCCGGCGCTCCCGGCAACTGGTGGGACAACAACCCCGACCCCTGCGATTATAAACTGCGGGCGCCTATATTCAATTACATCAGAATCCTCCGCATCAGTTGGGAAATAATAAAAGCGGTGGATCCCGATGCTTATGTCGTCGTGTCCGGCACGGGATATCCCTCGTTTCTCGACGCTATTCTTCGCAATACCGACAACCCCGCCGACGGCAGCGCAACTGCCGATTACCCATCGAAAGGCGGCGCCTACTTCGACGTCATGGGTTTCCATGCCTATCCCCACTTCGACGGCAGCCTGAGGGAGTGGAGCGACAGCCTCAACGACTGGATTTACTACCGACATTCCGACGCCGCCGCCGAGGGCATCATGCGAACCAGAGGCATCTTTCAGGAAGTGCTCGACCAATACGGCTACAACGGCGCCACCTACCCGGAAAAGCTGTGGATGATTACAGAGGTCAATTTGCCCAGAAAGCAATTTGGCGATTACATCGGCTCAGGGGAGGCGCAGAAAAATTTCGTCATCAAAGCCATGGCCACGGCCATCAAGCACAATTTTTTACAACTGCATTTTTACAAATTAGCGGAGGACACGGATTACGATGGCGCCCATTTCTCCTTCGACCTGATGGGATTTTACAAAAGGCTGAACTACAATTCGGGACTTTTTCAGGAAATGAACGACCTGGCCATTGCGCATAAAACCGCCTCCGATGTACTATTTGGAAAAATATTCGACCCTGTCCGCAGTGCGGCGCTCAATCTGGGCGACGACAGCCGCGGCGAGGCCCAACACATCGGTCTGG
>CAZXQI010000203.1:0-3552 GCA_964643005.1 uncultured Saprospiraceae bacterium | reverse complement strand
ACTTTCGACATTTCAATAGTTGCAAATTTCTATTGAATGTCCAAAGGCTTATCCTTCCGGCACTTTTCGCTTTAGCTCGAAACTCATCCCCAGATACAGTCGTCGCACCTGCTCGTCCTCTGCCAGTTCTTCTGCCGTCCCCGATTTCAGGATGCTGCCATCGTACATCAGATAGGCCCGGTCGGTGATAGACAGGGTCTCCTGCACATTGTGATCGGTGATGAGGATACCGATATTTTTGGTTTTTAGTTTATAGACGATGTTTTGAATATCCTCCACGGCGATGGGGTCAATGCCGGCGAAGGGTTCGTCTAATAGAATGAACTTCGGATTGCTGGCCAGAGCCCTGGCGATTTCTGTGCGTCGCCGCTCTCCGCCAGACAGGGTGTCGCCTTTGCTCTTCCGCACCTTTTGCAGGCCGAATTCATCGAGTAGCGCCTCTAAGCGGGCAGCTTGTTCGGCTTTTGAGAGGGGCATCATCTCTAAAACGGCGGCGAGATTGTCTTCCACGCTGAGCTTGCGAAAGACGGAGGCCTCCTGCGGTAAATAGCCGATGCCGAGTCTGGCTCGCTTGTACATGGGCAGAATGGTAATGTTCTGATCTTCCAGAAAGACCTCTCCCGCATTGGGTTTGATGAATCCTACCGTCATGTAAAATACCGTCGTCTTGCCGGCGCCATTCGGCCCGAGCAAGCCCACCACCTCCCCCTGATGGACGTAGATGGACACTTCCTTTGCGACAGTTCGCTCGCCGTAGCGCTTGACGAGTTTTTCGGTGCGTAAAATCATATCTCTTCCGGTAATACCTGAAAGCGACAAAAATACAAATACCTGCCATGATTTGTTGGCGGTGAAAATTCAGCGAAAACCCTCCAGATGAAAACCTTAAAGGGATGTTCAAATCTGCCGAAAGAAACCGGGGCAGATTCGGATTGATTTTCCCCTTTGGGAGTAAATCATCTGCGGGAAACTGCGCTATCTGAAATCCATTTAGGAAATTGCAGTTGGGGAAGAAAACGGAAAAAAGTAAGGGTTCAGTATCCGTCTCCTTTGTCGGGAGGAATAGTAGCGTCGGATGACATTCCCCCCTCTCCGCACTCGAACCAGTCGCTCAGCAAGACGCCTGCCAGCCTGTTGCCCGCTGCGTTCCAATGCCAGTCGTTTTCATAATACAAATACTTAGAGGCGTCGGCTCTTGCCATTTTGACGAAGGCGGCGGCAGGGTCGAGCAATGGAATTTGAAGGCTGTCGCAAATAGCAGTCAGGCGCCTGCGGGGATTTTCTTTGTCGAAGAATTGCTCATCTAAGGAGTAAGTGCTGAGGAAGGCCAACCAGTCTGCCGGATAGACCTCCACCTTTTCGGGAATATAGAAGACGAGAAGTTCGCTGTCGGCGGCCTGTGTCTGCTGATGGAGGCGCTGCAATAAAGCGGCGGTTGTCTGCCAGGTCACAGCCATTTCGGGCGAGAGTTCAGATTGGTAAATCTTCCATTCGTCCGGTACGATTTGTTGGTTGGAGGCGTATTTCAGCTGGTCTTTTGCATTCTTTATCCGCCTGACGATCAGGGAGTTTTGCAAAAGCCAGTCTTTGACTTTCCTCCGGATCGATCTGGAAGACATGGTTGGAACGGGAACATTGCTCAGGCGCAGGCTGTCGGCCTCATAGACAAATAAGGGCTTGAATCCCCGCCAGTAGCTATCCTGTGCATTATACCAGGGGTCGTTGGTACAAAATAGTAGAATGGTAAAATCAGGCTGGAAACGCACGCCTTCATTTTCAAAATATAGCAGCTCCTGATCGGTGGAATAGCCGCCCGTACCCGCATTGATGATTTCAATTTTTTCGTCCGGACATTTTCTGTTGAGAGAGTCAACTAAGACTTCGGAAAAAAGTTCGTCGAAGTTCACCGTGTAGCCCTCGGCAAATGAATCGCCCAGCACGAGGATACGCCGCCGGTCGGGGCTTTTTTGCAGTGGATACTCCGGCCCTCTGAGGCCCATTGAATTAATATGTTCCGTCACCTGATATTCGTCGGTGTGGTGATCGCCCGCGGAGTTGGGAATTTTGCGCCAGCCCAACAGTGGGTCGTATTCGCAGTAGAGCCTGTGATGGTTGAATTCGTGCAGAGGAGCTAACCAACGCAGCAGCATTTCACTCAGCAACAAGGCGAAGATGGTAGAAAATGCGAGTAGGGCGATATTCGATTTGCGAGGCATGGACGAAGGTAAAAATTCTGCGATGAACATCGAATTCGTCGAGCCTATTGCAGCCTCTCGGTAAAACCCTCCGTTGTTTTGTCAGAGATCAATGCGCATTAGCTTTCTAAATGCCGGATAAATTGCCTGACCTGCTCTTCGGCCTGAGGGCCTGCCTTTTTGGCCAGACTCAGGGCATTATTGGCAACTTCAAGAGCCTGTTTTTTTCTGCCATTTTGGAAGAGGACTTCGGCGTAGGTAAGCTGGTATTCAAAACCTTCGCCTTTGTCCGCCGCCTCTTTGGCGTATTTCTCGGCCAGCTTCATGCAGTTGGAATCGTTGCCAAAACTAGCCATGATTCCCTCCGCCAGTTTGTTTAGCTCCCGAGGGCTTCCATTGGCGACGATTTTGGCGTAATTGCCGCAGGCCTTTGCGAAATTTTTAGCGTCTCTGGCGGCTTTGTAAAAATTCAGATCGGCTCTGGCGGCAAAGGTGGCGGCCTTTTCGGGGTATTGCTCTTTGATTTTGGTTTTGGCTTCTTCCAGCAATTCGGCGGACTGAAAGTCAATGGCCTTTTGCGCAGTGTTTTCACAGGCGAACAGGATGCGATCCCGCAGCGACTGCAAGCCCACCAACATGCCTATTTCCTTTTGATGTTTTATTAATAATCCGAAAATGCGGGAGTCCGCTTCGACGGCTGCTTCGTGGATGAAGCGCAGATTGAACTCCGTGGTCAGGTCTTTTTGCGTCCGGAGGTACTCGTTGGAAACGGCCAGACTCGGCTTATTGGATTTATTCAAAGCCTGTACATAATTGAAAATCAATTCGGGTTCCCGATTTCCGTTTTCGTATTCGGTAGCGTACTCCCGACTGTAATCCACTTTGCCGAGCGCAAATTCACCCAATTTTAGAAGACCCTTCACATCCTGCGCGCCGACGGCCTGATGAATCAGTTCTCCCTTTGCGTCAATAAAAAAAAGCGTGGGGAATGCATTGACAGGGTATTTTTTGCGAAAAGTAATACCCTCGCCTTCCTCGGCGTCAATTTTTACATTGACAAAATTTTTATTGAAATACTCGCCCACGTCGCCGTCCTTAAAAGTGGTGGCAGCCATGCGCTTGCAGGGGCCGCACCATTTAGCGTAGGCATCTACAAAAATCGGCCTGCCCGAATTTTGAGACTCTTCGAGCGCCTCGTTCCAGTTGCCGTGAAAGAATTCTATCCCCTGAGCGTCTAAGTGGATGAAGATGAAAAATGTAAGGAAAATGGAAAGTATCGTTCGCATGATTACAACTTGTTTTAGATAATTAAAATGGGTTGCGCTGCCTGTAGAAACATAGAAACGGGAGAAGAGAT
>CAZXQI010000202.1:0-3588 GCA_964643005.1 uncultured Saprospiraceae bacterium | reverse complement strand
GGGGGCCGTTGAGGTGATCAATAAAAAAAATGAAGACGGACCTTTCAGAGACGAGGAGCCGGTGCTCCTGCAGGAAATTTCCGAGGCGCTGGGAGTGGCAATTTACAATCAGCTCCGGCTCGATCCTAAAACCAAAAGAACGAAATTCGGCTATCTGGTGTCCAACAACCTGATCAACGAAGAAGATTTGAACCGTGCGAACAACGAGAGCAAGGAAAAAAAGGAATCTCTTGAAGAGATATTGATGAAGCAGTACAAAATTACTAAAAATGACATCGGCCAGTCCCTAGAATATTTCTACCAATGTAATTTTGTGTCGTTCGATCATAACACTCCCATTCCTGGCGACCTTCTCAAAAATCTGAAAAAGGAATACCTCATGAGGGAAGTGTGGGTTCCGCTCGAGAGGCATGAAAAGAATATCCGCGTGCTTATCGATGATCCGCAAAATATTATCAAACGCGACACTATTGAGAATATTCTGAAAACAAAGTCTATCAAATACGATATTGCTCTTAAAGAAGTTATCTTGATATATATCGAATTTTTCTACCGGGAAAATTCACAGGAAGCAACTTTTACGGAACTTATCGGAAGACTTGACGCCGGTGACGACTCTCAGGATGAAGACACCGAAGAGTCGATAAGAGAGTCTGACAGCGCGGTTATCCAGCTGGTGAATAAAATCATCAATGACGCGTTTTTACGCAGGGCATCAGATATCCACATTGAACCTGATGTCATCGATAAAAATGTCCTGGTGCGCTACAGGGTCGACGGCGACTGCGCCCTTTACCAGACTTTACCCTACAGTTACCGCGCCGCCATTATTTCCAGAATAAAAGTGATGTCGAATCTGGATATTACCGTTAAAAGAATCCCTCAGGATGGCAAAATTAAAATTAAAAAACCCGGTGTGGGAGAAATTGAACTGCGTGTGGCGACGATTCCCACACAGGGGGGAGTGGAAGACGTAGTGATGCGTATTTTGGCCAAAGGAGATACGCTGCCTCTGGAAGCCATGAGAATGACGCCGCGTAATTACCGTGAGCTTTTGAAAATTTGCGAGCAGCCCTACGGCATGATACTGTGTGTCGGGCCGACAGGATCAGGGAAAACCACCACTTTGCACGCTGTTTTGCGCCATGTAAACAAGCCGGATCGGAAGATATGGACGGCCGAGGATCCGGTCGAGATTACACAAAAGGGACTTCGCCAGGTTCAGGTCCAGCCCAAAATTGGTTTTGACTTTGCTGCTGCCATGCGCTCTTTCCTAAGGGCGGATCCGGACATCATTATGGTTGGAGAAATGAGGGACTTTGAAACAGCGAAAATTGCCGTCGAAGCCTCGCTTACCGGTCATCTGGTTTTAAGCACACTGCATACCAACAGCGCCCCGGAAACTATCTCGCGTCTGCTGGACATGGGGATTGATCCGCTTAATTTTGCTGATTCGCTCCTAGGTGTTCTAGCGCAGCGCCTGGTCCGGGTTCTTTGCGAAAAATGCAAGGAAGCTTATAATCCAACACAGGAAGAATTTGACCGTATTATCGAAGGCTATGGTCCTGAATATTTTAAACTGCAGAAGATTTCATACTCAAAAAATATCAAGCTCTATCGCCCGAAGGGCTGCGACGCCTGCGACAATACAGGATACAGAGGAAGAATGAGCATCCATGAACTGCTTCTGAACTCGGAGGAAATAAAAAAACGTTCCATCGAGCGCCGCGAAAGCATCGAAGTGATCAGGAATATCGCGATGTCGGAGGGGATGCTGACGCTTTATCAGGATGGCATTTTGAAAGCCTTTCAGGGGCTGACGGACGTCAAGCAGGTGCACAGAGTCTGCCAGACGACCCGGTAATGCCATACTCTTTGGTGGCTCCACCCAGCCGTCGGTACCGCCTTGCAGAAAAACCCCGCCTCCCTGCAGTTCGGGAAACGGGGTTTTTGATTTGTTTGTTCTTTTATCCGTTTGAGTTTAAGCGTTTATTTTTCCACCCGGCCTAGTTCAGAAGTTTGATGGGGACGGGAATTTTTGATATTTTCTTGATGTTTTCAAACTCCTCATTTGTTTTCGTCCACCAGATATAGACATCGGCCTGCGAAAACTTTCCTCCCTGTACAATTTGTGTAACAGCCGGCATTAACATACGGCCTGTGGGGGAGACAGTGAATATTTCCGCGGGATACTTGTCACCAATCATCGGGAAGGCTTTGGGGAAAGCGGCCCGTACGGCGTAAACATTATCCTGTGTCCCCGCGGCGGCTATCGCTTTGGCCAGTGCGTGCATGGCCTCATAGTGGAGCACTGCCTCCCAGGTATTGATCTTCTTATAAGTGTCTTTATATTTTTTTTCATAGGCGGCATAGGCCGGAACGGGAATGGAATTTGCGTTGGCGGTACCGATGGAGTTCTCCATCAGGCGGGTTCCGTCAAGCATCTGCGCGATGACATCCATTTTGGCCTGATCAATAATCAGGAAGCCTCCTTTAAAACCCATCTCACGGGCTTGGGCAATGGCCAGAGCAGTTGTGCCTGACGGTCCACCGATCAGGATGGCGTCCGGCTTGCTGGCGATAGCCGCCGTCAAAGGAGCGACGAAGTCGGTTCTCGTATAGAAATTGGCTGGTTTATCTGCAGTGATGGCGCCCCCTCTTTTTTCCCAGGCGGCTTTAAAGCTCTGACGCCACTCATCGCCGTAAGCGCCCAGGCTTACAACCATAGCCGCCTTGCGCCATCCTTTACCCCAGGCATAGTTGGTGTAGATTTTGGCGTAATCGGTAAGCACCGGTGCAGTGACGATCAGAAGATTGTTTTTAGTATGGTCGGCCTGGGCGGAGGATGTGTATCCCATAACGATAAACTCGCCGCACTCTTCTTCATTGATTTTGAGCAGTGCCGCAGCTGAGGAAAGGACCGGGTCGAAAATGGCCAGTGCTTCTTTCTCCAGAAGCTGACGTGCGTTGGCTACCGCCAGTTCAGGGCTGGCCTTATCATCCATTGTTTCCAGCCGGAACGTGAATTTCTGTCCGTCGGCCATGACACCGCCCGTGGCGTTGATTTCACGGATGGCCATGTCAATTCCGTTGAGGCAATCCTGTCCATACTCGGCCGCCGGTCCGGACAGAGGACCGGAAAAACCGACGACAATCTCCGCAGCTGAAGCTGAGCTTGCCCAAAAGATCATTAAAACTGTAATCAGCAGATATGAAATTTTTTTAGGATGCCCCATTTTATTCCTCCTCGATTAGGTTAGATATTGAAATTGGCTTATTTGCCGGAAATTAAATCTCCTGCAGTTTGTCAATTGCTTTTTTGGATGATGTGACCAACTGGTCCACATCTTTGGACTCCGGCGTTTTCTTGATCATGTCCGACAGTGTTTTTGCTTTGTCATCCGCCACAGGCACGGGCTGCTCGGGGGCCTTGGGGGGCTGTACCGGTTCGGCCGCGGCTCTCGAGGCGGGTGCGGCACTGATTTTGCTCCGAAGCGCGTTTACCGCATGTATCAGTTCGCCGATGGCGTCATCCGCGTCCCAGTTGAGCGATCTGCCGTATTTTCCCGCTGCGTATTCGCGAAGAAC
>CAZXQI010000201.1:0-3627 GCA_964643005.1 uncultured Saprospiraceae bacterium | reverse complement strand
AAGTAGTAATATCTCTTATTGAAAATCAATGGTTTAGTCACAAGCAACTCTAATACCTTTTGTGTTTAAAAATGGAAAATATCCAACAAATGGGGGGTAATGCGGGCAGCTTTAATTGCGTACATTTGTTGGACATTAAACAAATATGATATGCCAAACATTAACCCGATTCCTTTGAAAGTAGTAGAGAAAATCAGATTTGCACCCTCTTCTCCGGACGATTCATCCCTACCCATTGCCTCCTTTGATCGGAGCGAATTAATCGCATGGCTGGAAAGTTTTACCGCCCCTAAGGTTTCATTCTATTTCGCACAAGAAGAGGATGGAACGGTTAAAGTAATTGCCAGAGCGACCGCTTTAAACGGTAGCATGGAAGACGCTCAGAAATCCGGTCCCAACCTGCCCTGCCCGCCGTATTGTAAGTATTAAAGTTTAACTTCACGCCATTAAAAGATAATTCAAAACAGGCCAAACCGACGCCAAATATTTAGGCGGGGTATATGAGCCTCTGAGAATAATCAGAAAATGGCCAACAGAGTTATTCTTTTCCTCAGCCTATGCCTATCGCTCGCTGGCGCCGCTTTGGGACAAAGTTTCAGTGGGCATGTTAGCCGCCTGACAGTTGAAGATGGACTTTCTCAGGGGAGTAACCACTTCGTTTATAAAGACTCCGAAGGCTTCGTCTGGCTGAGTTCGCTCATCGGCCTGAATCGCTTTGATGGCCGACAGGTAAAGGTGTATAGACCTACCGACGGAGATGACTCCTCCCTTTACGGCTTAAATATCCAAAGCTCCTTTTTTGAGACTAAGGAGCAAAACTTATGGTTTTCAACCTGGGAAGGGTTGAATTGCTATGTCCGCAAAACGGATAATTTTAAGCATTTCGTTTTTAAAAAAGAAGATGGCTCACCGATCGCCGGTTATCATGCCTTTTATCAGGACAGCGATGGCAACCTATGGACTATTTTGAACTATGCCGACTTATATTTTTTTAATATTCCGACAGAGCGCTTTATTTTTAAACATAAGCTACCAATTAAGACCCTGAGAGCAACTGCGGTCCCCAACAAAAATGGCGCAGTAGAAAAGGTGCTTTATTTGGGCTTTACTGAATCGCCTGGCTTATTAATGTCAGAGTATGACGGCAGAGGAAAATTGACCAATAGCGCTACCTATTTTGCAAAAGACGATCCGTATGAACTGTATATTAGAAAGGCGATATTCCAGAACGACTCCTGTTGGATGGCTACTGACAAGGGATTGGCGCTGTATGTATTGGGAGCGGAAGAGCCGAAGTTTTTTTATCCCTCCAACAGTTCCAGCTTTGAGAGTTGTGTTTCTTTTGAAAAATTCAATGACCGATATTTACTGGTTATTCTATCAGACAGGGGGCTGATGGCCTTTGATATGCGCCAGGGCAAATTTCTCGAAGAAGAATCATTAAAAAGTTTTAGCTCTGTTGAAAAAGAAGAGTTAGTGCAAATACACATAGACGACAGTCACAATGTCTGGGTCAGTTTGGAACAACAAGGGGTTGAGTTTTTTAACCCTTTGAAACGCAAATTTTGGTCGGTCAATGTAAAGCCGCCATTTGGAGGCAATACTTCCATTGTGACCGCATTTGGAGAGGACCTGGAAGGGAATCTTTGGATTGGGACTTTTTCAAATGGCGTAGCTGTTCTCGATAAAGCGCTGAAAACGATTACCTGGAAGAGAGAATTCAGCGATCCACCAAAGAAAGAGAGACTTGAAAGGGTGATAAATATCTTTCCCGATCAAAAAGGACGAAACTGGATTTTGAGTTGGGAAGGCGTTTTTTTGGGACAGGCGAAGGATGAAAAACTTAGAGCCGTTCCGGAGTTGACCGGGCGATTTTTAGCGGCCTGCGTATTGAAAAATGGGAGAATCATCATGGCCTCGCAAGCCGGATATCTCTATGAGATTTTAGAATCCGATAAAGGTAAATTTATCCAGAGGGAGATTTTGAATAAAAATGAACCCGAGCCTTTCACTTCCCTTTATGAAAGCAGAAATGGATATGTTTTGGGCTGCTTTGATCTCGAGGAAATCTGGGTGATGGATTCGGAGGATAATTTTAACCTCAGGCAAAGGATACCTTTGAGAGGAGAATCCTCTTCCTTTTGCGAGCTGCCAGGCGATTCTTCTATTTGGATTGCGAATAGTTACGGCTTGGTTCGGCTTACTCCCAAAGATGGCCGGTTTGAACTTACCAACTACAAAAAGAGCGACGGCCTTCCCAGCGATGTCGTTTACTCAATAGTACCGGATACGGAGGGCAACCTATGGATTGGAACCGCCAACGGCGTTTCCCGCTTTAATCTCTCAACCAATACTTTCCAAAACTTCGGCATAGCAGACGGTCTTTCCTCTCTTCAATTCAATGCTTTTGCTTCTATACAGCGGAAGAACGGCGAGATTTGGCTAGGCTCCAACAAAGGCATTAACTACTTCGACCCTAAAGAGGTCAGATTAATTGAATCTCCAGCTTCCCCCGTTATCACCCAAATACTGGTCAATGATCAAAGAGATTTAAATTTAGTTTGCGCTGAAACAGGCGCTACCAATATTAGCGAGATAAAAAGCCTTAGGCTTAGCCATAGCCAAAATACCCTGTCGTTTTACTTTGCTTCTCTTGAATATAGCGACCCCGAAAGTACGCGCTTTAGATACAAAATGGCTGATGTAGATATGACCTGGGTAGATGCCGAAACCGAAAACTTTGCCAGGTATGCCAGAATTCTACCCGGCCAGCACACCTTTAGTTTTGCCGCCTCCAACTCTGATGGCATTTGGAGTGAAGAACGCAGCATTGAGATATTTATCAAGCCGCCTTTCGTTGAGACCGTCTGGTTTTATTTGCTACTTGCTTTAGGGGTGGCCGGCCTGACCTGGGGAATATTTATAACAAGACTTAGGCAGCAGGAGCATGCCAGGAAAGTAGAAGAAGAAAAGCGGCAGGCTCTTCAGGCGGAGCGGGAACGCATCGCACGGGACGTTCACGATGACCTCGGTTCGGGCTTGTCTGCCCTGAGCATCCTTACAGAAATTGCTAAAAATAAAGAGACTGAGGCCGAACTCAGAGAGAGCTTAGGAAAAATTAGTAAATCCTCCAGGGACTTGTCCGGCAAAATCAGAGAAGTCATCTGGACGGTGAACTCGAAGAACGATAGCTTAGCTAATCTGATTTCGTATATGGATCATTACGCGATTGAGTTGATGGAAAATGCGGAGATTGATTATCAAATCAACATACCTAATCCCATCCCCGAAGCTACGCTCAGCGGCACGAATCGCCGGACCTTATTTCTGGTTTTTAAAGAGGCTTTGAATAATATTGTCAAGCACTCGGAGGCGGAAGCCGTCAGCATAGATTTTGCCATCGCCAACAATGAGCTTCAGATTTTAGTCAGAGACGACGGCAAAGGTTTTGATCCGGCGCTCCTGACCTCTTCCCCAGGAAATGGCTTGTTAAACATGCAGACAAGAATGAAAGACATTAATGGGAATTGCCTGATTAAAACCGACAGCAATGGCGTCCAGATTAAATTCTCTCTGCGATTGGTTTAGGACAAGGCATCTTTTACCTGTACCCCCCCCCTAACGGGG
>CAZXQI010000200.1:0-3667 GCA_964643005.1 uncultured Saprospiraceae bacterium | reverse complement strand
GCGCTTTGGGAGCTTTTTTTTTAAAAAAAATGAACGGTAAATTTTAGAACATGGAGCTTATAACCTGCGTCCAGTTTCAAGGAAAAAGATGGAAGGCCGATTTGGACGCCCCGATGGATATTTCAATTCCCTTGATAGAAGGAGTGGACAGCGTTAATTGTTTTTGGGCGCCGCCTTTTGAGACAGAGCCTGTCGTTGCCGGCGACTTTATCGGCTCCACTGCGCAGGGAGGTTCGGTGAATTTCCTGAGAGTTCACATTACTCCCCATGGCAACGGAACTCACACAGAATGTGTCGGCCATATTTCCAAAGAAAAATTTACCATTAACCAGTGCCTGGCGCGATTTCATTTTGTAGCTAAATTGGCGACCTTGTACCCCCGGCGCCTACCGGATGGCGATCGGGTTATTTTGAAAGAACAAATCGAGGAAGTATTGTCCCCGGGCGAGGCAGAAGCCTTTGTCCTGCGGACGATGCCGAACGATGAGTGCAAGCTCCGAGCGAATTACTCCGGCGGCAATCCGCCTTATCTCGACCACCGCGCGACGGAATATTTAGCAGCATGCGGGATTCAGCATTTGCTGCTGGATTTGCCCTCGGTGGACAGGGAAGAAGACGGCGGCCGGCTGCTCTCTCATCGGGCATTTTGGCGCTACCCGAACGAGATTCGCAGAGAGTGTACGATCACGGAATTGATTTTTGTTCCGGACAAAATCAAAGACGGCCTGTATCTGTTAAACCTACAAATAGCCGCTTTTGAAATAGACGCCAGCCCCAGCAAACCGGTACTTTTTATGCTGCTCCCCGATGAGGATTAGTTTTTGCTCTCTCTGGGATCTGATAAATGCGCCGAAACTGAAGCGGCGCCATTCAAAGCAATCCTGATGCAATTGCAACCAAAATATCGCTCAAAAATCTACGGAGATTTCCAGACCATTCCCGCAACGGAATGGCGGACGGTGGTGCGCTATTACGAAAGCTGCGAGGAGCAAATCAGAGAACTGGATTTTGCGGAATATTTTGTAATCCTGATGGCCTATACGAACGCCCTATTTGAGACGGGCGCTTACCAAAAGCACCTTCTTATGGCCGATGTGCTAATTGAAACGAGCGTGATGAACGATGTGGAGTTGTTCAGGGGCGAGGACGTTTTTCGATATGCGCTTTTTAGAAAAGCCTCTTCTTATTTTTTTCTCCATGAGCTTGACAAATGCGAATACATCCTCCGCGAATTGTTGAGGATTAACCCTTACGACCAGCCCGCCGCCTTGCTTTTGAAAAAATGCCTCAGAAAAAAGCACCCGGCTTTTGTCGCCCAGGCTCGCGCCGCCGCCATTTTTCTGTTTCTCCTGAGCGCCTTCATTATCTGCTTAGAAGTTTTAATCGTCCGACCCTTTTATCCCGCATTCGACCAGCCTGTGGAGATGAGCAGAAATTTTGTGTTCCTACTCGGAATCCTCGCCTTAGTGAGCGGAGATTTGATTCACTGGCGCCGCTCTATTCGGGAAGTGGATGCTTATGTGGAGGGGCTGAAAGAGCGCAAAAATGCGATTTGAGCATTTAAAATAGGCGCAGAGTTTCCCTGAGGAAAATTACTCCAAAAAGGATTTCATCAAATTTCCCGGAAGGGAATTTCTATCCAGCTTCCACCCAATTACTTGTAGGCAATTTTCAACACGTCTTTAAAGTAGTCGGTGTATTGGACCTTGATGCCTTCCCTGATGTAGTCGGGCAATTCCTCAAAGTCTTTTTTATTGTCGAAAGGCAGTATTAGCTCTTTGATTCCCACGCGGCGGGCGGCGATGGTTTTTTCCTTGACGCCTCCGATGGGCAGCACCTTCCCCGTCAGGGTAAGTTCGCCGGTCATGGCAATGCCGTCTTTTACAGCTTTGCCGGTGGCTAAGGAGTAGAGCGCCAGCGCCATGGTGATGCCTGCCGATGGGCCGTCTTTGGGAGTAGCTCCCTCGGGGACGTGGAGGTGGATAATATTTTCATTGAAAAAATTGTTGGGGGGATCGCCGCAACAGAGGATGGACTGCACGTAGCTATAAGCAATCTGCGCGCTCTCCTGCATGACGCTGCCCAATTGCCCCGTTTGCTTGAAGCCGCCGCCGCTGTGCCGAATACCGGCTGCCTCTATGTAGAGGGTCGTTCCGCCAAATGCCGTGTAGGCCAGACCGAGCACGACGCCGGGAATGGGATTGGGGTAGAGTCTTTCTGTGTAGAAAATGGGCTTTCCGAGAAACTTCTCGATGTTTTTCTCCTGAATGGAAAAAGTCTTCTGCCCGTTTTCGGCAGAGGCCAGGGCAATCTTGCGGACGATCTTTCTGATTTGTTTTTCCAAATTCCGAACGCCCGCTTCCCTTGCGTATTTATCCGCAATGAGGCGCAGGGCGCCGTCGGTAAACTTGATGTCCTTTGCGCCGAAGCCGTGTTCCTTTAGTTGACGGGGAACGAGGTAGCGCTTTGCGATTTCAATTTTTTCTTCGAGAATGTATCCCGGGAGGCGTATGACCTCCATCCTGTCCCGCAGCGGTTCGGGGATGGTGTCTAATTGGTTGGCTGTTGTCACGAACAGTACCTTTGACAGGTCGTAGGGGATATCTAAATAGTGGTCTAAGAAGGAGAAATTCTGAGCGGGATCCAATACTTCGAGCAGAGCGCTGGCCGGGTCGCCCTGGTAGCTGATTCCAATTTTGTCAATTTCGTCGAGCATGATGACGGGATTGGAAGTTCCCACCCGCCTGAGCGCCTGAATCAACTTGCCTGGCATAGCGCCGATGTAGGTTCTTCTGTGACCTTTGATTTCGGCTTCATCCCTCATGCCGCCGATGGAGAACCGGAAAAACTTCCGGCCCAGCGCATCGGCGATGCTTTGGCCGATAGAGGTTTTTCCGACTCCGGGAGGCCCTACCAGGCAGATGATAGACCCGCCGATGCTCCCCCGCTTGATGACGGCGGCAATGAATTCGAGAATCAGTTCCTTCACGTCCTGCAAGCCGTAGTGATCGCGGTCGAGGATTTTCCTGGCATCTTTAATATCCTGATTGTCATTGGAGTAAATACTCCAGGGGAGGTCGGATATCAGCTCGAGATAATTGCGAGTGACGGCGAATTCCGGAGACTGGGCGTTTAGGGTTTCCAACTTTTGAAGCTCTTCGTTCACCACGCTTTGCGCCTCTTCGGAAAGCTCTTTGCCGACGAGCTTCTTCTGGATTTTTTCAATTTCAGTTTCGCTGTCTTCTTTTTCAATGCCGAGTTCCTTCTTGATGACGCGCAATTGCTCCCTGAGGAAGAATTCCTTTTGCTGCTTGCTGACTTGTTCGTCAATTTGCGACTGGATTTTTTGCTGGATTTGCGCCACTTCCAATTCCTCCCTTATCAGGCGTATCAGCAGATTGGCGCGCTCGTAGAGATCGTAAGTCTCTAACAATTCCTGCAATTTATCCGGGGCGGCCGTGAGCAGGTTGGAAATGACGTCCATGGTCAGCCCGGGCGCTTCGTAGTTCAGTTGCGAGACGACCATGTTGATTTGCTCCTTGAACAGGGGATTCAGTTTTAGCAGTTCTTTCAGAGCAGAGCTGATAGACAGCATGTAAGCTTTGAGTTCGGGGGTCGGTTTGTCCTTTGGGTTGTGATGGTATTCCACCTCCCATTTGATTTTGGG
>CAZXQI010000199.1:0-3694 GCA_964643005.1 uncultured Saprospiraceae bacterium | reverse complement strand
AGCCTACCGTATCTATGGATGCTTTATCCCAGACTTCCATTTTGGTCACTTCAAATAGTAGTACGCCTTCTTCATACTCGCGCATGAGCGATTTGAATTCAGGGTATTTTGTTTCCAAAAGGTGTTCTTCTGATTTCATGGCATTTTCATCCACGAAATCATTGTAGAGGCGATTGACGACAACCGGAATTCCCGAGCCTGCCATTTGCTGGCGAATGCGAGAAGCCCTTTGTGCGTAGCCTTCGAAATCTCCCAGCGTTGCAGTCATATCATTTCCAAATGAAAATAAAGGTTCCGTTGATGGCGACTCTGACGCTTTCCATTTATAAGTCAGAAATGTTTTGGCAGAATCGGCCTCCAAAGACTTAGTGAATTGTTGCAAGGTTGTATGATGTTCTTTAAAGCCCGATTCTTTTTTGATGCGTTCAATCATAGCCCGGCGAGCTAAATCGAACCTTGCGTCTTGCTTTATCATCGTTTGCAAACGCGATTTGACAACCTGATAAGGCTCGTCGCGCTTTAAGCTGATTCTTTTAATAATGTGCCAGCCAATGCTCGATTGAATCGGCAAAGTATAGTCGCCGTCGTTTTGGAGACTAAAGGCGGCGTCCTCAAAAACTTTCTCGTACCGGTTGATTCCAAAGAAACCGATATATCCACCCTTAGCGGAAGTCGCTTTGTCGTCGGAATACTTTTGTGCGGCGAATTCAAATGAAAGCCCTTCCTGTAGCTCTGAATAAACCGAATCAATGCTCCTCCTTACTTTGATTAAATCTCCAGGGTATTTGTCAAAGCGGGCGAGGATATGAGCCACTTCGATTTCTCCGCGAGCCGGTCGGCGGCCATGCACCAGAATGAGATGGTAACCGGCGCTGGAGCGAACCGGGCCTACTATCTGGCCGGTGGGAGTCTTGTATGCGGCTGTTTCTAAGTTATAAAATCCATTGGGAAACAGCGCCGTGACATAACCGATGTGCCCCAGGTCGTTTAAGGTTGATTTGTCGTTAGAAAAGGATACCGCCACGCTGCCAAAGTCTTCTCCTTTTTCCAACTTTTGTTTGGCTTCCAAAATCTTTTTCCAGGCAGCCAGCGTATCGGCGGGAGCGGCATTTTCTGCGACAGAGACGAGTATCTGACTGATGTCTAAATCAAACTTGCTGCGCTCGTAAGCTTCCTCTACTAATTTCTCTGTCACTTCGCGGTCAATGAGGTAGGAATCAGCCAATTGACGCCGGTACCCCGCCAACTCCTGTTGCAGGGACGAGATCGTGTCGAGTTTCATATCTCTGGCCTTCTGCACTTTCAATTTGAAATTGGTGTATAAATCTAAGTACTCCTGTAGAGATGCCTTGGAGAAATCGGCTTTTTGCCCGTTGGTTTTTGAGTAGATATATTTGAATTCTGAAAGATGCACAGGGTTGTTTTCTATCGAAAAGAGCACCGGATCATCTTTTTGGGCAAAAAGACTTTGGGTTGCCAGGATTGAAAGAATTAAAATAAATGCTCGATAATTCATTGGCGTGTTTTTTAGTTTTAGAATCGAAAAAAAGCGGTACTCGTACGTATCTCATTGAGCGCCTGATTCGAAAAATCGGTGCGAAATTAACAATTTTGACAGGAGGTAGAACTTTATCTAAATTGTTTTACAAATGGTTAACGCTGTTTGAAAACCAGAGTGCAGCAACCTGTCAGCTTCTGAAGGTTCAGGTTTACACGCTCCTTTATTCTTGGATTCATACCCTCGCTATTGTGCCGCTTTATCTGGCGAAGAAGGAAGAGCGCATAGATTCTTAAAAAGCCTTTTGTAAAATAATTGCAGGCGGAAAGGCGTTTCTCGATTTGAATGCCCACCGTGATTTGGTTCCAATTTTGTAATTAGTCCGAAATTAGCTCCCCACAAAAAATTTTTTTGTTTTAACACCGAATTCCCTCTTAATTTCACAGTATTCTATATTATTGCATTTTGAAAATGCGGAATACCTTGAAATATTCCATCGCTCTTTTTGTTCTGTAAACCTATTTAATGATGAAATTGAAACATTTACTTTTAGCTTTCCTCCTCGCATCAGGTCTAATCGCGAATGCCCAGGACATTCATTTCTCTCAATTTTACTTGTCCCCGTTGAATCTGAACCCAGCAATGACGGGGCTGATGAACTGTAACATCCGTCTGACGGGCAACTATCGAAACCAGTGGGCAAGCGTTCTGAAAAGCAATTCCTTCTCTACCTATTCGGTTTCTTATGATCAGAAAATACCTGTCGGCAGGTACGACTATTTTGGCATCGGCGGCACCTTCTGGGGAGACCAGGCAGGTGAAGCGAATTTTGCAACCATGACAGGTAAGATTTCAGGATCTTACAGTAAGCGGATGGGAGGCGACAGAAAACAGTCGCACTACCTGGTAGTCGGCGCAGAAGGAGGATTAGCGCAACGAAGTCTGGATTTTCAAAAACTGCGTTGGGGCACTCAACACGATGGAGAAGGAGGCTGGGATAGCGGCCGTCCTTCACTCGAAGACAACCTCGATGCTGATAACTTCATCTTTGCCGACCTCGCTGCGGGTCTTCTCTGGTTCTCCGTTTTCGATGAAAACAACAACCTTTATGTCGGCGGCGCTTATCACCACCTGAACAGAGCCAACCAGTCTTTCTACAAAGACACAAAAGATTTCCTGTACAGCCGATTTACGATTCACGCCGGCGGCGAATTTGAAGTAGCGCCAAAGCTGGGTCTGGTGCCTGGCGTCATTGCCATGTTCCAGGGGCCGTCCTTCCAACTCAATTCCGGCACCAGCCTGAAGTTCCTGCTGGGAAGCGGAAAAGGTAATTTTAGTAACTATCAAGCCTTCTATTTTGGAACATGGGTGCGTCTCTCCAATAAGGTTGAAACCGGTATCCTGACGGATGCTGTCATCTTATCTACCCGCTTTGACTACAACCAGTTTACCCTGGGCTTTAGCTACGACGTCAATGTTTCAGCGCTGAAGCCTGCCAGTAACCATAACGGCGCATTTGAATTTGCCCTTGCCTATAAATTCTGTGGCAACGAGCGCAGAGGCGTTTACTGCCCTAACTTCTAACGACTATTTGACGCTTAAGGAGTTCACTTGACCGGCGAAAGCCGAACAAAATATCCCACCGGCACATATTGGAGGTGGGATATTTTTTTTGCTATAGCTTCGCACTCCACAAGTATTTTAGCTAAGGAAGGAGCCTACCTTAAAACTCTACATTCTATACAATTTCATCCTTGATTATTAGGTAAACAGAAAAACCTTTATCTTCGGCCTTTTAACAGCATGCAGAAAACTACAAAAAATAGATTTTTTAAGATTCTGAAATCAGCTAATGTGCTGTAGAGTCTTTACAAGATATTTTGAAGACAATGCATTGAAAATGCTCGCAGATTAACAAAACACAATCCGAATGTTTAGTAAAAGCAAAAAAACAGATTCAGGCAAATCAGGAATTATCCCTTCTCCTGCTACTCATTCTCTGAACAGCCTTGTGCAGGGAACTTATGTGGAAGGAAAGATCAAGGCAACCAGCGATATCCGCATTGATGGCGCCATCAAAGGCGAGCTGAATTGCGAAGCCAAAGTAATCATTGGCCCTACCGGCACTATAGAAGGTACCATCCGCTGTAAAAATGCCGTCATCGAGGGCCGTTTTGATGGAACCTTAGATGTAAT
>CAZXQI010000198.1:0-3759 GCA_964643005.1 uncultured Saprospiraceae bacterium | reverse complement strand
AATCAACTGCATGTGCTGGTCTGGCTGGGAGAAAATTACCCGCCGCCCGACAAGCCCGTCCCTCAATACCAAAAAGAGAAAAGGCAGGGGAAAGCCTCATTCCATTCGCAGGTAAAAATGTTCTGTGGGAAATTCATTTGAAATCAGAAAAAGACCCTGTCGGGAGTTTTAAAAAATGAAGTGCGCTCCCTCCACCCATTTTTCGACAGTCTAATTTTTCATCTCTATTCTGAGGCTGCCAATCGTCTCCGCCGTTTCGGGATGCTTTTCGAGAAATGCTCTGAGCATCTGCTCATCCAGCAGGAAGGTGATTTTCCCACCGAATTTCCCGGGAGTTTTCAAATGAACGCTGAGGATGTGAAACAACAGCATATTGCGCTCCGTGATCTTTTCCACGTTGTGATAGGGGTAACGGTAGGTTTTAAAATAATTGGAGGCATAGACATACAGGTCGTCCAGTTCTACCCTCTTCAATCTCATCAGGGTAAAATACAGCAGGGCGGTTCCTACCAGGAAAAACGACACGAGAAATAGTTTCACGGAAAAAGCCGAAGCTCCGTTGAAGTAGTTGTTGTCCAGTTGAGAAACAGCTATGGTGAAGATTCCGAAGAAGACTATCCAAAAGGTCGGAAGGAATATTTTGAGGAATAAGGTTGAATTAGAAGAGATTCTCTGCATAGCATTTGTTTGTCAGGCGCCCATCTTTTCTTCCAGCGCCTGTTGTTTCTCCACTTTTTTCGCCACTATAATACTAATCTGGTACAAACCCAGGAGAGGCACAGCCACCAGAATCTGGCTAAAGGCGTCAGGCGGGGTAATGACGCCTGCGATAATAAAAATGGCGACGATAGAATGTCGCCTGTATTCTCTCAGGAAATTGGAAGAGATGAGACCAATCTTAGTCAGCACATAAGCCGCCACCGGCATTTCAAAGACGAGGCCGGTCGGGAGGGTAAACATAACCAGATAGCTGATGTATGATTCCAAGGCCGGCGTTGCTTCCACTCCCGGAAGCTGATAGCCGGTCAAAAAGCTCACAGCAAAGGGCGAGATGATAAAATACCCGAACAATACTCCCGTGACGAACAAAGACGAGCAAATGGCAACCGCATACTTCGTCACCCGCTGTTCCTTGTCATAAAGTCCGGGTTTGACAAAGCGCCATATTTCCCAAAAAATATAGGGGAAAGCCAGCACGAATCCCAACAGCGCCGAAACCTTCATGTGCGTGATAAAAAGCTCGCCCATATCAGGGGTAATCAGTTCAAAGCCCTTTGGATAAAAGCAGAGATTGTCGCCCAGGCCAATGAAGTTGGAAAATCCGCAAACCGCCCGGTAAGTAATAAAGTTGGGATTCCTCGGCCCGAAGATTACCGTATTGAACACGATATCTTTCAAAAAAAACAAGCCCACGGCAAATACGAGAATGGCTGCCAGTGAGCGGATGATATGCCAGCGCAATTCTTCTAAGTGATCAAAAAAGGACATTTCCTTCCCACCCTTTTTTTTCTCTTCCAAAGTATCTACATCTACCTGATCTAATGCCATCGTCTTATCGGGTGGGGCGCCGTGGATATTCACGTCGCCTTATCCCTTTGCTTTTTGTAAACTATTTTAAAACTCCTCCGGCCTCCCATCCTTCGCCAGCCAAAGGCAAAAGTAATAATTGCAGCCATTGATGAAGAGCCTGTGAGAACTTCGTTCGGATTTTTCTCAGTGCAAAGGTCTTCGATTTAGTCAGACGACTCGCAGGCTCCCGCCCTTCCGCTCTCCGCGTTCTCATTTTAAAAAAAATCACGTCCTCAATGGGTAAAACCCGCTCACGGCACTGTATTCCATACCCCCGACATTCTCCGCATTCTCTGTAATAAATATCATTTAGCTCGGGCGCTACGTTCAAAAATCATTTTTTTCATCGATTTTTTTTTACCCTAAAGGCAAATGTGCCAACTTCGGGCATCGCTCGCACTTCGTAATTTTTTTAAAAAAAAGAAAAATAAAATAATGAAAGTCATCAAAACCTCAGCCCTGGTAGCGCTCTTTCTCTCTATGGCCGCCTTTGCCGCTCCTGGTCAAAATTCAATCACCGGCGACTGGTACGGCACGCTGAACGTACAGAACATAATCAAACTGCGCCTCGTCTTTCACATTTCCGAAACAGATGGCAAACTCGCCGCCCTCATAGACAGTCCCGATCAAAACAGCTATGGTATTCCAGCAGGCGATGTAGTTTTCGAAGCTCCAAATCTGAGCGTCAAAATGCCCCTGCTCCAGGCGGAGTACCTGGCTACGGCCAACAGCGACCTCTCCGAACTCAGCGGAACCTTTACGCAGCGGAACATGGAACTGCCGCTGACATTGGGCAGGCAGGTCGTCGAAAAGGAGGTCGTCCACCGGCCGCAGGAGCCTAAGCCGCCCTTCCCCTATCGCGAGGAAGAAGTTTTCTTCAAAAATTCGGAGGCAGGAATTACCCTCGCCGGTACGCTCACGCTGCCGAATGAGAAAGGAAAGTTTCCCGTAGTCGTACTCGTCAGCGGCAGCGGGCCACAGGACCGAAACGAGGAAATGCTCGATCATAAGCCATTCCTCGTCATCGCCGACTATCTGACCCGGCAAGGCATCGGCGTACTGCGCTACGATGACCGGGGCGTCGGCCAGTCGGGCGGCAATTTTGCCACAGCCACCACCCGGGACTTTGCCGGCGATGCGCTGGCGGCAGTTCGATATCTCAAAACCCGCCCCGACATGAAGAAGAAAAAGATCGGCATTGTCGGCCATTCCGAAGGCGGCATGATCGCGCCCATCGTCGCAGCGAAAACCAAAGAAGTCAACTTCATCGTCCTGCTGGCGGGGACAGGGCTGCGCGGCGCCGAGCTCCTGCTAACTCAACAAGAGCTGATAGCGCGAGCGGAAGGCGCCTCCGAGCAGGAAATAGCCATTAGCCAAAAGCACAACAAACAAATCTTCGACCTCATCCTCAGCGAATCGGATACCGTTAAACTGCGCAAGGAAATCGCTCCCCTGCTCCTCTCGCTATACGATGAACTCTCCGAGGCCGACAAAAAAGCCGCCAGCTCAAAAGGACAGTTTCTCATTGCCAGTCAGAACCTGTACCTCTCCCCCTGGATGTTCTACTTCCTGCGCTACGATCCGGCGGTAAATCTGAAAAAGTTAAAATGTCCCGTCCTCGCCCTCAACGGTGAAAAGGATCTACAGGTAGATCCTAAGTCTAACCTGGAAGCCATCCGCTCCTCTCTCAAAAAGGCGAAGAACAAACACTTCACCATTGAGGAGCTACCCGGCCTGAACCACCTCTTCCAAACTGCCAAAACCGGATCTCCCAGCGAATACCACAGCATTGAAGAGACCTTCTCCCCCACAGCGCTAAAACTTATCGCCGATTGGATTTTGAAGAACGGCTAAAGAAGAAGCCATCGTTTTTCCGGTGTGCGTCGGGACGCTCTAACCAACTGTGCTATACCGCTTTTTTGAAAAAGAATAAGAAAGGGAAAAAGTGGAGATAGTCGGATTCGAAAAAAAGAGGGCAACAAGGTGGAGATAGTCGGAGACTGTCAATTTCACGGTAAATTGATCCATCCATTTCATGGCAAACTGACCCACCTGTTTGCCTGCGTTGGCTTTGCGGGTTAGATTTGGCGGCGGTTGGCGTTGTGTGCTTTGCCAGCGGCTTTCATTTTATTAGATTAACGCGTTGAGCTATTGACCTTGTAAAATAATTATTTCAAAATGGTCGTGCAT
>CAZXQI010000197.1:0-3973 GCA_964643005.1 uncultured Saprospiraceae bacterium | reverse complement strand
TGCACAGGAGTCTGAGTGGAAAAATCGCCTTCCCCGTACCCCATAAGCAGCAGGCCGTTCGAGGAGTTCAGATAACCTGTGGTCACATCGAAAACTTCGGAATTGCCCGCCAGCAAAATGTCCATCTTTCCGTCGCGATTAAAATCTTCGCAAAGAATGGCGTGCGCAGGCGCCAGTTGCGCCTGTATAGGAAGCGGCTTCATCGAAAATCCCCGCCCGCTGTCATTGATGAAAATGGCCGACTGCAAAACCTGACATTCCCATCGCTGCGCCGAAGCCAGGGCTTCTTTTCCAAAAATTTCCTCCATGTTGGCTTTGGCGTACAGCGCGTACCGAGGAAATTGCTTTTTCAATTTTTGAATCTGAGCCAACAACTGGGCGCGCTGGTACATGGGCTTTTCGCTGCCATCAATAAAACGACAAAGCACGCCGTCCACGCTGCCATTTTGGTCAAAGTCTGCCGCATAAATGCTGAGAGGCTTTTCGACTTCAGCCCGAAATCGAGAA
Organism: uncultured Saprospiraceae bacterium; assembly: GCA_964643005.1. Lineage (GTDB taxonomy): Bacteria > Bacteroidota > Bacteroidia > Chitinophagales > Saprospiraceae > UBA6168. The sequence continues at coordinate 3,466 of CAZXQI010000197.1, read as the reverse complement.
TTCAAACCGTGATTGCCGGCCACGATATCGGGATAGCCGTCGCTGTTTAAATCACTGATAACCAACGCCGTCCACCAGCCGTTGGTATTTGGAAGTTGAAGTTTAGGATGGCTGACTAAGCGACCCTCTTCAATTTTAAAAATAGAAATGGGCATCCATTCGCCCGCTAATATCAATTCCGGAATGTCGTCTCCGTCTAAGTCGGCCCATAAGGCTGCATGTACGATTCCGGGATGGAGCAAATCAGGCGATGAGTCCGTCGCATCGGTAAACTTTCCGCCCTCGTTGCGGAGCAGATAGCTGCGGCCGGCCATCGGATAACTGGCGGGTATGGCCTCGCCGCCGATGAACAAATCCAAATCTCCATCGCCGTCAAAATCGGCGGCGGCGATACAGTTGTTGGGCGTGTGGATTTTGGGAAGAGCATTTTCCGCCAGCGTAAAATTCCCTTTCCCATCGTTGATATACTGGCGGGGCTGGTAGAGTGGGCTTTCGGCGCCAAACTCGCCGCTTCCGCTGCTCAACAGTAAATCCTTAAACCCATCGCCGTTGGCGTCGAAAATTAGGGCGTCCGTATCTTTCGCCCAGCTACCTTCCGGCAAATCTTTTTGGAAAAAACCCCCATCGGGTTTTTGAAAAAAAAGCCTTCCCGCCTGCGCTTTTCCTCCGCCGATAAAGCAGTCATCCAGACCGTCGCCGTTCAGGTCGGCGACTGCTATGGGCGGGCCCTTTTCCGAAAGACCATGCGGTAGCAATGGCTGGTAGCGAAAATCGTTGAACAATACTTCAGAGTGAGTAAATTCGAGACCGTAGCGGCTCGTAGCTTCTGTAAAATAGACAGCAGACTTTGGCGGGATAGTTGGCGCAAAGAGACTGGCCTCGCTTTGTTGGAGCGTCAAAACCTGATTCGCTGAAATCTGCTCTATCTTCTGCTGTCTGCCGTCCGGCCAGCGCAGGATGAGCGAATCTGCCAGGCTGTTTTCTCCCAGTCCAAAATGCAGGATGGAAGTCGTGGACGACATGAATCCCCTCGAAAGGTATTGTTCCAAATATTGTTGCTTCCCGTTTAGCCATACCCTGACGCTCGTTCCGATTCCCTGAGAATTGCCCGACAGACCTATTAATTTTATTTGTAAATAATTGTGTCCCTGTAGTTTATCAGACTGGTTTTCATAAATAAAAGCCGGCTCGTTCAGGTTGCTGACTACCAGGTCTAAATCGCCGTCGTTGTCGAGGTCGGCGTAGATGGCGCCGTTGGAGAAGGAAGGGTGGGAGAGACCCCAGGCTTCGTTTTTTGGGAAAAAAGTCAGGTCGCCCCTGTTTTGGAAAATGCGGTTGGGCAATACCTTTCCCTTCTGCTGCTTCACCTGCGGCAACAATTCCCGGTTGGCCTGTTCCTGACTTTTGAACATGGACAGATTGTTCGTATAGTCTATGAAATCCCGATCGGTGATATCGTGCAAATAGCCGTTGCTGACAAACAGGTCTTTCCAGCCGTCGTTGTCGAAGTCGGCGAAGAGTGGCGCCCAGCTCCAGTCCGTAGCGCTGATGCCTGCCAGCCGCCCGATTTCCTGAAACTTAGCGCCGGTAAGCGACGGATGGGCGGGGGCGAGTTGCAGGGTATTGCGCATGTACTGCGGTTCATAGCCCGCCTGCTCAATGAGCTGCCACTTGTCCCAGGTCATCGAGCCTGCCATCATTTTCCAGTTGAAATCAGTTTCCGGAAGCATATCTACCGTGACGAGATCCGGCTGACCGTCGTTGTTGAAGTCGGCTAAGTCGCAGCCCATGCTGTTGTAAGTCTGCACCCGCAGGTAGTCGGAAATTTGGTTGCTGAATTTTTGGCCCTTTTGGTTGATATACAGCAGGTCGTTGTAAATGAAGTCATTGGCGACGTAGATATCCGGCCAACCGTCCCCGTTGAAGTCGCCGACTGCAAGACCGAGGCCGTAGCCCTCCGTCAGAATCCCGGCCTCTTTAGCGACTTCGGTAAATTTCATTCCCCCATTTTCCGGCGAAGAATCATTGCGGTAAAGGCGGTCGTTGCTGGCGCCCTCGCCGCTTATCTTTTTTTCCAAAGGCGTGTTCAGGGTCTCCCGGTCGTTGGCGTGGTTCAGCACATAGAGGTCTAAATCGCCGTCGAGGTCGTAGTCGAAGAAGGCGGCATGTGTGGCGTAACCCATGTCGGCCAGACCGTATTCAGACGCCATTTCCTTAAAAACCGGCGTCCCCGCCTTCCCGTCCTGAGTCGAAGCGCCCTGATTGATAAACAGCAGGTTGCGTCGCTTTTCCGGTTCGGGATGTCCCGCCACGCAGACGTAAATATCTAACCATCCGTCCCCGTTGATATCCGCTACGGCGACGCCCGTACACCAGGCCGTCGTTTGAAGACCCGCCTGTTCGCCTGCGTCTTCAAAGCGCATGGCGCCCTGATTGAGATACAGGCTACAGGACGCTTCGTTCCCTGCGAAAAATATATCCTCCAACCCGTCATTATTAAAATCGCCAACGGCCACGCCCGCCCCGTTGAAGGCATATACGTAGTTGAGAATGTTCAGACTGTCCCCTTCTGACAATTGATTGGAAAAATGAACCCCCGTCTGGTTGGGCGGCAGCAGTTGAAATAAAGCCGAATTTGCCTTTTTGCAACTGCAAAATGGTATCAGTAAAAGCAGGTATATTTTCCAATTGTACAAACTTGCTGTGTTCAATTTATCCTTCTGATTTTCAATCCTTGTATTAAAAATTGTCTGACTCAGATTTTTTTAAAAAATAGAAATGGGCGATCCTCCATGGCTTCCCAAATAACCCGGACTACTCTGTTGACATGGAAGGCGGCGCATCCCCGGGTTGACTTCCCCAACTCTCATTGGGCTTAGGCCCCATCACCAGGATTAGCTTTCCACCCTTCGCCAATTCTTTGTGATAAAACCAGGGCTTCGTCAGAGGCCTGCCGTTGAGAGTAGCGGATTGCACGTATTTATTTTCTTTGGAATTATTGACTGCCTCAATCGTAAAAGTCCCGCCTGGATAGTAGTCGGGATCCAGTCTGATGGTCGCTCTGTCGAAGATCGGGCTGCCGATTTCGTACACCGGTTCGACTTCGCAGCCTCCGCGCATTTCAAAAAGTCCCATGGCGCTCATCACGTACCAGCCACCCATTTGCCCCTGATCTTCGTCGCCCGGCCAGCCGTCCATAGGGCCGGCGCCGTAATACACCTCCATGATTTCCCTCGCCCATTTTTGCGTCAGCCAGGGTTTGCCGGAGTAGTTGAAAAGATAGGCCGCCTGCATGTTTGGCTGATTGCCGTGATTGATCGGCAGCACGCCCATTGCTAAGAGGCTGTTGTCGTCGGTATATTCAGAATTGAATTTCCATTTGCGAGAAGCGACGAACCCCTCTTCTAAGCGGCGGTTGAATTCGTCCTTCCCCATCAGATCGAGCAGGCCCTGAAGGTCGTGCGGC
>CAZXQI010000196.1:0-3981 GCA_964643005.1 uncultured Saprospiraceae bacterium | reverse complement strand
TAGCATTTTCAGCCATCCTGCTCCGAAAGGCAGGAAAAATACGCTAGACAACTTCGTTTAAAAATAAAAATTTTGAGATCGAAGAAATTGCCGATAGGAGCGCTAAAGAGCAGCCTGAATCCTTCCATTATCTGGCGGAAGTCACCTGATAGCCTTCTTTTCGCAGCAGGGCAATCACGCCATTGGGGCCGCCGAGGTGGCCGGCGCCTACAGCAAAAAAGACCGGTTGTTTTTTCATCATTTCCCCCATTACCGGAATCCAGTTTTTATTGCGCGTCACCAATAGGAGGTCTTCCCGTCCTCCTAAGCTTTGGTCGTCGTCCATCATCTCAATCATGCCGTTGATGTCCTGACTTTTATACAATTCTATCATTTTGTCAAAGCCCTCGCCGGCAGCGCCGGAAGACTTAATGCCCTCCACTAACATCTTGGCCTGTTCTTCATAAGGAATGCTATCAAACATACTCATCTGATATTCCGCCGTTTCCAATCCCCCGATTTCCTTATCCTTCTCATTAGCTATCTCGTTGATTTTCAATTCATAAGAAACCATTTCAGAGTCGTTCTGTCCAAAGCTCTCCGGTGAAATATCCATATCTGCAAAGACGGTAAGGAACATGGGCTTCATGCGCTCAAAGAGAAAAAGAGGCAGGCCTTTTTTATCAAAATGATCTTTGACAAGCTGGTAATCTTCTTTGCTCAGCAAATCCCTCAGCGATTTATTCCCGCTCATAAAAGCCTTCATCAGCAGCGAAAACTGGGAAGTCAGATTCATCATGTCGTTCATGTTGATTTCAAAAGTCACCAATTCAGCGCGGTCAATAGCCGCCAGGGTGCTGTCCGTCAGGAAGAAATCACCCCGACTGATGATATGTATGGTGCCGTACAGATAAGAAGCCGTCGAAAGCCCGTTGCCGCTAATACGCCACAGCAGTGAATTCTCTTCGGGAATGAGCGCCGACACTTCAGCGTCCGCTACCTGGCTGCCGCCGGATTGAGCAAATATAGGAGTGAAAAAAGTGAGAAAAGAGAAGAAGAGAGCAGTGCAATATTTCATATTGAGTCAATTTATTATACAAAAGTAGCTTTGATTTTCCACCCTTGCTTTTTAAAAATAAAATTTCAAAACAGGCTCGTCAAATAGCCGATGCAATAAAGAGGATACAATCAAAACAGCCGGGCATTCTGAACCATTTCAAAATACCCGGCTGGAAACACATCTATGAGAAAAACTAAAAATTATCTTTAATCAGTTGCCGGCTGATTCTAACAGGCGCCGCCTTCCTTAAACTACAACGGCTTCTTCAGCGCGCAGCGCGCGAAAAACGACCTGTCCATCAAACACGTCCAACATAACTTTTGTTTTTGGCTGAATCTTGCCAAGCAGCAACTGTTTACTCAGTTCGTTCAGCACTTTTTTCTGAATGACCCGCTTCACAGGCCGGGCGCCAAATTCAGGATGAAAGCCTTCCTCCGCAATAAACCTGGCGGCCTGTGGCGTGAAGGAAAGGTCAATTTCCTGCTTGCGCAAAGTTTCTATCACCTGGCGCAGTTGCAAATCCACGATGGCCCGAATGTTTTGCGCGCTCAGGGGCTGGAACATGATGACTTCGTCAATACGGTTCAGGAACTCCGGCCTCACCGTCTGTTTGAGCAGGTTGAACAACATAGCCTTCGTGCTCTCCACTACCTCGTCGTGATTCGCTCTCGTTATTTTTTCAAAATTCTCCCGAATGATGTCGCTGCCGATATTGCTCGTCATAATGACCACCGTGTTCTTGAAGTTCGCCGTCCGGCCTTTGTTGTCGGTGAGGCGGCCATCCTCTAACACCTGTAGCAGGATATTGAACACGTCGGGATGCGCCTTTTCGATCTCGTCTAAAAGGACAACCGAGTAAGGCTTGCGGCGCACTGCCTCCGTCAACTGGCCGCCCTCGTCATAGCCGACGTATCCAGGAGGCGCTCCCACAAGGCGGCTGACGCTATGGCGCTCCTGGTATTCGCTCATGTCAATTCTGGTCAGCAGGTTTTCGTCATCGAACAGGTATTCGGCCAGCGCTTTGGCCAGCTCCGTTTTCCCTACGCCTGTCGTTCCGAGGAAGAGGAACGACCCGATGGGGCGCTTCTCGTTGCCTAATCCGGTACGGCTGCGGCGAATAGCGTCGCTGACCGCTTCCACAGCTTCGTCCTGCCCGACAACTCTACGGTGCAATTCATCTTCGAGGTGGAGTAGTTTTTCCCGCTCGCTCTGCAACATGCGGGTAACGGGAATACCCGTCCAGCGGGCGACGATTTCGGCGATGTCTTCGGCATCCACTTCCTCCTTGACGAGCAATTTGCCGTCCGTCTGCATCTCCTGAAGGCGGGTATTGAGCGCCGTCAATTGCTTTTCTTCATCGGGAATGCGGCCGTAGCGTATCTCCGCCACTTCGCTGAATCTCCCTTCCCGCTCCATGCGCATAGCTTCCTGCTTCAGGCGCTCTATGGTTTCTTTAGCCTGCTGGATGCCGTGTACCACCTCCCGCTCGCTCTCCCATCTGGCTTTCAGCGCATTGCGCTTTTCTTCTAAGTTAGCGATGTCTTCGTTGATTTTTTCAACCCGCTCGTTGGCGCTTACCCGCATCTCTTCATTCGGGTAATCCAGGTCGGCTTCGCGCTTCATTGCTTCGCGCTCAATTTCCAATTGCCGGATTTTGCGCTCCACTTCGTCCAGTTCTTCGGGCATGGAGTTCATTTCAAGGCGCAGGCGGGCGGCAGCCTCGTCAATGAGGTCAATGGCTTTATCCGGCAGAAAGCGTTCGGTAATGTAGCGGGTGCTCAGTTGCACCGCCGCCACGATGGCCTCGTCCCGAATGTTAATTTTGTGGTGCGTCTCGTAGCGCTCCTTCAGTCCCCGTAGAATAGAGATGGCATCCTCCTCGCCGGGTTCGTCCACCATGACAGTCTGGAAACGGCGCTCCAGCGCTTTGTCGCTCTCGAAGTATTTTTGGTATTCGTTCAAAGTTGTGGCGCCGATAGCGCGCAGGTCTCCCCTGGCTAAGGCCGGCTTCAGGATATTAGCGGCGTCCATTGCTCCCTGCGATTTGCCGGCGCCTATGAGGGTGTGGATTTCGTCAATGAAAAGAAAAATCCGCCCGTCGGCGGCAACCACCTCGTTCACTACGGATTTGAGGCGCTCTTCAAATTCTCCCTGATACTTAGCACCTGCGATGAGCGCGCCCATGTCGAGCGCCCAGATTTCTTTTTCTTTCAAATCTTCTGGCACGTCTCCGCTGACGATACGATGAGCCAGGCCCTCGGCGATAGCCGTTTTACCCACGCCGGGTTCGCCGACTAAAATGGGGTTGTTTTTGGTGCGTCGCGCCAGGATGTGCAACACCCGGCGGATCTCTTCATCCCGACCGATGACGGGGTCGAGTTTTCCACTGCGGGCGCGCTCGTTGAGATTGACGGCGTATTTCGACAGCGCCTGATACGATTCTTCTGCGCTGGCAGTCGTTACTTTGCTTCCTCTGCGCAGGTCGTTGATAGCATCTTTCAACCCCTTTTCCGTTACCCCGCTGTCTTTCAGCATCTGGGAAACACTATCCCTGACGGTCAGAATACCCAGCAACAGGTGCTCCAGCGCCACGTATTCGTCGCCAAACTCTTTGAGATAGTTATTGGCGCGCTGGATAATTTCGTTGGTGGTGCGGCTGAAGTATTGACCTGCGCCGCTCCCATCGCCACTCAATCGGGGATATCCCTTTACGATGCTGTCCGTAGCCCTTTTTAGCGCATCGTAATTGACGCCTAATTTTTTGAAAATAAAAGGCGTAGCGCTATCGTCCACCCCCATGATGGCCGCAAGCAGATGGCCGGGTTCGATTTGCTGGTTGCCGTGCTCGATAGCGAGCTGCTGCGCCCGTTGTACGGCTTCCTGAGATTTGATGGTAAGATTATTCAGATTCATAATTCTTTAGTATTTAAAATCGGGTCAGA
>CAZXQI010000195.1:0-3982 GCA_964643005.1 uncultured Saprospiraceae bacterium | reverse complement strand
TTGGTCGCCTGATTTTCATTTTTGCGCCATATTTCTACGGGGACGCGCTCCACCTCTTTGGTACCGTCGTCGAAAGTCCATTCTATGAAGATGGGCATCACTAAGCCGCCTTTATTGGTGAAGGACAATTCGTAGTAGTTCTTCTTTCCAAATTTTTCTTCCTTTTCCTTTTTGGTGAAAGTGTTGTCGTATAGGTGCGTGGTAATGACCTGTATGGAGTCTTCCGTCTCCCAGGGGCGGTAGTTGTAGTAGAAGTCCTGCAATTTCGGATCCTGCTCCACGGCGAAGCTCATTCCCGATTCGCGGTTGAGTCTGGCGGAATATTCTTCGGCAGCTTTGGGATCTTCCATTTTCCGCTCGTTGGTGACGCTGCGCTTTTCCGGGTCGTTTTGCAGGTCGGCTTTGCGCCAGACGATGCTATCTAAAGCGATATCCACCGGGTCAATGCCGTAAAACCAGCCCCTCCAGAACCAGTCTAAGTCCACGGCGCTGGCGTCTTCCATGGTACGGAAGAAGTCGGCGGGGGTGGGATGTTTGAATGCCCAGCGCTCGCAATAGGTCTTGAAGGCCTTGTCGAACAGCTCCCTGCCCATGATCGTTTCGCGGAGGATATTGAGTCCGGCGGCGGGCTTGGCGTAGGCGTTGTCGCCGAAGTCCACGATGTTATCGCTCTCCGTCATGATGGGTTCCAACTGGTCGGAAGGTTTCCCCATGTAACCCGTAATCGTGTGTGCAGGCCCCCGGCGGTGATCCCAGTTGTTGTCAAACTCCGACAAGGCGAGGTATTGCAGGAAGGTATTGAGACCCTCGTCCAACCAGGTCCATTTGCGCTCGTCGCTGTTGATAATCATGGGGAAGTAGTTGTGTCCCACCTCGTGGACGATTACCGAGATAGCGCCGTTTTTCATGAACTCCGTATAGGTTCCGTCCTCCTCTGCCCGTCCGAAATTGAAACAAATCATCGGGTATTCCATGCCGTTGCTGGCCTCTACGGAGATGGCCGCAGGGTAGGGGTAGGGGAGGGAATATTTGGAATAAGTTTTCAGCGTGTGGGTGACGACTTTCGTGGAATAGCGGCTGTATATCGGGTAAGCTTCCTTGCCGTAATAGCTCATACACATGGCGCGTTTGCCGTTTTCGTTGAAGTGCGGCATAGCGTCCCAGACAAATTTGCGGCTGGCCGTCCAGGCGAAATCCCGCACGTTGTCGGCTTTGTAAATCCATGTTTTCAGGGTTTGGCTGGGCTTGCTCTTTTCGTTTTTGACGGCCTCCTCCAAAGTGACGATTTCGATGGGTTCTTTGGCGTTCTGAGCCTGCTTCCAGCGGTTTAGCTGCGTCGGGGTGAGCATGGCGGGGTAGTTGATGCATTCGCCCGTGCCTCCGACCATATAGTCGTCCGGCAGAGTCATTTTTACCACAAAATTTCCAAAGCTGAGGGCAAACTCGCCCCGTCCCGTGAACTGCTTATTCTGCCAGCCCTCCACGTCGCTATAGACGCAAAGCCGTGGATACCACTGGGTGATGGTAAAGAGATAGTTGCCGTCTTTTTCAAACTTTTCATAGCCTCCCCGCCCCCAGGGACCATTGACCCGATCCACGAGTTTGTAATTCCAGTTGACCCGAAACTGGTATTTATCGCCGGCTTTCAATGGCCTGGGCAGATCCACCCGCATCATCGTCCCGTTGATGGTGTAGGACAGGGGCGCCTCGTTCGCGTCCTCGACTGCCTCTATATTGTGGCCGTATTCCGTCAGGTCTTTCCACTGGTCGAGCATGGCTAACGCCTGAGCATTCATCACGTCTTCCATGCTGCTGCCGTTGAAATGGTGGTGATCAAGTTCGCCCTTGTGCTGATTTTCGTCGAGCTGGAGCCAGAGGTAGTTGAGCGTATGCGGAGACTGGTTGTGGTAGGTAATCAGTTCCGAGCCGTACAGGCGCTGGTTCTCCGTGTCGAGCGTGCAGTCAATATCGTAATCCACCGCCTGCTGCCAGTACTCCGGCCCCGGATTGCCGTCCACGCCCCGATAAGGCGTAGGATCGGGCAGCATGTAGTCGAGGTCTTCGAATTTATTGCCGTGATTGGAAGTCTTTTGAGCGTAAATACCGCTGCCAAAAAATAGCAGCATTGCGAGAATAGTCAGTTGATATTTCATCTGTAATAGATTTTATTTTTCTCCGAAAATGGTATTCAGGACGCCATTTGGAACAAAAAAGAAAAATGGGAGAGGGCGTTTTTTTAAAAAATCGTAAGTAGTTAAGTTCTTTTGAAGTCCTACAGAAAATCAAAGAAAAATCTGCTTCAGGTACGAAGTAAATCCGAACTGATTTTCAGCTTCGTCAAAAACCATCTGCTGGAAACCCTGCCCTGCGAATTTCCTCCCCCAATTTTCAGCTCCGCTTTTCGGAGAAAGCCTGAATATGTTGGTAATATTTCAAAAAATTGATGATGCCTGTAAATTTTCCCATGCCCTTAAAAATATTTTTTTTAAAAAAATGGCGCATGGAAATACCATTCAAATCGAAAATGCCCCTTCCGCTTTGGACGCATTCAGCATCAATGTCTGCCTTGATTTTCCGGGGAGAATGAGATATACCATATTGGTCTGTTTGCGAAATTTTTCAATCAGCAAGGTGTTTTTTACCTGGACTTTTGAAATGCCGGAGGAAATTTTCGCAGAGGTAAACTGCAAAAGCACCTGATCGCCCTTTTCCCGGACAGACTGAAAACTGACCGGCTGCTTTTGTCCGTTGACCAGCAATTCAAAGTGCTTTAGAATGTACGCCGTCGCATCTTCTACGTCTAATTTCTCTGCCAGAGGGTCGTTGTACAGAACCTCCCGGAAGTCATCCTGAAACAGGTAAAATTTGAGTTCGAAGCTCTGGGATCGGGGCAGGAAAGTCGTTTCGCATACGCTCATTTTCAGGTCGTGCAGACTGCCGGTCGGACTCGGACCGGCGCCGATACCGAAACTGAGAATAAATGCCAATATCCTGAAAACCAGCATGATGCGTTAATTAATAAAGCTTTGTACAATCAGTAGCAGCGCCCCGCCGGCGCCGGCGCCCGAGATAAACAGATTCCAGGAGCGATGCCCAAAAGAGAACAGGCGACTCATCAGGTAAAAGAAGCCGAAGAACAACAAAACAATCAGTATTTGCCCCGTTTCGATGCCTAAATTAAAGGAAAGAAGAGGCAGTACAACATTGCCCGATTCGCCCATGAGCGTCTCGAAATAGTTGGCAAAGCCCATCCCGTGGATCAGGCCAAAAAATAGCGCTAAGAAATAGTTGATGGAAACGGTTTTTGAAAACAAATCGCCCTCAGGACTTTTTGACCAGACGTTGTGCAGCGCCGTCGCCACAATCGTCACGGGGATCAGGAACTCTACTAATGCAGCGGGAATCCGCAGGATGTGCAGACCCGCCAATATCAGCGTCAGCGAGTGGCCGATGGTGAAAGCCGTAATCAGAATGAATATCTTTTTCCACTCGGCTAAGCGATAAACGGCGCACAGCGTGATGATAAAAAGCAGGTGGTCGAAGGCTTCCCAATCGACAATATGATTGAATCCTACCTGAAGAAAAGTGAAAACCTCTGACATGTATTCCCGTTTTCTTTTTTGGAACAGACTGGGGCTGAACGAAGCCCGGGCGATTTAGAAAGTGTAAAGTTAGTTTTTCTGAAAATAAACCCGCCCCGTCTATAGGTTTGGGCAAATACTTTACAAAAATATCGCCCCCTCCATGTAGCCGACGGAATGGAAAGCCTCAAAAAATACCTTAAAAAAACCCGCCCCGTCTATTAGGTTTGGGCAAATACTTTACAAAAATATCGCCCCCTCCGTGTAGCCGACGGAATGGAAAGCCTCAAAAAATAACTTTTGTTAATTGGGTCAATCTTGCGAATTTAGCTATCGGGAAACCCGAGGGACATTTTTTTAAAATCGCCAAAGGGCAAAAGGGAGATAACCTCATTCCCCCT
>CAZXQI010000194.1:0-4044 GCA_964643005.1 uncultured Saprospiraceae bacterium | reverse complement strand
TCATACCAAACGACGTCATCGTCGAAGTAAATAATAAAACGGTGAAAAGTACGTCGGATCTGCTTGAAATCGTGGGTGGAGCCAAAGTTGGAGAAACCGTAAACCTGGCGATTAATCGCAATGGAAAATTGCAGAAGGTTCCTGTCCGATTGAAAGCAGAAAAATAAAAAATGCTAAATCGTATCGTTGCTTTAAGACATTATTAACAAATGCCCGGCAACATTTTGAAAAAAGATGCGGTTTATAGTGGCATAAAAAGACTTGTTTAAAGTTGGTTTTTCGTTTTGTTTTGATGCGTCTGTCTTGCTTTGCGAGGCAGACGTTTTTTTTTGTCCTCATTTCCATCATCGCTACTCTCATAAGAGTTTAAAATATCTCTCCACAGCCCGTACACTTTCAGCTTTTGGCGCTTAAATTAGCCTGTAACTTTCCTCATCCCAAACCTGAAAATCATGAGAAAACTCCTCCGATCTTTTGAAGACCTGCTCTCCCTCGTCTATCCCCGTCTGTGCCTGTCCTGCCAATACAACACTCCTCCTCCCGACGAGCATTTGTGCATCTCCTGTAAAGCCACGCTTCCCGAAGCGCACTTTCATGAATTAAAGGAAAACCAGTTTACAGATCGCTTTTGGGGGAGGGTTCCCTTAGAAAGCGCCGCCGCCCTGTACCTTTTCACCAAAGAAAGTAGGGTGCAAAACCTGCTGCACCAATTGAAATACAACGGGAAAAAAGAAATCGGTTTGATCCTGGGAGAGCAGTTCGGCGTCTCCTTAAAACACTCTCCTTACTTCGCCGGAGTTCAGGTCATCGTCCCAGTACCGCTCCATCCAAAAAAGCTGCGAACCAGGGGATACAACCAAAGTGAATACTTCGCAAAAGGGCTTTCGATCGCCATGAAAGCACCCGCTCTGGCAAACGGCCTCCGGAGGGTAGTTCACGCACAGTCTCAGACCAGAAAAAGTCGGGAAGAACGCCTGATGAACATCAGGGATGCCTTCGCTGTCAATATGCCCGATGCTCTGAGAGGGAAGCATGTCCTTTTAGTGGACGACGTGCTGACCACCGGGGCGACCTTAGAAACCTGCGCCATGGAGATTCTGAAAGTGCCGGATGTAAAACTCAGCATGGCCACCATCGCCATGGCCATCTATTAATTTTAAATAAAAAAAGTGTAACGGGCGGGGAGCCTGAATAGTCGCAAAAGCACAAGTCGGCCTGCCTTCCAATTCGCAGTTGCTAAATATTTGTTGAAAGGAATTTTAAACGGGCATCGCCGCGCCTATCCAGTGTTTTTTAGCTAAATATTCGGCGATCTGAACCGTATTGGTGGCGGCGCCTTTGCGCAGGTTGTCTGCCACGATCCATAGGTTCAGGCCGTTTTCGATGCTTTCATCTCTGCGGATGCGACCGACAAAGGTCTCGTCTTTGTGGCGGGCAAAGAGCGGCATTGGATATTTGAAATTTTCCACATCGTCCACTACGATAACCCCGGGCGCATTGGAAAGGATTCCCCTCGCTTCTTCCAGATCAAACGGCTTTTCAAACTCCACATTTACGGCTTCCGAGTGCCCGCCTAAGACAGGAACTCGCACTGTCGTCGCTGTTATCCTGATGGTGTCATCCCTCAAAATCTTCCTGGTTTCATCCACCATTTTCATCTCTTCTTTACAATAGCCATTTTCCAAAAAGACATCAATGTGGGGGATGCAGTTTTCAAAAATCGGGTATTTGTAGGCCATTTCGTCCGGATTTGGCTGCAAGCCTTTTTGCTCGATTTGGTACTGCTTCACGGCCTGGGCGCCTGTTCCGGTGATAGACTGATAGGTGGCTACGACTATCCTTTTTATTTTAAAATGCTGGTGTAGGGGATTCAGCGCCACCACCATTTGAATGGTAGAGCAATTGGGATTGGCAATAATTCTGTCTTCGGGCGACAAGGCGTCGGCATTGATTTCAGGGACGATCAATTTCTTGCCCGGATCCATGCGCCAGGCGGAGGAGTTGTCCACTACCGTCGTACCGACGGCGGCAAAGCGCGGCGCCCACTCTTTGGAAACACTGCCTCCGGCGGAGAAAATGGCAATGTCCGGCCTGGCAGCCACAGCGGCTTCCATGCCTATAATTTGATAAGACCTGCCTTTAAAGACGACAGATTTTCCAACCGATCTTTCGGAAGCTACCGGCAGGAACTCAGCTACGGGAAAATTCCTTTCCTCCAAAACTTCCATCATGACGCCTCCTACCAAACCGGTGACGCCGACAACAGCTACTCTCATTTTTCATTTTTTTTGAGTGGAGGCAAAATTACAGGCAGAAAATAAGGCAGGTCGAATGGATGGCAATCAATGCTCAATATATCCAGACAGTGGCCGGTTGCGCCTAAATTTTAGCAGGAATTAAAAACGCCGATCCAACTTTTTTTTAAAAAAAGTCCACAAATATAGTGGCAGGTGCATTTGGAAAAAACGTTAAACCTCCTGTTAATGTTTCTGAGGGAAAATTAGTGAATCCAGAGACGTTTAATCGTTACCCTTCTGACGTGAAAAGCGCCTATCTTGCGCTGTTTTTTTAATTTTGAATAAAAATTCTATGATTCGAATTGTCTGTACCTACCTATCTATCTGCCTGTCAGTGAGCGTCTTTGCCCAGGGTTTTTCCTTTGGCTTTAAAGCCGGTTTGAATTTTAACACCTTTAAAGGCGAGGCGGAGCAGGACGACAACGGCGACCTTCTCGAAGGATTCGGCTCCAATACGGGCTTCCAGGTAGGAGCTACTTTCACCTGGAAGGCGACCGAGTTGATGGGATTACGGGGAGAGCTTTTATTTTCTCAAAAAGGCAGCAGGCGCGACTTCAACGGCCCTTCCTATTATTTTCTCTATGACCTGAATGGGAATCAGATACAGGCGACGGGCAATAGAAAAATGGACATCAGCGCGACCAATTCCTATTTTGAATTACCCGTCATGGGCTACGCAAAACCTGCAAGGTGGTTAGAGGTTTATGCGGGCGGCTATATCGGCGCGCTCATTTCTTCGAGCGCTTTTGGCGATCTAACTTTCAGAGACGGAACGACCTTAGCGGGAGACGTAATTCCGGATGAGATCAGGCATGAACTGGACTACAACTATTTTTCTGACAAGCCCAGAGCCGCTTCTTACGGCAATCCACCGGCTACCGTCAGAATTAAGGGAGAAAATATACCTTACCCACAGATTGCCGGAGCCTACTTTGAATTTGAAGAAAAACCAGGCAGGTTGTATAAAATATTCGACGCCGGCGTGCTGGGAGGCATTTCCATTTATTTTAATAAGGGACTTTACCTGACCGGCAGGCTCAGCTATGGCCTCGTGGATATCACCAACACAAAAGCCGATATCTCGCTTTCAAAACTCGACGACAAAGCGCTGGTTCTCCGCAATGATTTCGACAGGAATTTCAATATCCAGACGGCGATTGGATTTTCTTTCTAACCGATAAAAATACAATCGAAGTTCGGTCTTTCTGTCCGGGGTATGCGGAACAGGCGTAGAGGTTCGGCAGTAATTCTTTTGAAATTCTCCTTTGGAAAATTTTTAAGGGAAGGTTTTAATCTGCGGGCGAATCGGTTTCCAGGTAAATTAGAAATCTCTGGCGGTTGCGATACTTTACTAAATCTTCCATTTCTTTCAACCGAACTACCCTTCTAACAGACTGACGCCTATGTCGTGGAACAGGTTCTCCACGTTTTCTCCTGTCCTGGCGCTGGTGAGCAAATTCCAGGAAACGGGAATTTCCATTTTTAAATCCTGAACCTGACTTTCAGAAACTAAGTCCAATTTATTGCCGACAACTTTTATCAAAATCTCGCCCAGCAATTTTCGCAGGTAGTCTAAATCAGCCTGAATATTGAGCCAGGTGGAAGGCCTTGTGAGGTCAAAAACGTAAATGATAGCGCTGGAACTCAAATAATACGATTGAGGAACTTTCTCCTGCGTCACTTCGCCGGCTATGTCCCAGATGAGAAGGGATAATTTTTTTCCGTGGATCTCGATTACCTTTTTATC
>CAZXQI010000193.1:0-4084 GCA_964643005.1 uncultured Saprospiraceae bacterium | reverse complement strand
AGCCTTAGGAAAATTTACCCTGCTTTACAAGATGTAGTTCGTCGGGGGGATACTTTAAGAGCATCGAGTGCAACTTTTGCCTTAAAGGCGCTGCTGTGGTTTCGGCGTGGTCTGCGGTTCATGATCAACAGTTTTGATGTGTGAAATTGCAACTTTTTTCACTTATGCCTACTGTCTAAATTTTGGGGAGTAGCTCAGCTTTTCTTTCTGAGACGTCAAAAGTAGTCAGGGTCAGAAAGTTGTTTTAGGAAGTCTTGTCAGGCCGGGTTAGGAGTGTCAGCATTACAATGCATCTGTCATTGCGTCTCTTTGCCGCGACGGCTTTGGTATATCCTGAAAACAGGCTGCTTACAACGACGCCATAATTTCTATTCTGAGGTCGGTCTTTTCATTTCTTTTTAGAGTCAGGCTGGGAAGTCCGTTAGAAATCATAAAACCATTCCCTCTGGCCAAGTCTCGCAAAATCACAAAGTCAGGTCTGAGGGTCTGTCCGACCAGAGTTGGGAACAGGCGAGGCTCCGATTCAGGAATTGCTGAGCCGTCATCGCCTGTGATACCTTCAAAGAGGATTTAAAAAGCGCAAAGAAATCTCTTTTACATACTTCTCCTGTACTGTCCGCCCACCTCGTACAAGGCATTGGTAATCTGTCCCAGGGAGCAGGTTTTTACCGTTTCCATGAGCATGGCGAAAATGTTTTCGTTGTGGAGGGCGGCCTTTTGGAGCGCCTTCAGAGCGGTGGAGCCTTTTTCGCCGCCGGCTTCTTTCAGATTTTCGACGGTGGCGATTTGCGCCAGCTTTTCTTCCTGGGTGGAGCGGATAACCTCTCTGGGCAGGATGGTGGGCGAGCCGTCTTTTGACAGGAAGGTGTTGACGCCGATGATAGGGTATTCGCCGGTGTGCTTGAGCCTTTCGTAGTAGAGGCTCTCCTCCTGAATCTTGCCGCGCTGGTACATGGTTTCCATGGCGCCCAGCACGCCGCCGCGCTCGGTGATGCGGTCGAACTCGGCGAGGACGGCTTCTTCTACTAAGTCGGTGAGTTCTTCGATGATGAAACTGCCCTGGAGCGGGTTTTCATTTTTGGCCAGCCCCAGTTCGTGATTGATGATGAGCTGAATGGCTACGGCTCGGCGGACACTTTCTTCCGTAGGCGTGGTGATGGCTTCGTCGTAGGCGTTGGTATGCAGCGAATTGCAGTTGTCGTAGATGGCGTAGAGCGCCTGTAGAGTCGTGCGGATATCGTTGAAGTCGATTTCCTGGGCGTGCAGGGAGCGGCCCGAAGTCTGGATATGGTATTTCAGCATTTGGGAGCGCTCGTTGGCGCCGTACTTTTCCCGCATGGCTTTGGCCCAGATGCGGCGGGCTACGCGGCCGATGACGGCGTATTCAGGATCGATGCCATTAGAGAAAAAGAAGGAGAGGTTGTGAGCGAAATCGTCAATCTCCATGCCCCGGCTGAGATAGTACTCGACGAAGGTGAAGCCATTGGATAGCGTGAAGGCTACCTGCGTGACGGGATTGGCGCCCGCCTCGGCGATGTGGTAGCCGGAGATAGACACCGAGTAGAAATTGCGCACCTGCTGCCCGATGAAGTATTCCTGTACGTCGCCCATGAGTTTCAGTGAAAACTCAGTGCTAAAAATGCAGGTATTCTGCGCCTGATCCTCTTTCAAAATATCAGCCTGCACCGTGCCGCGCACCGAAGACAGCGCTTTGGCTTTCAGAGGATTGTAAACTTCGGGAGGCAGAATCTGGTCGCCGGTAAGGCCAAGCAGCAGCAGGCCGAGACCGTCGTTGCCTTCCGGCAAATCGCCGCGATAGCCCGGGCGGGGGAGCTTGCGATCGTCGTAGAGTTCTTTCAGCTTAGCCTCCACGAGGCCTTCCAACTTGTGCTCCCGAATGTATTTTTCGCATTGCTGGTCAATGGCGGCATTCATGAAAAAAGCGCAGATAGTGGCTGCCGGGCCATTGATGGTCATGCTCACCGAAGTCTTAGAGTCGCAGAGGTCGAAACCAGAGTAGAGTTTCTTGGCGTCGTCTAAGCAGCAGATGCTCACGCCGGAATTGCCGATCTTGCCGTAGATGTCGGGGCGATGGTCGGGGTCGTTGCCGTAGAGCGTCACGCTGTCAAAAGCGGTAGAGAGCCTGTTGGCAGGCATGTCGTTGCTGAGGTAGTGGAAGCGACGGTTGGTGCGCTCCGGTCCGCCTTCTCCGGCAAACATGCGAGTGGGATCTTCTCCCTTTCTTTTAAATGGAAAAACACCGGCGGTGTAGGGAAATTCTCCCGGCACATTTTCCTGTAGGCTCCAGCGAACGATGTCGCCCCAGTCTTTGAATTTGGGCAAAATGACTTTGGGAATTTTGGTACCCGATAGCGACTTCGTAGTCGTCGGTACCCTGACCTCCTTTCCGCGGACGAGGTATATAAACTCATCGGAGGCGTAGTTGGCCTTTTTGGCTTCCCAGTTTTCAAGGAGCTGGCGCACTTTCTTGTCCAGGCCCATTTCCACTTCGGAATAAGTATTTTTCAGCGCTGCCAGCACTTCCGCTTTATTGCTCAGGTTTGAATTTTCAATGGATTTGACAGCCTCGTTCAGGCCAAACAGTTCTCTGGCGACCTCCTCCTGCTTTCTGGCCCATTCGTCGTAGCGGCGGTTGTTTTCCGAAATTTCGGAGAGGTAGCGCACCCGGGGAGGAGGGATGATGTAAATCTTTTCGCTCATTTCTTCCGGCGCATGGAAGTCGGATTTCAGGTTGGCGCCGGTTTTTTCCGCCAGCATTTTCATCAGCCGGGAGTAGAGCAGGTTGGTTCCCGGATCGTTGAACTGCGAAGCAATGGTGCCGACGACCGGCATTTCGTCGGGGTTTTGAGAAAAAAGCAGATGCGCCCGCTGGTACTGCTTGCGAACGTCCCGCAGGGCATCCTGAGCGCCCCGCTTGTCAAACTTGTTGATGGCGACTAAATCCGCAAAGTCTATCATGTCAATTTTCTCCAATTGCGAGGCGGCGCCAAATTCAGGCGTCATCACGTAGAGCGACACGTCGCTGTGGTCAACGATCTCAGTATCCGACTGGCCGATGCCGGAAGTCTCTAAGACAATCAGGTCGTAGCCGCCCGCTTTCAGGATATCAAGCACATGATGGATATGCCTCGAAATGGCGATATTGCTCTGGCGCGTAGCCAGAGAGCGCATGAAGACCCGCTCGTTGTTGACGGCGTTCATGCGGATGCGGTCGCCCAACAGAGCGCCGCCGCTCTTTCTTTTTGAGGGATCAATGGAGATGATGGCGATAGTCTTTTCCCGAAAATCAATGAGGAAGCGGCGCAGGATTTCATCCACCAGGCTGGACTTCCCCGCTCCTCCCGGTCCGGTGATACCCAGGACGGGCGTGTTTTTCAGTTTTGGATCTTTGGAAGAAATGGCTTCTAATTGCGGGAGGATGGCCTTTTCAAAATGCTCCGTGTCGTTTTCGGCGCTGGAAATCAGGCGGGCAATGGCGACTGGGTCTCTTTTTGAAAAATTCTTCACTTCCCCGTTGAGGCTCGCGCCAATGGGGAAATCGCATTGCTCCAGCACGTCGTTAATCATGCCCTGCAGACCCATGTGCCTGCCATCGTCCGGCGAATAAATCCTCGAAATGCCGTAAGCCTCAAGTTCTTCGATTTCGGAGGGCAGGATGGTTCCGCCGCCGCCGCCGAAGATTTTGATGTGTTCGGCGCCCCGCTCTTTCAGCAGGTCGTACATGTATTTAAAAAATTCAATATGCCCGCCCTGATAGCTGGTAATGGCTACGCCCTGCACGTCTTCCTGAATGGCGGTGTTGACGATTTCCTGCACGGAGCGATTGTGTCCTAAGTGGATGACCTCCGCTCCCGTGGCCTGCATGATGCGGCGCATGATGTTGATGGAGACGTCGTGGCCGTCGAAGAGGCTGCCCGCAGTGACGATTCGAATCTTGTTCCCTGAATGATAGGGTTTGACTTCTTGCATGGCTCAAATTTGGTATTACCGGTTTTTTGACGGGCTAAATTTTTAAAAAAGGCTGAAGGGGTTGCCATTTTCTAAAACAAATTTGGAAGAGAAA
>CAZXQI010000192.1:0-4106 GCA_964643005.1 uncultured Saprospiraceae bacterium | reverse complement strand
CCCACGCAGCCCAGCCCGGCGGATCAACACCGTCGCCTTCATCGCCGTGCGCACCATGCCATTGCTCACCACTTTTGACATCAGCGCAGTGTACTCCGTCGAGATGTCGGTATCGTCAAAGGTAATCAGCAACTTGAAGCCCATTACGTCCTGGTAGAATTTCACCCATTTATTCATGTCTCCCAATTCCACGTTGCCCACGCAGTGATCTACGTATTTCAGGCCGATGGGTTTGACAGGGAAAGCGCTTTTTCTGGCTTCATAACCGGGGAGAAAAGCGCCCCTGTATTCGCTGCGCTCCACGAAAGTATGCCAGGTTTCTCCGTAGGTTTTGATGGCCGACATTTTAACGACGCCGTGTTCGTCTTCAAGCGTCGCCGGCTCCATGGCAGCTTCAGCGCCCCTTTCCACGCAGTTGCGGAAGGACTTTTCAGCGTCGTCCACCCAGAGGGCGAGCACTTTCACGCCGTCGCCATGCCTGTAAACGTGCTTTGCTATTTCATGCTCCGGCGTCAGGGCGGAGCTGAGCACGAGCGTAATTTTCCCCTGGCGAAGCACATAGGAAACTTTATCGCGACTGCCTGTTTCCGGCCCTTTGTAGGCGATCAGCTCAAAGCCGAAAGCCGCCTGATAGTACAGGGAAGACTGCACTGCGTTGCCGACGTAAAATTCAACGAAATCTGTACCTTTAATTGGAAGGAAATCTTCTGTGGTCTGGGGCTTTTTTTGCGTAAAGGTCTCCATGAATACAATTTTTTAGATGAACAATAGGGCAAAGATAACTTTTCGTGAAAAGCCCAAAAAGAAATTGTGTCTGCGTGTTTGCCGGTTCAGATAAATCTCCATTTTCCAAAAGTCCTTACCTTTCAGCCCTTCTTTTATTTTTTTTAAAAAATAGAAGAGTAAAGTACTTATTTTCAAAGGGTTAAATAGTTTTAGAAAAAGTTGATGCGCCATTTTTATCTCACCGGTCGTTTTTTTACCCTGTTCGGGATAGTCGCCCTGTCCTTTGTGACGAGCTATCTGAATGCCGCTTTATTTCCCCTTTCCATCATTTTTTTCTCAATGGCCGTACTCGCAACGCTGGCAGACGCCTTCCTTTTATTTAATAAAAAAAACAAGCTCCAGGCAGAGCGAAAGCTGCCGAAGATCCTCTCCCTCGGCGATTCGGACAGGGTCGCACTGACCATCGTCAACCGCTCCGCTATTCCCCTGCGCCTTAGCGTCGTCGAAGAATTGCCCGTGCAGTTTCAAAAAAGAGATTTTGAAGAAAAACTGACGCTGGCGCCGGGAGAAGAGACCGTGTTAACTTATGAAGATCGGCCAATAACCAGAGGAGCGTATGAATTTGGATACGCTAATCTGTTTGCAAAGACCCGCTTCGGTCTTGTGGAGCGGCACTTCCGGGCAGCCAATCCCACGAGCCTGCCGGTATTCCCTTCCGTCATTCAGATGAAACAGTACGAGCTACTCGCTTTCAACCGGGTCAACGCCCAGGAGGGGCTGCGGAAAATTCGCCGCGTTGGCCACAGCTATGAATTCGAGCAGATTAAGGAATACGTGCTGGGCGACGACTACCGCAGCCTCAACTGGAAGGCTACGGGCAGAGCCGGCAAACTGATGATCAACCAGTACGAAGACGAGCGCTCGCAGCAGGTCTATTGCATCATCGACAAGAGCCGTGCGATGAAAATGCCCTTCCACGGCCTCAGCCTGCTCGATTACGCCATCAACGCCAGCCTGGCCATCTCCAATATCATCCTCAAAAAATACGACAAAGCCGGTCTCATCACCTTTTCCGATAAAATCGGCGCCACCATAAAATCCGACCGCAGGAGCAACCAACTGAATAAGATTTTGCAGGCTTTGTACAGGGAGCAGGAGCGCCCCTCAGAGAGCAATTTCGAATTGCTCTATCACATCGCGCGCAAATTGGTCATCGGCAGGAGTTTACTGCTGCTTTTTACCAATTTTGAAAGTAAGTACGCATTAGAACGGGCGCTGCCCTACCTGCGAAGGATTAACGGTTTCCACCTCTTAGTGGTCATTTTTTTTGAAAATGTAGAAATAGAAAACTTCGCCAGACAGGACGCCAAAACCATGGAGGATATTTATACCCAGACCGTCGCGCGGAACTTTCTGGCGGAAAAAACGGGCATGGTGCAGACGCTCCGGCAACACGGCATACAGTCCATCCTGACCAGACCCGAAGATCTTTCAGCACGGACGATTAATAAATACTTAGAATTAAAATCGAGGGGCATGATTTGAAAAAAGCCCTGGAAAAGGAGCGCCGGACTCCACAACGATTACAGCCATTCATTCGATGAAAAAAATTACGGCAGATTATATCTTTCCAGTCATCTCAAAACCGCTTAAAAATGGCGTCGTCATAATAGACGCCGCCGGCAAAATCCTAGCTTTAGACGAGTGCGAAAAGCACGATCCGGCTTCGTTGGAAAGGCATCGCGGCGCTATCGTGCCGGGCTTTGTCAATGCGCATTGCCACCTCGAACTCTCCCACATGAAAGGCGTAGCGCCTACGGGTACAGGTCTGTTGCCCTTCCTGCACACGGTCGTCAACTTCCGAAATACACCGCAGGAGCAGATTGATGAAGCCATCGAATGCGCAGACAGGGAAATGTACGAGGCGGGGATTGTCGCCGTGGGCGATATTTCAAACAAGGCAGACACGGCGGCTGTAAAAAACAAAAGTAACATCCGCTACTACACTTTTGTGGAAATGTTCGACTTCCTCCAAAACGACCGGGCGCAGCAGATTTTTGACGATTACTACCAGGTCTTCCAACTGCAATCCGACGCCAATGGAAACCAAAAAAGCTGCGCCCCCCACGCTCCCTATACCGTCTCGCCCAAACTATTCGGCCTGATCAGGCAGGCAAACGACCGCCTCCAAAATGTAATCAGGGCAGACTCAAAGGGAAATAAAAAGCTCCTGAGCGTCAGCATCCACAACCAGGAGACAGCGCATGAAGACGAGCTTTTTTTAAAAAAAACGGGGGGCTTCATCGAGTTTTATAAAAACTTCAACAACTCCCTGAATGACTTTCAGGCCACAGGGTGGGCTTCTATTTATTATGCCTTAGCCAATATGTCTCCCCGTCAACGCAGCATTTTTGTACACAACACCATGACCCTGCCGCAGGAAATCTCAGCCGCACAGCAGTGGGCAAAGAGCGGTATAAAGGACGAAGCCGCCGCTCAGGGCGGGGTGTTCTGGGCGACCTGCCCCAATGCAAATTTGTATATCGAAAACCGCCTGCCCAACTACCGCCACTTCCTCGACGCCCAGGCCAAAGTCTGCATCGGAACAGACAGCCTGACTTCCAACTGGCAGCTCTCTGTATTGGAAGAAATGAAGACCATCGCCCGATTCCAAAGTTATATAGACTTCGAAACCCTCCTGCAATGGGCCACCCTGAACGGCGCTCAGGCCTTAGGCTTCGATGAGGACTTAGGCAGCATAGAAGTCGGAAAATCACCCGGCCTGAATCTCCTCAATCTGAAAGAGGATCTAAAACTACAACCCGATACGACAGTCCGGAAAATAGGATGAGGCGCATGGAGGGCTTTGTGCAGATAACTTATAGAGAAGGGAAAACCTGTTCGCCAAGTTCTTCTCATAATGCGCAGATCTTTCTTGCAGATTTTTCTTTCACCGAATTTCGACCGCCTTCCATCGAAGCAGGAGACTGTGCCATTTCTACCGCCCGAAAATCCACCAGATTGCAAACCCTCAGAGTAAGGAAAAACGCTTTCTTTCGCCTTTAAAAATTGTGGAAACGACCTTTTAAAAAAGAATTTGTGGAAAATGCTTTTTCCCCAAAAATTATTTTTTGATTACAAAAAAACACTAATTTAGCAAAAGTTTTCACCCCCTAATTTTTCAATTATGCAAGAAAAGATTGCCACCGCAACACTATCTTTCCTGCCTGCCTCGGGCGATTCCAAACACTCGTAACTCTGGGAATAATGCTGACGGCGATGATTTTACCGAAACCGCAACCACGCGCAGAGGCCGTGAATTTTGACTGCGAACAGTTGTTCTGCCTCTACTCCGCGACGCATGACAATGACTCTGGGTT
>CAZXQI010000191.1:0-4222 GCA_964643005.1 uncultured Saprospiraceae bacterium | reverse complement strand
GTTGTCTCAATATCTGCAACCTGCAGAAATAAAAAATGCTCAAGCATAATTATGTGTTTAAGTTTTCTTAATCGCGCTCTTGCCGAAGTATCCCAGCGGGAAAAAATTTGCGGCTTAAAACGCAGTATGTAAGACCTGAATTTTAAAAACGGGCGAAAGTTATTGCTTTTTGTTAAAAACCAAGGGCACAGCGTTACATTATAGTGCGGCGCCTATAGAATTTCAATCTAATTAAAAAGAAATCTCACCTTTGCGTTCTCTGACGTGTTATTACTTTTGCGAGAAAGGGATTGCCTGCCAATCCACTTAGGCCGCCCCGAAAGTCTCGTCAATCTGATAATTTCAACAATTCAACCATCACTCAATTATGAGAAGAATAAAAAAAGTTGCAGTACTCGGCTCTGGCGTCATGGGTTCGGGGATAGCCTGCCATTTTGCCAATGCCGGGCTGCAAGTGCTCATGCTCGACATCCTGCCCAAAGACCTGCCCGACAACAAAAAGAACGACAAAGCTACCCGCAATAGCATCGCCAGCCATTCCTTAGCCGCCGCCATCAAATCCAAGCCGGCGCCTTTGTACCGCAACGACTTTGCTTCCCGCATTGTCACCGGAAACTTTGAAGACGACTTTGCCAAAATCAAAGACTGCGACTGGGTCGTCGAAGTCGTCGTAGAGCGATTGGACATCAAAAAGATCATTCTCGAAAAAGTAGATCAGCATCGCCGCCCCGGCACGCTGGTCACTTCCAATACTTCGGGGATTCCCATTCACCTGATGTTAGAAGGCCGGAGCGAGGATTTCAGAAAGCATTTCTGCGGCACGCACTTTTTTAATCCGCCCCGCTATATGCGCCTGCTGGAGGTAATTCCTACTAATGAAACCGACCAGGAGGTCATTGACTTCTTCATGGACTACGGCGACAGGTATCTCGGCAAGCAAACCGTACTGGCAAAAGACACCCCCGCCTTCATTGCCAATCGCATCGGCGTTTACGCTATGGCCAAGATTTACCAGCTCACGACAGAAATCGGCCTGGGTATCAGCGAAGTAGATGCGCTCACCGGTCCGGCCATCGGCAGGCCCAACACCGGAACTTTCCGCTTAGGCGACCTGGTGGGCCACGATACGGCGGCCAAAGTGATTCAGGGCATCCGCCAAAACTGCCCGGACGACGAGCAGGCTAAGGCCTTCGACATCCCCCAATACCTCCAATTTTTATTAGACCATAATTTTTTGGGAAATAAAACGGGACAGGGTTTTTATAAAAAGACAAACGAGAAGGATGAAAAGGGGAAATCCGTCATCCTGGCGCTCAACCTCGAAACTCTGGAGTATGAAAAATCGCCAAAGCCCGGCCTGCCCAGCCTCGCTCTCGCAAAGCAGATGGACCAGCTCGAAAAGCGCGTGGCAGCTATTTTCAACGCCCAGGACAAGGGCGGAGAATTAGTGCGCCGCTCCCTGCTGGGGCTTTTTGCCTACGCTTCCAACCGCATCCCTGAAATCGCCGACTATCTTTTCAGCATTGACGATGCGCTGAAGGCCGGCTTTGCCTGGGATTTGGGACCCTTTGAATACTGGGACGCCATCGGCGTGCAAAAAGGAGTTGAGCTGGCAGAAAAACAGGGGGAGAAAATCGCCTCCTGGGTCAAAGACATGCTCGACGCCGGTTATACCTCTTTCTATAAGCGCGAAAATGGCCGGCGGCTTTTCTACGATTCCACTAAAAAATCTTATCAACCCATTCCCGGAACGCAGGGCCTCGTCATTTTAGATAATTACCGCGACAAAAAGCCGGTCTGTCAAAATGCTGAAACTGCGCTCCACGATATTGGAGACGGCGTGCTCTGCTTAGAATTCCAAAGCAAGGCCAATACCATTGGCGAGGGCGTCCTGCGAGGCATCAACGACGCTATCCAGATTGCCGAAGAGGGCGACTGGGCGGGGCTGGTCATCGGCAACAACGCCAAAAACTTCTCCGTCGGCGCCAATCTGATGATGGTGGGGATGATGGCCTACGAACAGGAATGGGACGAATTGAATATGGCCATCAGGTACTTTCAGGATACCGTGATGCGCTGCCGCTATTCTTCTATCCCGGTCGTACTGGCCACCCAGGGCTACGTCTTCGGGGGCGCCTGTGAAATGACCATGCACTGCGACGCCGCTCTATGCGCCGCCGAAAGCTATATCGGTTTAGTGGAGGTAGGCGTCGGCCTGCTCCCAGGCGGCGCCGGAACTAAAGAATTTGCCGTGCGAATTAGCGACTCTTTCTTCCCGGGAGATGTGCAAATCCCAAGCTTAGTGGAAAAATTCAAAACCATCGCCATGGCGACCGTGGCCACTTCCGCTCACGAGGCCTTTAAACACGGATACCTGCTGCGCGAAAAAGACGCCGTCGTGATGAACACTTCGCGCAATATCGCCGAGGCCAAAAGCAAAGTACTCGAACTGGCTAAAAATTACGCGCAGCCCATTCAACGCGAAGACGTGACGGTGCTGGGAAGGGGCGGCCTCGCCTCTCTGTACGTCGCCGCCAACGAATTGAAACTCGGCAACTACGCCAGCGACCACGATATTAAAATAGCTAAAAAAATAGCCTGGGTGCTATGCGGCGGCGACCTCACCGGCCAAAGACAGGTGAGCGAACGCTACCTCCTCGACTTAGAGCGGGAAGCTTTCCTCAGCCTTTGCGGCGAGCAAAAAACCCAGGAACGCATCCAGTACATGCTGACGAACAATAAACCGCTGAGAAACTAAGGCTCAGTAGAAATTCAGTAGAAATCTCCCTTCGGGGAAGTTCGGTTGAATTTTTTTTAAAAAAAATAAAAATCATGCAGGACGCATATATCGTAAAAGCTTATCGCTCTGCCGTTGGCAAAGCCAAAAGAGGCAGTTTCAAAAATTTTCGCTCTGACGATCTCGCTGTGGAGGTCATTCAGTATCTGCTCAAAAATACTCCCGAACTCGACCCGTCATTGGTGGACGACTGCATCGTCGGCTGCGCCAATCCGGAGGGAGAACAAGGCCTGCAAATTGGCCGGATGATCTCCGTGCGGGTGCTCGGCAAAGACGCGCCCGGCATGACGGTGAACCGCTTCTGCGCTTCCGGTTTGGAAACAATTTCCATTGCCACCGCAAAAATCAGGGCGGGCATGGGGCAGTGCTATATAGCCGGCGGGACAGAGAGCATGAGCATGGTCCCGATGATGGGCTACAAACTATCGCCGAGCTACGCCGTCGCATCTTCCACGCCGGAATACGTGACCGGCATGGGAAACACCGCTGAGGCGGTAGCGCTGAAATACGGCATCACCCGCGAAATGGCCGACGAGTTTGCCGTCAGGTCTCACCAGAAAGCCGCCAAAGCCATTGCCGAAGGCAAATTCAAAGACGAGATCGTGCCCGTCAGGGTCAAAGAAGTTTTTGTGGAAAACGACCGGCGCAGGGAAACGGAATTTATCATGGACACCGACGAAGGCGTTCGCGCCGACACGACCCTGGAAGTCTTAGCCAAATTGCGGCCTGCTTTCAAAAACGGCGGAATGGTCACTGCGGGAAACTCCTCGCAAACTTCCGACGGCGCATCCTTTGTGTTAGTGATGAGCGGCGATTTGGTGAAGCGGCTAAACCTGACCCCTGTCGCCCGATTAGTTGCCTGCTCCGTGGCCGGGGTGGATCCTCTGTACATGGGTATTGGTCCGGTCATGGCCATTCCAAAAGCATTGAAGCAGGCGGGTTTAAAACTCGACGATATACAGCAAATCGAATTGAACGAGGCATTTGCCGCCCAGTCTTTAGCCGTCATTCAGGAGGCGCGTCTCAACCCCGAAATTGTAAACGTCAACGGCGGCGCCATCGCCATCGGCCACCCACTCGGCTGTACGGGCGCCAAATTGTCCACTCAGATTTTCAATGAAATGCGCCGCAGGAATCAGAAATACGGCTTAGTGACCGCCTGCGTCGGCGGCGGACAGGGCATCGCGGGGATTTATGAATTGTTGAACTGAGGGCGACTTTACAGCAGTGAAAAGTCGGGATCCGGAGAGGATTCCAAGCTGAGAAATTTTTATCAATAAGGATTTTAACGAAACCCGTAAGTCAGGTGCAAACGTAAGACGATACCCAACCGACAAGAAAACGACCGATAACAAACAGAAAAAGAATGGCTTTAAGTTGGAACGAAATAAAAGACCGAGCATTAAAATTCTCAAAAGAATGGGC
>CAZXQI010000190.1:0-4259 GCA_964643005.1 uncultured Saprospiraceae bacterium | reverse complement strand
TCCAGTTCTCATCGCACAGGTACAATCAGATATTTTTTTTAAAAAGATAATTGTCAAGGCGCCAACCGCCTTCGAATAAATGAGGCCTGAAAGGGCGTAAAACTTCAATTTTCAGCGCATTTCCTCTTCAAAATACTCATTGGTTAAAAATTTAGGAACGCAAAAAAAATCTCCTTTTTTCAATTTTTCAAAAAATGAAATCTAAGGTAAAACAAATCCCCTGAAAGATAAGAAAATACGTCGCCGGGACTGACAATAAGTTCTTTCATTCGGCAGTGACCGCCGCTCTGTTCGCAGGTAATTTATCGAAGGGCGCCGTCTCGGGCATCTCCGGTTCGCTGACTATTCCTTTAAAGCGCACTTTGACCAAGTACTTGCTGTTCATGCCTTTCACGACGGGAGTAAGTATGGTGTCCATCAGGTCAGTAGCCTGCTTCCTGGCCTTTTCCATAACGTGGTTTTCTATGGCTTCCCGACGAAACTCCTTGCGCAGTAGGTCTATGTTTTTATTAAAATCGGCCTGATCCAACTCCCTGAGCCATCCGACGCTGAGCTTGTCAATACGGGGATACACTTCATGGCTCAGGATTTCAGGTTCCGGCAGCGTCACAGTGACGATTCTGGAATTTGAGTTGATATTAATTTCAAAAAACTTGTCCAATTTGAAGCCTACTTTCATGATGCTGATGGCCGACATCTCCATTTCTGTCGAGGAGACATCCACCCCTAAAACTTTGGTCTGTTTTGAAGTTCCAATTCCCTTGCGATCCCGGATTTCCATAACGCCCAGCTCTGCAATCGCCCGCTCTACCCGCTCCTGTAGGATGCCTTTGGACTTGTTGAAGTCTTCCACTGCGGCGCTTTCCTTCAGTCTGGCAATCATGGGTTGCAGACCCTCGCGCAGCGCCACTCCGCAGGGGGTATCTACGTTTTCTCCTTTCACATAAATTTTACCCTCTTCCGTGGGCAGCAGGGTTCCAAAAATTTGGTTCACCAAAAAGCAGGTGTATTTGGAAGCTACCTCATTGAGAATGTCAACCGCGCCCGTCGCCTGGTTCTGGTACCAGGTATTGTACAGGGCGGAACTGGTATCCTGTAGTGCGAGAAAGTCGTTGTACATCATCCGGCGCAAGTAGGGATGGTGTTTCTCGTACTCCACTCCGACCATTATTTTTAAACTGTCGGAAAGGTTCATGCGGTTGGCGACGTGATTGAGCAGAGAGAGGTTGAAGTCGTGGATTAACTGGTCAAATTCTTCACTATAGCGGTAAGGGTTGGCCAGGATAGGCAGGGCATTTTGATAGTCTATATCCGCATGAAAGTTGGAAGGCACGTATTTTATCTGTACTTCTTTGGGGATGTGCGTGTAATTGCCGCTTCCCCCCCTGCCATAGTAGCGATAGGCGATCAGGCCGAGCAGGGCGATTGCGCCGAGGAATACAATCAACCGGCCCAGGCTGAAACTACTATCGCTCCTAACAGGTGCAGGACCAGGTACATTCTTTCTCATTATTAGTCAGTATTTAGCTGTTGTGAATTCTACGAATCTGTTGCTGAGTCTTAGACGGTCAAAAGTTAAAAAGTTTCCCATCAGGCAGCAGTCGGAAAAATGAGCCGTTCATTTACTGTGTTGTTTCTCTAAACCGATTTCAAGTTATTTTTAGTTCTCAAGAATGAAGGTTAGTTAAAAGTCATGCCATCCGGCGTGACTTTTTTGTTTTCTATACTTACTCGTTGCATTGTCAAAAGTTTATCGGCAATAAACTTTGCAAAAGTAAAGAACTGTCCATTCTCTGATGGCCGGCTGCCAAAAAGTTTCCGCAGGGTTTCTCCAATAGCGCTCTCCAAAGGGGAACTCGTCCGAAAGAGAATTTCTATTGAATTTCTTTGATTAAAAGAAGTGTGCGAAGTTTGCAGGAACAGCTAATTAGCTTTTTCCCCAATCAACAGCCGGCATTACTCATCATCTGAAATACGCTTAATGTTTGAAAAAGAAACGCTCAATTGCCGTGGGCGACTGCTGAGTCTAAAAAAGCCGTTGGTCATGGGCGTGATTAACGCGACCGACAATTCATTCTATGCGGGAAGTCGCTACGCTACTCTCGAGGCCATCTTGGCGCAGACAGAAAAAATGCTTCGGGAAGGCGCCGCCATCATAGACCTGGGGGGAATGTCCAGCCGACCGGGGGCGGATCTAATTAGCGAAGAGGAAGAGTTGAAGCGCTCCCTGCCGGCGGTAGAGATGATTCTCAAAGAGTTCCCGGAGGCCTTTGTCTCTATTGACACCATCAGGTCGGCAGTGGCGCAGCGCTGCGTCGAAGCCGGCGCCTGCATCGTCAACGATATCTCGGCAGGACGCTACGACGGCAAAATGTACGAGACTGTGGGACGCCTACAGGTTCCCTATATTCTGATGCACATGCAGGGCGATCCCGAGAATATGCAATTGAATCCAAGCTACGAAGACGTCGTCAGGGAAGTGCTGGACTTCTTCATCCGCGAGGTGGATCGCCTTCGCCAGGCGGGGGTGACAGACATCGCGCTCGACCCCGGCTTTGGCTTTGGGAAGACCGTCGCGCACAATTATCAGCTTCTAAAAAACATGCACGTCTTCCGACTGACGGAATTACCTTTACTAGCGGGGATTTCTCGTAAATCCATGATATGTAAGGTGCTAAAAGTCAATCCCGACAAGGCGCTGAACGGCACTACGGCTCTGCATACGGTTGCGCTCCAACAAGGCGCCAAAATACTCCGCGTACACGACGTAAAGGAAGCGGTGGAGGTCATTGAGCTTTGGGAGCAATTAGAGCAGGTCAGTTAAGCCATCCCATTGCACATTCAGTTTTTGAAAAAATAGTTTTACAAAAAAAATAGTCAGTGGAGCAAATCTCAGAAGACGCGATTAAAAAGGCCGTCCTGTCTTTTTTGCGGAGCTACTACAAATTCCGGCTCCGCTACGATGACCGACCCGTCCGGATCCAGTCCGATATGAAGGGAGCTGATGGAATTATCGCCGACGGTTATTACTCCTACATTAAGGCGGACGGAAAGCCATTCACTGCCACTTTCGAAGCCAGCTCCAAAGCCTCTAAAGAGGAAGTGGTTTTCAAGCCCCAAAAGCAAATCCTCTTATGGGATGGGATAGCCGTTGCAGCCTCATTAGTTCTTTTCCTATCCGCTTTAAATTTGCTTTACCATTTCCACAATTTAACTGAAGCCCGCCTGGGCATTCGGGCAGCCATGCTCGTCGCTGCCTTCTGCATTTTCTTACTTCTTTTTTTATGGCTTGCAAAGGGGTTTCGTCGCTACCGGTACATCTATGCCATCGAACAGTTTAAGAAGTATCATGCTGATGAGCAATGGATTGCGATAGGCTCCGATGTTTTCGGAAACGGAGATGAACGATATTTGGAAGAGCTAAAAAATCAGTGCGTTTACAATGGCGTCGGGCTGCTGACAGTAGATGAAACGCTGAATCCCCTGATCGTCATTGCGCCCTCGCGTCGGGATGTTTTTTTGGGAAAAAGGCAAAGCGCCTCCTTTTTACCCCAAAAGGAAATGACCCAAAATAAACTGGAGAAACAGTTTGGCTCCATATGGAAGCATCTGGGCAGGCGCGCGCCTTCATTTTCTCAGGGGGAAAAGTTAGTCCTCCGATATCAAAAGAGCTATTATCTACAAATGCTGAGCCTCGTCTTTTGCCTGGGGGCGGTCTGGCTCATCATTTCGCATGAACTAAAGAATCGCGAAGTCGCGGCGATAAGCAAGGAGAAATTCACGGAAGAGTTAGCCCGTTCTCAGTCCGATCGGTTCCGCACCACCGAAGCCTTTCTCATAGATTCCTCCGCCAACAATGCCGGCAAAGAAAGACTATCCGATGAGAAGTTCTGGGATTTAGAAGCCCCGCCTCTGGAAGTTTCTCCTCAAAATCCGCAGACTGAAGAAGCTTCAAAAAATCAGGCAGATCTTCCGACGGGTCAGGACATCGAAGGCTATTTCTTCTACGACTGCTCCCGATTCTACAATTTTGGCGGCAAGAAATTTATCATCTTAGAAGGCGTCTATGATTCCTGGGAGCTTACGCGGGAGAAGTTGGAGCAATTGCGGAAGTCGGGTCTTGAATCTATGGCGGTTTTACATTCTTGCTTCTCAAAAACAGGGCGGGGATACCTCGTCCAGTTGGGGCTGTTTTACAATACAGAGCCTGAGGCGACAAAGAAATTGGAAACTCTTCGGAAGAAGCGGCAGCTAAGTTC
>CAZXQI010000189.1:0-4326 GCA_964643005.1 uncultured Saprospiraceae bacterium | reverse complement strand
TCAAAAGGCAAATTCCTCTACGCCGACCTGGAAAGACCGGCTCTGGAACTAAAGCAATTTATCCGGCAGACGCTACCGGCCGGCAAAGTTGAATTTACCGGCGCCTTGCGCCGCCGGAGCAACATCCTCGAACGGATTGAATTTGTACTTGGCTTTGACGGCGATGCGGAGCCTCTTTTCCAGACTGAAAATCTCATTTTTAAAAAAAAGGAAAATGAAAGAATTTCCTGCTGCACCGCCGATGAACTGCCCGTCCTGATATACCATTGCCCTGCCTCTGATTTTGGCAGCAAACTTTTCCGTTACAGCGCCGCGCCGGCCTTCATGGAGGTTTTTTTAGAAAAAAATAAAGGCCTTGATTTCAGAGGCTTAGGGGAAGAGGAGGCTGTTTTTGAAAAAGCTTCCCTGCCTTTTATAGCTCCGGAATTGAGGGAAAATGGCGAAGTCGTCGCCTGGGCCGCTGCCGGGAAATTGCCCCGGCTGATAGAAGAAAAAGATATCAGGGGAGTCGTTCATGCGCATAGTACCTACTCGGACGGACTGAATACCCTTGAAGAAATGGTCGGGGAATGTCTGTCGCTGGGTTACGCCTACCTCGGTATTTCAGATCACTCCAAATCCGCTTTTTACGCCAACGGCCTGAAAGAAGAACGTCTGATTGAACAATGGAAGGAAATTGAAACCCTGAACAGCCGCTATGCTCCTTTCCGCATTTTCAAAGGCATTGAGAGCGATATCCTCTCCGACGGCGCTTTGGACTACGCAGACGAGATACTGAAGGAATTCGATTTTGTCATTGCCTCTGTCCATTCCAATCTCCGGATGGAAGAGGAGAAAGCAACCCAACGCATTCTTCGCGCGGTGGAAAATCCTTTCACTACCATCTTAGGCCACCCGACCGGCAGGCTTCTGCTCTCCCGTCCGGGCTATCCGCTCGACCATCGAAAGATAATTGACGCCTGCGCCGCCAATGGAGTGGCCATCGAGCTAAATGCCAACCCCCTCCGACTGGATATGGACTGGAGTTGGATTCCCTATGCTTTGGAAAAAGGAGCGCTGATTTCCATCAATCCCGATGCGCACAGCACGGGAGGAATTAAGGACATTCATTATGGCGCGCTCTCAGCCAGGAAGGGCGGACTGACTGCTGCGCAATGCCTCAGTTGTTTTGAGCTGGAGGCCTTTCAGCATTTTATTGAGAAAAAACAACTACTTAGGTAATACATTTTCTGCGGATGGGAGCAGATTAAAGTCGGAGACGCCAGACCTGAGCGCCTCCGGCTTTATTCATTTTTTCAATACCTGATTTCAGCGCCTGGAGCTGGAGTGGATTTTTTAATGAACTCGCGAATGGCGTCGTTGCTGGTTTTCAGGTCTTCTTTGCGCAGGTACATCATGTGCCCGCTGCGGTAGCCGCGCCATTCGATGCGGTCTTTCAGTTTGTTGTTCCGGTCAATTTGCCAGAGGTTGTATTTCGCATTGAAATAATCGCAGGCGCCGTCGTAGTATCCCGACATGACCATCAGGTGCAGGGCAGGGTTGGAATTCATGGCGTCGCTCAGTTGCTTTCCGGTGTAATTATTATCGTTGTTCCAGGGATGGACAGGGCCAAACATATAATATTTCAGATCGGTTTTGAATCCCAAGTCATTTCTCAGGTACGAGTTAATCGCAGGGGTAAAGGATTGGAGCCAGGAATTCAACTCGGCATTGTAATCGGGTCGCGTCCCGGCATCCATTTGATCCTGACCGAGGTAGCGGCTGTCGAGCCTGCCTATGGTGTAACCTCTGTCGCGCAGCAGTTCTTTCCAGAAAAAGCCGGGTCGGATAACCAAGTTGTTTTGGGTGACGGTGAGCGCATCTAAGCCGGAGTATCGAGCCACAGTAGCGGCTATGCTCCTCTTATCCGCCTCGCTGATTTCGCCGCCTTTTGCCAGTGCGGGGATGTATTCGTCAATGGTAAATTTCTCAATGAGGGGAAGTATTTCCAATAAGTCTTTTTGCTGGAGGTCGGTGGGCAGTTTTTTGTGATACCAGGCGGTAGCGGCATAGTAGGGGAGCATCATGGCGTCGGACACCGGTCCCTGCCTGCTGATTCCCAAATCTGTAGGACTGACGAGGATCACTCCGTTGAAGTAGGCCCATTCGCTGCTTTGAAGCCGATTGGCCAGACCGGAAACCCGCACGGTTCCGTAGCTCTCTCCAATCAGGAATTTCGGCGACTCCCAGCGATTTTTTCTGGTCAGGAAAGAGCTGATCCAAGAGGCTAAGTAATTAACGTCTGAATTGACGCCGAAGAATTTCGACCGATCCACTGAATCGTCCAAAATCCTGGAAAAGCCCGTATTGACCGGACACACATATACTATATCGGCTACGTCGAGAATGGAGTAGGGGTTTTCCTCTAAGCCGAATGGCTGCACCGGATGACCCTCGTCGGAAATCTTCAGCCTCCTCGGCCCGGTAAAGCCGATGTTCATCCAGACGCTACCCGTACCGGGGCCGCCATTGAAAGAGAAGGCGATGGGGCGGTTGGGCAGATCCTTTACGTCGTTGCGACTATAATACACGTAAAATAGCGAGGCAATGACCTTCCCGGCCTCGTCCCAGACCGGCTGGGTACCCGCTGTTGCCGTGTAACTAAATTTCTGACCCTTGACTGTCAGTTCGTGCTGCGTGACTACCATTGTGTCCGACGGCAGTTTCAATTCCCCTGGTATCGGCCTGGGGGGAGCTGATTTTGAGCCGGAGGGCGGTTGTGCCATGAGGGGCGTTTGCAGGAAAAAAAGCGTCATTGCCAGTAAGCTGATGGTCATTTGAAAACAAGATTTGAGTCTTTTCATGATTTTATTTTTTACAGTAAATATTTTTCCAAAAACAAAAAGTACGTATCGCCGGAAGTTTGGGAAATGCTATTGAAAACGGCGTGCCTGAAGGTACGGAACCGGCTGCTGGCCAAAGCCTTAAGTCTTTGAAATTCGGGTGGGCAAATAAAAGGATTTTTGAAATAAAATCTCCAGGCGGAATGAGATTCGTTGGGCTGCTTACAAAGACAGACACCCTGATTCATCCCGACAACTATTTTATTACACATAAAGTGAAACATGTCTATAGTTGCTATAACTTTGCACTGACTTTGCGATGAAACCCGGGGATTTGAGGAAAATGCGCCTGAGGAGAAGATTAAATAAGTTCCTGAGTGGGTCTAACAATGAGAATGCAAGGGCTGACCAAAACCAGCTTCCCTGCCACAAGTTCATCGCCAGACCTGCTTACCGGAATATTCCCAATGACGGATTTATAGATACCACCCATTCAGACAATAGACCAGACAGGTAAATGAGGAAAAGGCAGACGAGTTGCCCCGGTTAATGCCGGGGCTGTACTATAAGATTTATGAGTCTTTATTTTTTTAAAATTTTCAATTTGCTTAAACATGAAAAAAGTATTCAGTTTCGCGGTAATGGCGCTTTTTGCCGTTGCTATCTTGTTCTCTGCCTGCCGTGAAAACGCCAGCCAGAACACCGGTTCAGAGGAACCTGCTCAAACTGAGGAGCAAGTAACTCCTGAAGACACGGAGCAGGCAACTCCTAATGAAATGCAGAAGGAGACTCCCGCTGATGAGAATCAAGCCGAGCAGTAACCTTCCGAAACAATTTCGGAGGGCAACACAACAGGACGTGGTATTTTCCACGCCCTGTTTTTTTTTAACTGCCCGTTTCAGTCGCCAACCCTCTTCCCGCCAACCAATAGCCGCCGCTTTTTATACTTTTGCCGCTTGATTTACAGAGGATGAGTCGCCTTCGATTTTTTTTAAAAAAACGGCCTGTATTCAGGGCTAAAAATCCCGACGATATTTTCTGTCCTAAAATTTGATTTTGATGGATTTGATCATTGATTTTATTCTGCACACTGACGCCCACTTAGGCGAGATTGTCGATAACTACGGCGCATTGATTTACGTCGTCCTTTTTATAGTCATTTTTGCAGAGACCGGCTTTGTCGTCACCCCTTTCCTTCCCGGCGACGGATTTTTATTCACCGTCGGCGTCATAGCCGGCTCTACGGAGGGAAAGCTGAATATCTGGTTTGCCATGGTGTTGATGACGATTGCTGCGATTTCGGGCAACACCGCCAATTACCACATCGGACGATATTTTAGCAACAAATTATTGGAGGGTAAGAAACTAAAATGGGTGAACCCCAAATACTTAGAGCAGACCCATGAGTTTTTTGAAAAACACGGCCAGAAGGCCGTCATACTGAGTCGCTTCCTTCCGGTGTTCCGCACCTTTGTCCCCTTTGTGGCGGGTATTTCCAAGATGA
>CAZXQI010000188.1:0-4427 GCA_964643005.1 uncultured Saprospiraceae bacterium | reverse complement strand
ACCCCTCTTCTTTTCAGAGTGGACTTAAATTGGTTTCTTAAGGGACGACTACTTAGCTTTTTGACTATTTGGGTAAAGGTGGTAATTCAGCGCGCTTCCATTCAGGTTAATCTGCTCAACGAAATTGCGCCAGAACTTCAGTTTGACCGCCGTAAGCGTCGCCCTCTCCTACCCCAGATTTAAGAAGAACCGATCTGGGGAACTTATCCGGCAGTTTTTTTAAAAATAATAAAGTGTATTGTTAGTTCCTGAGGGGAAAATCTCAGGTCAGAATCTGCAATTCCCCGAATTGTTTGGTTTGTTTCCGGCGAAGCCGCTTGTCTTTTCACCTGTAAAAAGCGGCTGGCGGTTAGCGTCGTTCTCCGGGCTGCGAGTCATATCGGCATTGGCGGCAAGGCGGAAAATTCGCACCTCATCCCAGTCCAAGCCAATCATCCCTATTTCGTTTCCCGGGTTAGAGCCCAAGGAGTTCGGGGGCAAAAAAGGGTCGTTTTCATTGTCAATCAGGGCAATCTCCGATGAGAAATCGCCTTCTACAGCTATAGTAAATAGGAGGGTCTTTTGACCCTGATGGAGTTCTATCTTAGGCTCGTCCGCCACAAAGCCGAAAGAGATATAAGCCTTGTCCGGCGCTTCTGCCGGGCTGTCCACTCGTGCGTTCTGCATCCAGGTTCCGGCGCAATTGGTCAGTTCAGTAAAGACAAAATGCACTGGCGCCACCAAAGTTACCTGACCGCTGCCGGTGAAAATCTTCTCACTGAGGCAGGTTTCTTTCTCCAGGCTGAGAAAGACGCCCCAGCCTGCATTTTCAGGCATTGACGCCAGCTCGAAGTTGAGGATGTTTCCATATTCCTCCTCCTGTGCAAAAGCGAAAATGCTAATGAGAAAAAGGGGGGCTGTTACAAGGAAACGCGAGATGTTCATCATGATTAGTTTTAAGTGCCTGAGACCGATGTTTATGTTTAACGGAAACAAAGGTAATTTTCAAACAATCCGGTATCAACAGACGATTGCGACTATCTGTGACTATTCAAATAAATTTAACAATTAACACACGTTAAGAAAACAAAACCTCTACAAACATTCATAAAGTATAATTGAGCTGTTAAATTTTTTATTTTAGCGGAATTGGAAATCTGCAATAATAAATATTGAGAAAGTTCAAAAACACAAGAAGCCGCTTCATCAACAATCTTCTCTATTTCCCACAGCGGCGATTTTCAGCCATTATAGTACCTTCGCCGTCCAACAAATATTCTGAGCATGCAAAGTATCTCATTTGAAATTTCCGACCAAACCGGCATCATTCGGCTCAACCGGCCAAAAGTTTTCAACTCTTTTAACCGTGAAATGGCCTTAGAAGTGCAAAAAGCGCTGGATGACTGTGCGGGCAATCGGGAAGTTCGGGCTATCTTTTTGACGGGTACGGGGAAGGCTTTTTGTGCCGGGCAGGATTTGCAGGAAGTCAGCGGGCCGGATGTGCCGGGTTTCAAAACAATCCTCAGCGAGCATTACAATCCCATCATCGCGCGGCTCAGAAGCATCGAAAAGCCCATCGTCTGCGGCGTAAATGGAGTGGCGGCGGGAGCCGGAGCCAACATTGCACTGGCATGTGACATTGTATTGGCCGCAAATTCTGCCGGCTTCATACAGGCTTTCAGTAAAATCGGGCTGATTCCGGACAGTGGAGGGACATTTTTCCTCCCTCGTTTGATTGGCTGGCAGAAGGCGGCGGCTCTGATGATGCTCGGAGAAAAGGTTTCTGCTGCGGAGGCGGAGTCCCTCGGCATGATTTATAAGGTTCTGCCCGACGAAGGCTTTGAGGAAGAGGCGCTGGCCATTGCAAAGAAACTTGCCCAAATGCCGACCAAAGGTTTAATGCTGACCAAGCGACTCCTCCAGCTCTCTCTGACCAACAGCCTACAGGAACAACTGGCCGCCGAGGATAAATATCAGGTGGAGGCCGGGAATACCTATGATTATAAGGAAGGAGTAGCCGCCTTTTTGGAAAAAAGAAAACCGGTATTCAAAGGAGAATAAGATTCCCTAACAGCAGGGCAGGTCTTTATTTCAAAAACTTATTGCCGTATAACTGCCCTTAGAATGGAAGGGGCGTACCCTGCTCTTCGGTCTGTTTTCTAAAATGACCCTGTATCTTTCGTAAAATTCCGAGTTGGGATTTGTCGAGAATCGCCCTGCCGTCAATTTCAACGACCCTCGTCAATTCTCCCATTGAGCCGGTAGAGAAAACCTCGTCCGCCGTGTAAAACTCTGTGAGCGAACAATTTTTTTCAAAAACTGACAGGCCATGTTCTCTGCAAATGTCTATTACCAGCCCTCTGGTAATCCCGGGCAGGCAGCTATCGGCATGAGGAGTGAATACTTTTCCATTTTTTATAAAAAAGAGATTGACGCTATTGGCTTCTGAAACGAACCCGTTGAGGTCGAGCATGACCGCTTCGTCCGCTCCGGCGTTATTGGCTTCAATCTTTGCCAGGATGTTGTTCAGCAAATTATTGTGGTGAATTTTAGAATCGAGGAACATGGGATTGTTCCGACGGATAGAGGAGGTAATCAGCTTGATTTCCGGTGGATAAACCGGTTCTTTCCACTCTGCCAGGACGATAAGGGTGCAACCGCTTTGGTTCAGGCGGGGATCCATCCCGGAGGTAATCTTTTCTCCCCTCGTGAGCGTCAGGCGAATGTGGGTGTGGTCTCTCATCCCGTTGGCCTCCAGGGTTTTAAAAACGGCATCCCTGATTTGTTCATTGGAAGGCGCATTCCGGAAGGCGAGGGCATGCGCCGAGTTTTGCAGTCTTTCGAGGTGGCGGTCAAAGCAAAAGATGCGTCCGTCGTACACGCGAATTCCCTCCCATACCGCATCCCCACCCTGCACGACACTGTCAAAAACAGAGATCCGGGCTTCATGGCGGGGATAGAGGCGATCTTTTATCCAAATTTTAATGTGTTCGTTTCTTGTATTGAATGTTTGCAGCATGTTGTTTCTTTTAAATTTTGCAGATAAGGGACTCATCCTTCAAAAGCAAAATTAGGCGAAGCCTTTAGTTTCCAAAAAGGGTTTTAGCTTTCTCCGCCTCTTTTTTCCAAAGCGACCTTTATGGTGGGTATAAATTAAAAAAAGGCAGCAGCCCACAAAAGAGCCACTGCCCAAAACAACTTCTATTGAGATAAAGGCTTTCCTAATTAATTTGGTTTTAGCGTACCACCTGGCCATTTTCTACTATCTTCCTGCTACTTCGTTCCAGTGGAAGCAAATAATTATCTCTGGGGTAAAGAATGCGTATTCCGTAGTTATTGCCATCCTTCTTTTGGGTATTAAAGTACCGCAATGAAACAGGCTTGCCCTCATATTTAAATCTAAGCCCGTGTGCGCCCAGTTCGCTATCCGGATACAAGGGGTTACTTTCGTTCATCGGCACCACCCAATTCCCATCCAAATCAATAATCTGAATGAGGAAGGTCTCGCCAATAATCATTTCCTTCTCAGAATTTATCAGATCAAAGTCAATGTACGTGTAGCGCCAGGTATTATCGTTTCCTCTAATTTTCCTGAGGCTGCCACTGTTTTCCCGGCTTTTTAGGGTAATACTGGAATACTGCACCGAAGTCTCATTGACGATACTATTTATCTGTTGAGACGATTTAATTTTAGTAGTTTCCAGATTTTCAGGTATAGTCGGCGCAACCTTTACCGAAGGAGACTCAAGCGCTTGGTTGACTGTGAATTCGGGAGCCGACACTTGTTGTTCCTTCAGATTTCGTTGAGCCTCTTCTTTTCGATGCTCTATAGCTTGAAGCTGGTTATCTTGTTTGTCTTTCCGCTCTTCAGTGTCGCGTTTTTCTTCTATAATCTGTATTCTTTCACGATCCGCCTCTTCCATTTTCTTCAAAACACTATCTCGTTCCTGACTAAGCGCCTTAATTTTTACTTCATTTTTCCGCTTTTCCTGGCTGAGTTGATTAATTTGCTCAGTTAACTTCTTTACTTTTTGATCCTGCTTTTGGATGTTGGCATTCAATTTTTTTACAGTAGCCTTTTGCTCTGCAATTACCTTTTCCAAATTTGTAATTTCTAAGTGAAACGCTTCAATGCTATCTCTATAGACAGCCAATTCTTTTCGCAGAGATTCAGTGCGCTCCATT
Source organism: uncultured Saprospiraceae bacterium (assembly GCA_964643005.1). Taxonomy (GTDB): domain Bacteria; phylum Bacteroidota; class Bacteroidia; order Chitinophagales; family Saprospiraceae; genus UBA6168. The sequence goes on along the minus strand of CAZXQI010000188.1, from coordinate 263 downwards.
TCCTGGTCTAATGCCTGTTCTGTTAGTTTTTGCTTTTTTTCTACCTTAGAAAGGTTTTTTCTGAGGTCGGTAATGACACCATTTTGATGGGTGCTTAATAGGGCAAGAGAAAACACTGCAATAATACTGATTGTCAGCGTCAGCTTTTTGGCAATACCGTTCATGGCGATAGTTTTAGATGTCCTGTGTTAAATTCAACTTATTGTTTTCCCGTTTTTGTTTCTTCAATCGATTGCCTTTAACGTGGATGCTTACTGGTTTTG
>CAZXQI010000187.1:0-4441 GCA_964643005.1 uncultured Saprospiraceae bacterium | reverse complement strand
CCACTCTTACCGGCAAAATCCTCGAGGCTAAAACCAAAACGCCCCTCATCTCGGCCACCATTCAGGCAGGCGACGAAGGAGAAACTACCGACCTCGACGGCGGATTTACCATGAGTCTGGATCCGGGGAGCTATGAATTAGTTATCAGCTACGTGGGCTACGACACCAAAAAAGAAAGCGTAAGCCTGGCGCCTGGCGAAACTAAAACGATTGAAATCGCCCTGGAGGAAAGTTTGAACATCCTCCAGACAGCTACCGTCACCAGCGGCAAACACGAAGTGGCCCTCGGCGAAGTGACCGTCTCCTTAGACGTGCTCAAACCCAGTCTGATTCAAAGCACCAACCAGATTACCCTCAGCGGACTGCTCGACAAGGTGCCCGGCGTGAACATGATCGGCGACCAGGCCAATATTCGCGGCGGATCGGGATTCTCCTATGGAGCGGGTAGCAGGGTGCTGTTGCTGGTTGACGACATCCCCATCTATCAGGCGGACGCAGGCTTTCCACAGTGGGAGGACGTGCCATTGGAAAACATTGAGCAAGTAGAGGTGGTGAAGGGCGCCTCTTCCGCGCTCTACGGCTCCTCTGCGCTAAACGGCATCATCAACGTGCGCACCGCCTACGCCAAGTCCAAACCCGAAACGACCATTTCCCCCTTCTACACCCTTTATATGAATCCAAAAAATGAGAAATTGAAATGGTGGGATAAACAACCTTACGCCACAGGGGTCGGCGCCTCGCACCGTCGGAAAATCGGCAAACTCGACATCGTGTTGGGCGGCAATTACTATCACACCGACAGTTATCTCGACAGCACCTTCACCAGCAGGGGCCGCATCAACCTGAATACGCGCTATCGCATTACCGACCGCCTGTCCGTGGGCGTCAATACCAACCTCAACAAAAACAAGGGAAGCTCCTTCTTCTTCTGGGATGGCTTCGACAATCTCTACCGACCAGGGGCGGCAGTATCACATTCCGAGAATCTGCGCTACAACGTGGATCCCTATCTCACCTGGTTCGACCCGGCCAACAACCGGCACAAAGTCATGGGGCGGATTTTCAGCGTGGACAATCAGACGGGAACTTTGGAGGCCGACCAGTCCAATATTTCGGAAGTGTACTACGGAGAGTACCAGTTTCAGCGGAAGATGAGGAAACTCAACATCGTGGCCACCACCGGCTTCGTCTATCTGGGCACCAGAGTTAGAGCGCCGCTCTACGGCGACACGACTTTTACCTCCCGCAACCTGGCCGGATACCTTCAGTTAGAAAAGAAATTTTTTGACCGTCTCAGCATCTCCGCCGGTTTCCGCTATGAAGACAATACCGTGCTGACGCCCGAAGAAGTAACCTACTACGAGAAAGGCGTCGTGTTTTTGCAGGACACTATACCAGGCGGCGAGATTAGAGAGGCCAGGCCGGTCTTGCGGGTTGGCGCCAGCTACAAATTAGGCGCCGGCACTTTCCTCAGAGCCTCCTGGGGGCAGGGTTATCGCTTCCCAACCATCGCCGAAAAATTCATCTACACCCGCTTCGGCGGGGTGCCCATTCTTCCCAATTTCAAGCTCGAATCGGAAACGGGATGGACGGCAGAGCTGGGCCTTCGGCAGGGTTTTAAGTTCGACAATTTCATGGGCTTCCTCGATGTGGCGGGCTTCGTCTCCGAATACTCCGACATGATGGAGTTTGCCTTCGTCTCTAAGTCCTTAGCCTTCCAGTCCCAAAATGTCGGCGACACTCAAATCCAGGGAGTTGAAGTCAGCCTAAATGGGAAAGGAAATATCTTAGGCTGGGAAACCACCGTGATGACGGGCGTCACCTATATCAACCCCAGGTTCAAGGAATTCGGTCTGGATCTGCCCGAAGGTTCTCGCGGCAGAGCCAGTGCGCAAGGCTCCTCCGTATGCAGCCAGCCCGGCGACCCCGAGAAGAAGCTCTGCCGTAACATTCTGAAATACCGCTACACCAAAACCGCCAAATTAGACGTGGAAATGACCAAGAAGAAATTCACCTTCGGCTTTGCCGCCCTATACAATAGTTTTATGGAAAATATAGACGCCGCCTTTGAAACTCCGCTCATGAAGCCCCCAAAAGGAATCGGCCTACAGGAATGGCGCGCAGCTCACGATTCCGGCGACCTCGTCTGGAGCCTCCGCTCGGCCTTCCGCTTCACTGACCAGGTCAAGGCTACCGCCATCGTCAACAACCTCCTCAATCGGGAGTACTCTACCCGCCCCGCCCAATTGGAAGCGCCCCGGAATGTGACCCTCCGATTAGATTTTAATTTTTAAAAAAGAATATATGGAAGTATAAAAAGGCCGCCCCATGTCACACCTTGGGGCGCCTTTTTTTGGTAAGACATGGCCAATTCAATCTTCTCGTGGGCGGTTTCCCCAGATGGTTTTTGGCAAAAAAGAAAGCCAATCCAAATTCACTTTGAACCTGAGCATAGACTTTTCTAAAACTACCCCCACAAATTCATCACTCATCATCAACCACTCATCATCAACCATTCATCATCAACTATCCATCATTAATCATTAACCATCCACCATCCACCACCCAAGCCGCTCTCTCTTTTGAACAAAATCTCCATCCATGCACTTTACCTTTGCATCTCAAATATTTATGACAATGAAACGCATGTATCCTTTCTTTTTTCTGCTCACTTTTTTCAACTGGCTAAGTTGTTCCACCGATTCGCCCATTCAGGGAACGCTACAGCAGCCGGCGGACAGTCCCTGGGCGGACATGGTCTATCTGATTCAGCCGCGCAGCTTAGACGAAATCGCCGGAAGTTTTACGGGGCTGATACTCGATTCGGCTGCCGTGCAGAGCGATGGGAGTTTTACATTTAAAAAAATGCCAGATGCTGCACAGGCGACGCTGTTTGAATTAGCCGTCCAGAAAAAGGGAGAGCGCTTTCCCAATCGGCTGCTCAACGACAATCCGGAGACGGACAACTACTTCCCTTTTCTTTGGAAAAATGGGGATATGTTGCAACTGAGCGCCGAGGCAGCGCAATTCCAGCGCAGCTTTTCCATAAAAAACCCAGGCCCTGAAAACGAGAGTTTGCTGAAATTGAGAGACGACCGATTGCGGGCTTTCCAGATTTTTCAGAAAGAGTTCGGACAGGAAGAGGACGCCTCCTTGCTGATGGAAAGGGACGCCGCCTGGCTCAAGTACCAGCAGGTGTGCATGGATTATGCCGCTACTGTGGACGAGCTGCTTCAGGGCATGGTCGCTTTCCGCTGGGTCAGTCCGGAGAAGGATTACGAGCGCATACCGGAGTTTCTTTTTTCCCAGTGTGAAAAATGGAAAGCCGCCTATCCCGATCACCCCTGGGTAGCCCAGCTTTGCGAAAAAACCGACCCCGCCCAATTGGCCATCATGAAAGGCGATTTGCTGCCGGATACCGACCTGCCCTTATTTTCAGGGAAGACGACTACTTTGAAAGCCCAACTAGGCGGGCGCCTGACCATCGTGGACTTTTGGGCCTCCTGGTGCGCAGCCTGTCGGCGGGAAAATCGCCAGGTGCTGGTTCCGCTGTGGGAGAAGTTTCACGACCAGGGCTTTCAAATCATCGGCTATGCTTTGGAAGGCAATCGCAGCGCCTGGGAGAAGGCCATTGAAAAAGACGGCGTAGCCCGCTGGGTCAACGCCTCGCATTTAGAAGGAGACGACTCGCCCTGGATGGAGTCGCTGCGCATCAGCACCATCCCCGCCAATTTTGTCCTCGACGATCAGGGTAAAATTATCGCCAAAAACCTGCACGGCGCAGCGCTGGAGCAGTTCGTTGAAGAATGGCTGGGAAAATAAAATCGAACTAAGCGAGGCGGCATAAGCATTGCGCCGCTTCGCTTAGACTTTCTTTTCGAGTTAAAAATCAGCTCTTTTCTCCGACAAAATAGTCTTCCTTATTTTTAAACAGGATATTAAAGGTGGTAAGGCTGCCGTAGATGCGCGTGATGTATTGTTGCAGATCCACTTTTTCCTCGTCGCTGAGTTTGTTACTCGCATTGATGCGCTGCTCCATGACCCTCAGGCGATCCCTCACCATGACTATTTTGTGAAAAAAAGTTTCGACGGGAATTTCTTTGGGTTTCAGATCCTTATCCTCCGGCTGAAAAATCAGGACGCCGCCTTTCCATTTGTCGCCTAAGTCAACGACCTCGCTGATGTCCGACCAAAAACGGAGGATTTTCATCAGCGATTTTTCGGCGTCAGAAAAAGAGGTGGCTTCATTGGCGGGGATAGCTTCCACTACCTGCCATTTGTCGTAATCTTTGCCGACCATTTTGATGCCGTAGAGCATGAAGGAACATTCGTAGGCAGCCTGGTGCAGGCGAATAATCGCCCCGTCGCCAAAGGCCGGGTGCTTAACTCTCGACCCAATGCCGAGCAATCCGGTGTCTGGTGAAGAACTCATACAGTAATT
>CAZXQI010000186.1:0-4466 GCA_964643005.1 uncultured Saprospiraceae bacterium | reverse complement strand
AGTACAGCCCGCCCGCCGTGGCGTATGCAGGACTGGGCAATTTGACGAATATCGGCGATAGCCGCGCTGTCGGGCGTTACGCCTCCCAGCCAGTTCAACCCAGAGTCATTGCCATGCGTCGCAGAGTAGAGGCAGAACAACTGTTCGCGGTCAAAATTCATGGCCTCTGCGCATGGTTGGAGTTTCGGTAGTATCATTGCCGTCAGCATTATTCCCAGAGTTACGAGTGTTTGGAATCGTCCGAGGCGGGCAGGAAAGTTAGTGTTGCGGTGTTGCGGTGTTGCGGTGTTAATCTTTTCTTGCATAATTGAAAAATTAAGGAGTTAAAGATTTTGCCAAGGTAGTATTTTTTTTGTAATCAAAAAATAATTTCTGAGAAAAAAGCATTTTCCGCAAAATCTTTTTCAAAAAGACGTTTTCGCAATTTTTAAAGGCGAAAGAAAGCGTTTTCCCTTACTCTGAGGGTTTTCAATCTGGTGGGTTTTCAGGCGGTTGGGACTCGGAAGGGGTTGGTAGAATTTCTGTTTTGAAAAATTTGAAGAAAACGGATTTGTGGAGAGAACCTGTTGGAAATAATCCGGGGGAGGCCGTTCCTTCAGGAAGAGTTTCCGTTTTTTCTACTTTGAGTCTTTTCCGCAATTTGGGAACTGGCGCACAAATCAGGTTACTTTGCAGCCGAAAGAAGTTACCGACCAGAATTACGACTCAAATGGCAGAACAGAACTTTGTTGATTATGTAAAAATTTGCTGTCGCTCCGGCGCCGGGGGAGCGGGGAGCGCTCATTTTTTCAGAGATCGCTTCAATCCCCGCGGCGGTCCTGATGGCGGCGACGGCGGGCGGGGCGGTCACATCATCCTGAGAGGGAACCGCAATACCTGGACCCTGCTCCACCTCAAATACCGCAAGCATGTCATCGCCACGAACGGGAATCCCGGCGGTCACAGCACTTCAACAGGCGCCAATGGGAAGGACATCATCCTCGATATACCGCTCGGAACCGTAGCCAAAGACGCCGAAACGGGGGAATTCCAATTTGAAATAACCGAACACGGCGAAGAAAAAATCCTCACCGCCGGGGGCAGGGGCGGTCTCGGCAATAACCATTTCAAAACTGCCGTGAACCAGGCGCCGGAATATGCCCAGCCAGGCGAGCCGGGAAAAGAGGAATGGAAAATCTTAGAACTCAAAGTATTGGCCGACGTCGGTCTGGTGGGCTTCCCCAATGCGGGTAAGTCAACACTGGTCTCTGCTCTTTCGGCAGCTAAGCCCAAAATCGCCGACTATGCCTTCACGACGCTCGTCCCCCAGCTCGGCATGGTGCGATACCGAGAGGGCAGGTCTTTCGTAATCGCCGATATTCCCGGCATAATTGAAGACGCTCACAAGGGAAAGGGGCTGGGACTGCGCTTCCTGCGCCACATCGAGCGCAATGCGGCGTTGTTGTTTGTAATTCCCTGCACCGCTGAAGACATTCAAAAGGAATACGAAATTCTGTTGAATGAACTTCGGCAGTACAATCCCGAATTGTTGGATAAACAGCGCGTGATTGCTGTTACAAAATGCGATTTAATAGACGATGAAATCATCGAAATGCTCAGACAGGAGCTGAAGGGAGACGTTCCGACAGCCTTCATTTCAGCGGTAGCGGAAACAGGTCTCGAAGAATTGAAAGACCTGCTCTGGAGTACGATGAACCCTGAGGAGGAATAAAAAAAAACGGCAACCCGATGAGTCTGGCTGCCACTGTGTATAATTAATGCGAGGTCCGGGGTTGGAAGAGTTTAATAGTGTGTGGATTAAAATTCGCTAAAAGCCCTGGACGTGTGCTGCAAACCAAATTTCAGGTAGCAGCACACAGGGGGAAAACATTGGCGATACTCTGCTTAAATTGAGAGAGACAAAAACCGATTTCCAGAGAAAAACCATTTTTGGGATGTCGGTTTTGAGAATATTTGGAAAATGTATGAAGTCAGATTTGATAGTCCTTCTTTCCCCTTGTCCTTCCTGCCACATTATCTTTAAAAATAATGTTTCAAAAGTATTGCCATTTCGATGATTTCTAAGGTATTCTAGTTCTTTTTTTTCAAAAAAAATACCGCTCACTGCTTAGGTAAAGAGCAGGCCTGCTTTTGCCATCCATTTTTTTAAAATATCAGCCGCTTCCTCTAAATTTTTTCCAAAAGAAAAGACTCCCTCGGGGTGACCCTGCATGGCAAATATTTTTTCCTGCCTCAAATTGGAATTTTCCAAAAGATCGATGATGGACTGCGCCATTTCGGGGCTGCCGTATTCTGCGCTCTCGCTCGTGCCGGGCAGGGCCTTGAGCAGGAAGTTCCAGAGAACAGGCTGATGCGCATGAATGACTCCGCCCACCGTCGGGCAATTCTGATAGACGACGGCATGGCTCATAGACTCTGAAGAGGCGCATATCGGCCCTTCGCACCACACCGTATTTTTCTTCAGGTCAAAATCGGCGACCACCGTGAAATGTCCGCTTCCCAACTTGGGAATTTTGCCCGTAGCCGAGCCGGTAATCAGGAAGCTTCCGCGTGCGTCCAATCTGCAACTTATATTGCCAAATCCCACTTCATCGTCGTAGGCTCCAATCAGACCCAGCCGATACATATCCTGTCGCCAAAACTGCAATACGGCAAGCTGTGGCAGATCGGGCAGGTCTTTTTTTTCCCAGACCGTTTTGAATTTGATATAGCCGTCTTCCAAAATTTATCCTTCATTTATCCGCCTGCAAAGTTGAGAGAAAACGATAGAAGCGCAATCTTTTAAAATTACGCTAATTTTGCCCCCTTTAAAATTATGCGCACTGCGCCGGCGCTAAGTTTTGAACGGGTTATCCTGAGTATAAATAATGAATTTCAACTTCTTATATCACTTTGGTCGCTACCTGCTGTTGCTGCGGCAGACCCTTTCCCGGCCTGAAAATCTGTCCATGTACTGGAAGGAAACCCTGCGCCAGATGGAGAGCATCGGCATTGGTTCCCTCGTCATCGTGGCTCTGATTTCCGTGTTTATGGGAGCGGTGGCCGCCGTGCAGTTTTCCTACCAGTTAGATGGAACGCTGGTGCCCCGCTGGTATATCGGCTATATCGTCAGAGACCTGGCAATCATCGAATCGGCGCCGACGATTACCTGTCTGGTATTGGCGGGCAAGGTAGGCTCCAACATGGCCGCCGAGTTGGGCGGTATGCGGCAAAAGGAGCACATAGACGCCATGGAAATCATGGGGATTAACACGGCTTCTTATTTGATTTTACCGAAAGTCATTGCGGCGGTTGTCGTCATTCCTCTACTCGTCACCATTTCTGCCTATGTGGCTATCGGAGGCGGCTATCTGGCTACGGTGCCTTTTGGCGCATTGTCTGCCGATGAGTACGACCGGGGGTTGCGCGCTTTCTTCATACCTTTCAACATCACCATGATGTACGTCAAAGCCGTGGTCTTTGCTTTCATTCTGGCAACGGTGCCATGCTACCAGGGATACTTTGTGAAAGGCGGCAACATCGAGCTGGGTAAGGCCAGCACCAATGCGGTGGTATTCAGCAATATTCTGATTCTGTTGTCAGACTATCTGTTGGCCGTTCTGCTGACCGGCTGACTCGAAATCGAAAATCTAAATGATTAGAGCAGAAAATATTTTCAAATCATTTGACGATAACGAAGTGCTCAAAGGCATTTCCGTCGAGTTTTTTCCCGGAAAGACCAACCTCATTATTGGTCGAAGCGGCGCGGGTAAAACCGTGTTGTTGAAAATATTGGTGGGACTCATTCCACCTACATCCGGAGACGTCTGGTACGATGAGGTCAGTTTTTTTTCCCTGAATAAAAAGCAGGCCAGAGAACTGCGCATGAAAGTGGGCATGCTCTTCCAAAGCTCCGCCCTTTTCGATTCCATGACGGTGGAAGAAAATGTGCGCTTCCCTTTAGACATGTTCAGCAACAAGACGATGGCGGAGCGAAAAGATCGGGTAAACTGGTGCTTAGAGCGGGTAGGCCTTGAGGGCGTCAATGATAAATTTCCCTCTGAAATTTCGGGAGGTATGCAAAAACGCGTCGGCATTGCCAGAGCTATTGTCATGGAACCCCAATTCCTTTTCTGCGACGAACCCAACTCCGGCCTTGATCCAAAAACGGCGCTGCTCATCGACGGCCTGATTAAAGACCTCACTACCGACCACAACATGACCACCATTATCAATACCCACGACATGAACTCCGTCATGGAAATCGGCGACAATATTGCATTCCTCCACGACGGCTATCTCGGCTGGCAGGGCGACAAGAGTCAGGTGCTGAGTTCTGAAAATGAACTCTTGCAGGGGTTCATTTTCGCCTCCCCATTTCTCCAACGCCTGCGCAATCAGGCCCTGGGAAAACTGCCCCACGCACATTAAGTTATATAGTCGTCCCTTAAAAAGCACTTATCTCATTGACTATCAATAAAATAGAT
>CAZXQI010000185.1:0-4490 GCA_964643005.1 uncultured Saprospiraceae bacterium | reverse complement strand
TGGGTGCAACCCATCGTGGAGAGAGATAACATATATAAGCAGCCCTGAAAGGGCGTAATTCAAAAGCAGAAGCCTCTTTCCATTCCCAAAGCCAAAAGAAACCAAAATCAAAAATCGGATATCGTCAATCAGAAGCAGAAGATTTACGACGACGTAGAAAGCCATTCCGAATTCACTTCGGACTTAGGCGGGTTTCAGCAGGTCTTTTTTTCTTAACACAAAAACTACGATGACAAAAAATACGCTTGCAGTTCTGATGCTGCTCATGTTCCTTATGCTCAATATCGGTTGCGTCAAATATCCGCAACTGCTATACTTCAGGAACCAGCCGGAGTTCGTAGCTCTGGAAAACCACGAAATTGAAAATGCCCTGCGCATCAAAATACAAACCGACGACGTGCTCTATATCCTTGTGCGGGCGCTCGACCAGGTGACGGCAGAGCCTTTTAATCTCTTTGAAAGCAACAGAACGACAACGAACCTGAATCAGCAAAATGTTTCTTTGACTGGCTACTTAGTGGATCCGGAAGGAAATATTGACTTCCCGGTCTTGGGCAGACTGCACGTGGGCGGTCTTAGCGTAGATGAAGCCAAGGCGCTCATCGCCCAAAAGTTAGACCCTTTTCTAAAAGATCCCGTCATTCTGATCCGCTTTATGAACTTCCGATGCACCGTACTGGGGGAAGTGAAGGCGCCCAAAACTATCAGCGTGCCGGGAGAGCGCATGACCATTTTAGAGGCTCTCGGACAGGCGGGAGATCTCACTCCTTACAGCAACCGCGAGAAAATATTAGTCATCCGCGAACAGGATGGCAATAGGGAATTTGGATACGTCAACGTCCAGTCGCCGGAAGTTTTTCAGTCGCCCTATTTCTATTTACAGCAGAACGACATCGTCTATGTGGAGCCGACCAAAGAAGTGACCGCCATTGTCCGGGACCCTATCGCCGAGACTTTGCCGATTATCTCTGGAATCCTCTCCATCACGGCCGTCCTCATCGCATTTCTGCGATAAGCGCGCTCCTTCGGGCCGACCCACCCATCCTAAATAATCACAAAAAAGAAAATCCTTGACCAACCCAACACAAAACAGCTACGATTCATCACAGTTTGAAGAAAAGCCCTTCGACCTCCGCGGATTCTTTTTCAAATACCTCCTCCCCTATTGGTGGTTGTATTTAGTATTCCTTTTGGCCGGGTTGACAGTCGCTTGGTTCTATCTGCGCTATACCACCCCGAAGTACAAAGCCGTCGCTACCCTGCTCATCAAAAGCGACGGGGGGCAGGGCGGCCTGAGCGAGGAGAAACTACTCATCGAACTCGGCATCGGCAGCGACAACAAACAGATTGAAAACGAGATCCAGATACTCAAATCCCGCACCCTCATGGAGCAGGTGGTGGAAGAACTCGGCCTCAACATCCGTTTCATCGCCGAGGGAAAACTGATGGACTCTGAAATGTATAATCGCAGCGCCATTCGATTAGACAGTTTCGCAGCAGGGAGCAAAGGAATGCCAGTTACCGACATAGAAATCAAAGCCGGGCAAGCGCCGTTTTTCAGCTTCTCTGCCGGCGAAATCAGCCAAAAGCAACAATTTGACATCCCTTTTAGCAATGAGTACGGCGCCTTTCAGTTTTCGCAGGATACCAGCGTCAAATGGTCGGAGGGCAGCATGTTACGCCTGATCATTACCGATCCAGAATCCACCGCTACGAGCTATGCCAACAAGCTCCAAATCTCCAATGTCGGTAAAGTTTCCAGCGTGCTCGAACTCAGCCTGATAGATCCCGTCCCCAAAAAGGCGGAAGATATTCTCGACCAACTTATAGAAGTCTATAATCGCACCGCCATAGACGACAAAAACAGGGTCAGCACCAGCACCCTGCTCTTCATCGAAGACCGCCTGAAGTTTTTAACCGGGGAACTCAGCGAGGTGGAAAAGGGATTGGAGCAGTTCAAAAAATCCAACCAGGTACCCCTGTCCGTAGAGGCCACCGCCGGCATGCTCAGTTCGGAGCAATCCGACTACGAAAAGGAATTAGCCCGCTTAGACATCCAGCTCAATATCCTCTCCTCCGTGCAGGACTACCTCAAAAGCAAGGCGGAAAGCTTCGACTACGTGCCCGTCAATATCGGCATCAACAGCCCTGGCGTGACCAACCTCTTGGGAAAGTTCAACGACCTGTTGATAGAAAAAGACAGGCTACTGCGCTCCGCCACGCCGGACAACCCCGCCGTCAGCGCCATCGAAGCTCAGCTGCGCTCCATGCGGGAAAACATACTCGCCGCCATTCGGGACGAACTCAGAAATTTACAACTTACCCGCAATCAGACCGCACAAAAGGCCGGCCAGATCGCCGGGCGAACAGGAGCCGTCCCCCGCATCGAGCGGGAGTTTCTGGAGATCTATCGCCAGCAAAATATCAAGGAGCAACTCTACCTCTTCCTGCTCCAAAAGCGGGAAGAAACCGCTCTCTCTATGGCCGTCACTCCATCCAACTCCAGGGTGATTGATCGCGCCAGAGCGGGTAAAACTCCAGTTGAACCCAGGGCGCCCATTATCAATTTGGCCGGGTTGGTACTCGGCCTGGGTATCCCCGCCCTCATCGTCTTTCTGAAGGACATGTTGGACGACAAAGTGAAGAGCAAGGCCGATATCGAGGCGGCCATCCAGGCGCCGGTTTTGGGCAGCATAGGCCTGGGAAAAACCCAGCAACACATAGTCGTCTCCAAAGGCAGTCGCTCTTCAGTGTCCGAGATGTTCCGACTGCTGCGCACCAATCTCCAGTTCATGGCCGGGGATAGAGGCAATCAGGTCGTCTTAGTCACTTCAGGCGTCAGTGGGGAAGGCAAGACCTTTGTCACCGCCAATCTCGGCATGAGCCACGCATTGGCCGGAAAGAAGACCGTTGTCATCGGCCTCGACCTGCGCAAACCAAAACTCAAGCGCTATTTCTCAGAAGAACCGGAAGACTACGGCATCGCCAACTACCTCATCGGCGATATGACGGCGGAGGAAATCGTCCGCCCCTCTGAACTCGACGAAAATCTATTCTACATCCCCGCCGGGCCTACCCCGCCCAATCCTGCGGAACTGATGATGGGAAGCAGAATGGAGGCGCTGATGGCCTATCTAAAAGACAATTTTGAGCTTATACTAATAGATACCCCGCCGGTAGGCTTAGTGGTGGACGCCCTCCTTTTGGAACCATACATAGACAGTTCCCTCTTCGTCATCCGCTTCGGCCTGACCCGCAAAGGCCAGTTGGCGCTCATCGAGGATATCCACAAAAACAGAAAATTGCCCGGCCTGGGAATCGTATTCAATGGCCTGAAATCCGGCAAAGGCTATGGCTATGGCTATGGCTATGGCTATGGCTATGGCTACGGCTATGGCTATGGCTACTACGACGATGAAAAGAAGTAGTCAAAAAACCCGCATTTAAGTCCGAAGGGAATTCGGAATGATTTGCTCCTTCGTTGCAAATCATTCGCGGGAACTAAACGCCAAGATCGCCCTTGATACTCCTAACAGGCGGCGCCGGCTTCATCGGCAGCAATATCCTCTCCGCCCTGAACCGCCTCGGTCTCCAGGATATCATCCTCGTTGACAACCTGCACCAGGCCGCCAAGCATCGCAACCTCAACAATTGCCGTTTTTCTGATTACATCCCCAAAGAAAAACTCTTAGAAGAACTTCCCCGGCTACCTAAGCCCGACTTCGTCCTCCACCAGGGCGCCTGCTCCAGCACCACGGAGAGCGATGGTCGCTACATGATGGAAAACAACTATGAATACTCCAAAAAACTGCTCCACTACTGCATAGAGCATAAAGTTCCTCTCATCTACGCCGGCAGCGCAGCCGTCTATGGCGATGGGATCAAAGGCTTTGACGACAGCCGGGACGACTACTTTTCACTAAATATCTATGCCTTTTCCAAACTACTGTTCGACCGATATGTGCGAAGGATATTAAAAAAGGATGCAGACCAAAGTCCTATCCTCGGCTTGCGCTACTTCAATGTCTATGGCTATCAGGAAAATCACAAGGGAAACATGGCCTCCCTGCCCTTTCAATTCTTCCAGCAGTGGAAAGCCGGTAAAAAGTTCCGACTCTTCGAGGGGAGCGAGCGATTCTTTCGGGACTTCATATTCGTAGAGGATATAGCCAAAGTGGTATTGCACTTCATGGAGGCGCCCCAAAGCGGGATTTACAATGTAGGAACCGGCACTGCCCGCTGCTTTCAAAGCCTGGCGGATATCCTCCTGCCTCTTCTCCCAGGCGCCGACATAGAGTACATCCCCTTCCCAGAGGCTCTAAAAAATCAATACCAGACCTTCACCCTGGCGGATATTTCTAAGCTGAGAAAAGCCGGCTATAAAGCAACCTTTACCAACTTAGAGAAAGGCTTAGAAAAATACATGAAGGTACTGAACGAGACTGGCGGATATATCTAAAGAAAAAAGCCCGAAGTGAATCTGGACTGAT
>CAZXQI010000184.1:0-4744 GCA_964643005.1 uncultured Saprospiraceae bacterium | reverse complement strand
TATTATTAGAAGTGTTAGTTTGTGGAGAAGATTTTTTTAAAATTTTATGAATTCTGAAATCCTTGATAAGTGGGTATGTTCTCAACAGCTCCCTAACAGAGTCTATAGTTTGAAATCAATGAATTAAGAACTTTTTCACAAGCTGTGAATATCTGGATTTGGTGAAAAAAAGTTTTTTTCCACCTCTTTAAAACTGAGTCTTCTCTGTAGAAAGAATATTAGCTCTCCACATAAAAGGGCTTTCATGTGTACCTCAAAAAAGAGCAGGTAATCGTGACATCTGGAAAGCTGTTGAAAAGTCTCCGGCAAATTCACACCATTCCCCACAACTAATGTAGAAATTGAATTCGGCCAAATCGCTGATTTTAATACCTTTATGAAAATTCCGATTTTGGAATGTTAATAAGATTTTACGAGGCTGCTCAACGATTTGTTTTTGCCTGTGATTTTTTGTTGTGAGTATCTGCTTCTGTGTTGTGGAATGGCGTTGAATAGTCTAAAAAGAGCTGAAAAAAAACCTGAATTGAACAAACTGTTTTTCTGCAATTCTAATCGTGTAAATTAAGAATACCTGTTAAAATGTGCGGTCGTTTTTCATTAGCTACTTCAGGGGAAAAACTACAACAACAACTACCTTTCGTCGAAGTGACAGAATTGAAGGTGAGTTACAATATTGCTCCTACCCAACATGCTTATGTGGTGACGAATGACCAACCGGAACGCCTACAGTATATCACCTGGGGCTTAGTGCCGCATTGGTCCAATGACGGGAAGAACACTGGGCGGCTCATCAACGCCAGGCGCGAGTACATTGAAACCAAACCTTCTTTTCGCATTCCCATCAGAAAGCAGCGCTGCCTTGTTCCAGCAGATAGTTTTTATGAGTGGAGGCGAGAAGGTACGAGAAGAATACCCTATCGCATTTTTCCTAAAAATGGGGAACTGTTAGTTTTTGCCGGCGTCTGGGATATCTGGTACAGTGGCGATTATGGACTGAAAACATTTTCCATTATTACTACGGATGCCAACGAAGAAATCTCGGCGCTCCACAATCGAATGCCCGTTATTTTATCTGGAATAGAAAATCAGAAAAACTGGTTAGAAGTGGAAGACTTGGACGAGGTTCTCAGTTTTTTGACCACGCCGCCTGCCGGAATTTTGGATATGTACAGAGTCTCCGAGCTCGTCAATTCGGTAACGAATAATTCCCCTGAACTACAGAATGAAGTACCTGAACCGCCGACGCTTTTTGGCTGAGATCGGAGAATTTGTTGGAGCAAAGAGCGAAAGAAATAACCGATTGCTCAGGTTTTAAAAACTTTTCTGATATTTAAAATTATAAATGAGAAGACTTCATGTTAGTAAAAACCTATGCTTCTGCTGTTCACGGCGTTGATGCGCAAACCATCACAGTCGAGGTAAACGCCGGCGGGCAGCCCAGTGGAAACGGACCCTGGTATTTCATGGTTGGCTTACCGGATAGTGCGGTAAAAGAAGGTTTTCAGCGCATAGAATCTGCAATTAAAAGCATCCATTACCAGATGATGCGGATGAAATTAGTTGTCAATCTCGCTCCTGCCGATATCCGCAAAGAAGGTTCTTCTTACGACCTGCCCATCGCCGTTGGCATCCTCGCCGCAACGGAGCAGATTCCCCACCAGGAATTGGACAAATATATTATGATGGGAGAACTGTCGCTCGATGGAGGTCTGCGCCCTATCAAAGGCGCCCTGCCAATAGCTATCCAGGCGAGAACAGAAAAATACAAGGGAATTATTTTACCAAAACAAAATGCCCGAGAGGCGGCAATCGTCAACAACCTAGAAGTCTATGGCGTAGATACCCTGCTGGAAGCAGTCAATTTTCTCAATGGCAGAGAGACCCTGAAGCCCGTGAAGGTGGACACCAGAGAAGAGTTTGCCAATGCACAGGAAATCTTTACGGTGGACTTTTCAGATGTGAAAGGCCAGGAAAATGTGAAGCGGGCTTTAGAAATAGCGGCGGCAGGCGGACACAATGCCATTTTGATAGGGCCGCCTGGAGCGGGAAAAACCATGTTGGCCAGGCGTATGCCGACTATTTTACCTCCTCTTTCCCTCTTTGAAGCGCTGGAAACAACCAAAATTCACTCTGTTGCCGGCATTCTACCAGCCAATGCTTCGCTGATGGCCATTCGACCTTTTAGGTCTCCGCATCACACTATCAGCGACGTTGCCTTAGTAGGAGGAGGCTCCGTGCCTATGCCGGGTGAAATTTCGCTGGCTCACAATGGCGTCTTGTTTTTGGATGAATTGCCGGAATTCAAGCGCGCTGTTTTGGAAGTCATGAGGCAGCCAATGGAAGAGCGTCGGGTTACCATTTCCAGAGCTAAGGTGACCATTGACTATCCCGCCAATTTTATGCTCGTAGCTTCAATGAATCCCTGCCCCTGCGGGTATTACAATCACCCCACTAAAGAATGTGTCTGCGGACCGGGAGTCGTGAAGCGATACCTCAGTAAAATTTCTGGCCCTTTGCTCGACCGGATTGATTTACACGTGGAGGTAACCCCCGTTTCCTACGAAGAACTTTCGAGGTATGAAGTGACGACAAAGAGCAGCAAAGAAATTGCCGAGGAAGTTGTCAAAGCCAGAGAAATACAGACGGAGCGCTTCAAGGAATTCCCTGGTGTTTTTTGCAATGCACAGATGCCAAGTCGCATGGTGCGAGAAGTCTGCCAGCTCAATCAGGCCGGCACGGTGTTGTTGAAGAGAGCCATGGAAGTCCAGAAACTGTCCGCCAGAGCTTATGATCGCATACTAAAAGTTGCGCGCACCAGCGCCGACCTCGCCGGAAGTCAGAATATTGAAATAGAGCACCTCGCCGAAGCTATCCAGTACCGAAGCCTTGATAAAGAAGGCTGGGCTGGTTGATTTCCTTAACTGTTTTGATGGTGGAGATTTAAGGAATGTGGAGAGAACACAAAGGGGTTTATATGCTCATCTGCACTAAATCAGGTTAAGTTTGCATTTTAAAAATCAAAAAATGCCTACTACAATTGTCTCTTATAATGTGAATGGTATCCGGTCGGCCATAAGTAAAAATCTCTTCGACTGGGTTGAAAAAAATCCCATCGATATCCTCTGCCTACAGGAAACCAAAGCCCAACCCGATCAGGTGGATTTTGCGCCTATCGAGGCGCTTGGCTATCGCCATTTTTGGCATTCAGCAGAAAAAAAAGGGTATAGCGGCGTCGCAACATTCAGCAGGAAAGAACCCGAACTTGTGATTGAAGGCTGCGGAATGGAAAAGTACGACAGAGAAGGGCGGATTCTGCGCACTGATTTTGGAGACTGGACTTTGCTCAATTGCTATTTTCCCAGCGGCACGAGTGGCGAGGAGCGGCAGGAATTCAAATACGAATTCCTCGACGATTTTTTTAACTGGATTGAAGACTTGAAAAAAGAGCGACCTAAATTGATAGTCGTCGGAGACTACAATATTGCCCACACTGAAAACGACATACACAGCCCAAAAACAAACCAGAAGTCTTCCGGCTTTTTACCCGAAGAGCGTGCCTGGATGACTAAGTGGTTTAACAGCGGATTTACGGATGCCTTCCGAAAAGTTTATCCTGAAAAAACGGAGTATAGCTGGTGGAGCTTCCGAGCCAATTCCAGAGCAAAAAATAAAGGCTGGAGGATTGATTACCAGTCAGTGACGGACAATATGAAAGAGAAAATATTGGACGTCCACCAAATCAACGAAGCTGTACATTCCGACCACTGCCCCGTGTGGATGAAGATTGATATTTGAATATTTTCTAATCGCAGAAGGCGTAGAGACCTTTGCAGAATTTTGGAAAATGGCGACGCTCATTGAGTAAGGCTCCAAAAGTTCAACGCTTTTTTCCCATCAAAAAACACGGCGCTCGGTAATTAAATCAAAGGACACGGACAGCTTAGATATTTAAAAGGTGTCCCATCAGTTCCCGCTTCGTTTTCAGGTAGGAGCGATTTTCTTTCCGAGGCTCTACTAATAGAGGAACCCGGCTGAGAACCTCGATTTCCGAATGTTCGATATCTTCTATTTTTTGCGGATTGTTGGTCAGCAGGTGAATTTGCCGAATGCCCAGATCTTTTAGAATTTCAACGGCTAAGTAATAGTGGCGTGAATCTACTTCGAAACCTAGGTGAGTATTGGCATTAGCAGTATTGAACCCCTTATCTTGAAGATTATACGCTTTGAGTTTGTTAATCAAACCGATACCCCTCCCTTCCTGTCGGAGGTAAATGACGACGCCTTTTTGTTCGGCGGCCATTTCCAATGCTTTTTCTAATTGCTCGCCGCAGTCGCATCGGAGGGAGTGAAAAATATCTCCCGTCATACATTCCGAATGAATGCGCACCAGGACGGGTTTGTCAGTGTCGCAATGTTCATGAACCAGGGCTATGTGTGGTGTAAGATCCTCGGGCGAGTCGGCGTATGCGATGATATGAAAGTTTCCCCAATCCGTAGGTAAATAGGCTTTTACTTGTCTCTGCATTTTAAAACTAAATGACAAGCGACCAGAAAAGTCTGTGATTTTTCCAATCGCCGGTAATGGTACAGGAAACACGCTCAAAATAGTTAAGTTCACAAAGATACAACCTTCGGCTTCTTTAAATCTCCAAGTCAATCTTATAGAGAACATTTAGAGTATTCTCGATATAAGTAGTCGTCCCTTAAGAAACCAATTTAAGTCCACTCTGAAAAGAAGAGGGGT
>CAZXQI010000183.1:0-4846 GCA_964643005.1 uncultured Saprospiraceae bacterium | reverse complement strand
AGTAGTAATCCTATTTAAATTATCTGATAATATCTGTGTAAATAATCTTGCGATTTGTTGTTAATGATACTTTAAACATAAGCATAAATATATGTGGAATGAAAAGGTCTAATCGAAAAACATAACGATTCATGTAGAGAGATGTTATTAGAAGCCAATATGTTTAATGGATTAGAGATTAAATGAATTGAAATGAAGCCCTATTGTCGAAAGGCCGCCGCTGGATTGTGCGATTTTCGGATTGGTTATTCCTCTGATTCCCTTTTACCCTCAATCATTTTAATAACTTATGTCATCATTCATGCTCTAAGTTGTAATGGACTTAATGGCTGAATTTACACAGATATTGGCAAAAGACTAGGATGCTAATAAAAGAACCATTTACTCTCCTTCTGATTGTTCAAAAGCCCGACGGGCATATCGAAAGGAGTAAGGGCATGGAGGAAGAAGAATCCCATTCCCTGCATAGACTGATGATGCATTATTGGAAAGCGCCTATTGAGCTTCTTTTGAAATTTGGCAGCCATTTGAAGCAGTTTGAACTCTGCAAAGACCGATAGGAAACTTCCTGCAAAAAATTGTATTAAGCTAAATAAGTGCATTGAGAACCTCTCCTGGTTTGTAGGGCTAAAAGGTAAGGGTAGTTTTTCAGGCAGGCATTTCTGTCTATTTTTGGCGCTCAAAAAAAAAGCGTATGATGAAGATAGGAATAGTCGGCTCCGGCTCTATGGGTTCAGGTATCGCACAGGTGGCTGCGACAGCAGGGTGCGAAGTATTGATTTATGATAATAATCCGACAGCTCTCGATAGGGCGCAACATAACTTACAGCATATCCTCAATAAACTATCGGCAAAAGGAAAACTTGAGGATCAGACGGCTAAGGCCATTTTTGGAAGGACTTATTTTATAAATGATCTCCAGGCATTTTCAAAATGCGGTCTCATTATAGAGGCGGTGATTGAAAATATAGAGGTGAAGAAAAATGTCTTTACCCAATTGGAAAGCATAGCAGGACAGGACTGCCTGCTCGCCACCAATACATCTTCGCTGTCTATTGCTTCCATAGCTGCCGTATGCGCCAGGCCGGAACGCGTATTGGGCATACATTTTTTCAATCCGGCTCCGCTCATGCAGTTAGTAGAAATCGTGCCCGCCATCCAGACAGATGCAGCGATTGTTCGGCAGGCCAGAAACCTCATCGAAAGCTGGGGTAAGCTCGCTGTGCTGGCAAAGGATACGCCCGGCTTCATCGTCAACAGGATCGCCCGCCCGTTTTATGGCGAGGCTCTACGCATATTGGAAGAGGATATGGCAGACGCGGCTACCATTGACTGGGTCATGACTGAGTTGGGCGGCTTTCGGATGGGGCCGTTTGCGCTCATGGACTTCATTGGCAACGACGTGAATTACACCGTGACGGAAACTGTTTTTCGTTCCTTCTACTACGACCCCCGCTATAAGCCGTCTTTTACCCAAAAAAGACTCTCGGAGGCGGGATGGCTGGGTCGCAAATCGGGGAGGGGCTTTTACAACTATGCTGAAGGCGCCTCCAAACCCGATCCGATAAAAGATGAAAAACTCGGAAGAGAAATCCTGAACCGCATCCTCGTCATGCTGATCAATGAGGCGGCAGATGCGCTCTATCTCCACATTGCCAGCCGCAACGATATTGATTTGGCCATGACCAAAGGCGTCAATTATCCGAAAGGCCTTCTCCGATGGGCCGATGAACTGGGCATTGAAAACTGCGTGAACAGGATGGACGCCCTCCACAGCGAATACTTAGAGGAGCGCTACCGTTGCAGCCCTCTGTTGCGCAAAATGGCCAGAGATAAAAAGAACTTCTACTGATATGACAAAAAAAGAACTCGCCACAAAGATTGTGGACAAAATGTACCTCAACGACCCCTTCAGCCTGTGGCTGGGTATTGAGCGGATGGAGGACGATGCAGGGAAATCTGTCCTGCGGATGACGGTGAGAAAGGAGATGACCAACGGCTTTGGCATAGCTCACGGCGGCATTACCTATTCGCTCGCAGACAGCGCCCTGGCCTTCGCCTCCAATTCGCATGGCCGCAGGGCCGTGTCCATCGAGACTTCCATTGCCCACACCGTCGCCGTTAGGGAAGGCGACGTACTGACCGCTGTCGCCGAGGAAGAACACCTGTCCAATAAAATCGGAAATTATCGCATCGTCGTGAAGAATCAGGATGGCGCATCCGTAGCTCTTTTTAAAGGCATCGTTTATCGCACCGCCAAAAACTGGTTGGAGGGAGAGGAATAGCGCTGTTTTGAGGATTCCCTTCTTTCATTATTTTTTTAAAAAAATTGTTAACTACTTAGATTTCATTGAAACTCAGTAGCCGTTAGATTAAGATTAAAATCTGCGCTCAGGTCGAAGTAAATTCGGGCAGATTTACTCCTTCGTCGTAAATCATCTGTAGTAAACCCTATCCCGTAAGGCTTCTCTGCAGATATTGCACATTTGTAAAAATTGAATACAATGAAGACCCTGAGGGGAATTTCGCCAGGTTAATTTTTATGAAAAAAGAATATTGGGTCATAGGTCTGATGTCGGGCAGTTCTTTAGACGGGCTGGACATTGCGCTCTGTCGCTTTGAAGCGGTGCGGGAGGTGGACTCCTTTTTTCTGAAAGACTGGGAATTGCTAAAGGCGGAGACTTTGCCCTTTTCAGCCGAATGGCAGGAGATTTTAAAAAAAGCCCCCTCCGGCACAGCGCGAGAACTAATCGAGGCTCATGTCGGATTCGGGCGCTACATGGGGGAATTGGCGTTACAATTTTTTAATAAAAATAATTTGAAACCTGGGCGGGCAGGACTGATTGCCTCGCACGGCCACACCGTTTTCCATGAGCCTGCCAATGGCTATACCCTGCAAATCGGCGATGGCGCGGCTCTGTCAGCCGTCACGGGCTGTACCGTTGTCTGCGACTTCCGTTCCTCCGACGTGGCGCTGGGCGGGCAGGGCGCTCCTTTAGCGCCGATGGCGGATAAAATGCTGTTCCCGGGCTACGACTTTTTTCTGAATATCGGCGGCATAGCCAACCTTGCCTGCAATACCGGTCGGTCGTATATCGCCTTCGACCTGACGGGCGCCAATCAGGCGCTCAATGCGCTGGCAAAGCTTGTCGGACGAGATTACGACGAGGATGGGAGTTTGGCGGCATCCGGCCATTTAGATGAAGAGCTTTTTTCAAAACTCAATGCTTTACCTTATCTAAATGAAGCTTATCCAAAGTCGCTTTCCAATCAATGGGTGCAGAAAAACATGACGCAGCTCTGCCTGTCCTGGCCGGGTTCCGTCCCCGACCGCCTGCACAGCCTTTGCCGGCACATAGCCTTTCAGGTGAAAAATTCTTTACAGCAGATAATTGAACGGGAGCATTTTATCAAAGAGAAATACCGGATGTTGGCCACGGGCGGAGGGGCTTTCAATAGCTTTCTGATGCAGTGTATCGCCGCAGAAAACCCGATGCTCGAAATAATTATCCCCGAACCGGAAGTGGTGAGTTTTAAAGAAGCCTGCCTGATGGCCTTGCTGGGCATGTTGCGCATGGAAGGCGCCCCCAACTGCATGGCATCCGTTAGCGGCGCCAGTCGGGACGCTATTGGAGGGGCGGTCTATCTGCCCGCATGAGGCGGAGCTGCGCAAAACAAGCCCCCTGGTACAATTGTCGCCCTTCGCACAACTCCAGTTTGATTTCCCTGCTCGCAAGCCTAATATTTCGGGAACTGCATAAATTTGCCGCTATGAATACAAGAAGCTGCTTTTTTATAGCCATTGGACTGGCTCTCTTTCTTGGCCTGACGGCCTGCAACAACGATACCGGACAAACGGGGGAACCGGACGCTCCCTCGGTCGGCGTGGAAGGTACGCCTGAAATCCTGCAACTCAGCAAACAGATTGAGCAAAACCCCAACAGCGCCTCGCTATATGCTACGCGAGGGGTGCTTTGGTATGACAATAAGAATTACGACGAGGGAATTGCAGACTTGGAAAAGGCCATTCAGCTCGACTCTACGCAGGTGGAATATTTCCATGAGCTGGCGGATATGTACATGGATTACTTTAGGTCTCGCCTCGCCTTAAACACGATGGAACGCGCGGCGGCCATATTCCCCCAGAGAATCCCCACTTTATTAAAGCTGGCGGAGGTTCAGTTTATTTTAAAGAAATATCAGGAGGCCTTGTTCACATTGGAGCGAATACGGCTTATCAGTCCCTTGAATTCCGAGATGTTCTTTATGTTCGGGAACGTATTTTCTGAAATGGGGAAAAACGAGGAAGCCATTGGCGCCTATCAGTCCGCTGTAGAAAACGACCCTTCCTTAGTAGATGCCTGGATTAAACTGGCCGACCTGCTGGCAGAGAAGAATGCGCCGGCGGCAGAAAAATATTACGACAACGCCATTCGGGCAGACTCTGCCAATATTGCAGCCATTCACGCCAAAGCTTATTTTTTGGCCAATAAGAAAAACGACTTATCCGGCGCCATCCAATTATTTAAAAAGACCAATGTGATTGATCCGCAATATGCGGAGGGATATTTTAATGCGGGATTGATTTATTTGGATATGGACTCTTTAGATCAGGCATATCAAAGCTTTGACCTGGCCGTAAAATATGCGCCGACTTTTGCGGAAGCATATTTCTATCGGGGCTATGCCTCAGAAATGCAGGGCAAGTCAGAGCAGGCGAAAGTTGACTATGAAAATGCGCTCAGGCTCAACCCGGATTTCGACGACGCTAAATTTAGATTGTCGCTACTGAATAGAGTTGTTTTAACATGATAATCAGTCTGTTGCATATATAAGATTGTAATTC
>CAZXQI010000182.1:0-4858 GCA_964643005.1 uncultured Saprospiraceae bacterium | reverse complement strand
GGGGCGGAATTGAACCGCCGACACATGGATTTTCAGTCCATTGCTCTACCAACTGAGCTACCGCACCATTTTTACCCTTTCGTTAAAGGGAGCGCAAATCTATGCGCTTTTTTATATTTTTTCAACTTCCTGGATTTTTTTTAAAAAATACCGCCTTTAGATCGGGAGGCTCCGCGATTATGCCTGTTTGTTATTTTGAAAAACAGCTCTCCATCTTTTTTTTCAACCAAAAGAAGGGCAGATAACTGTGGTACTCCGGGCTGGTCTCCAGGCTGTACTGCTCCATTTCTTCCCACAATTTTTGCAATTGGGGTTTGACCGGCAGGGAAGCCGACCTGAAAAAGCTCCTCAACATACGTGCTACAGGACGGATGTCAAAATCCGGTTGCTTCCCTTTTTGCAGGACGTTCAACAGGTTGTCAATTTCCCTGGCAGCCTCGTCAGGCATATCTGAAAGCCAGGCTCTGATAGCGAAAAACATGCGGTAAAAATACTTGTCATCCGGTTCTATATCGGAAAAACTCATGGGCAGCAGGGCGGTCATCCCCTCAATATCTTTCAACAGGGCGTATGTCGTGATTCTCAGGTAATTAAGGCGCAGGGTATATTTTTGGTAACTGCGGAAATTGACTTCTTCTTTGTTGAGTAAGTCCAGAGCTGTCTGCGGCTCTCCTATGTCCAAAAGCAAACCAGCGAAGTTCAGTATTGTGGCCAGGCGATAGAGATCGTCCTGTGGGATGGGCAATGCCAGTAAGTCTTCATAATGTTTTCTAACGACCCCCAAATCCTTTCTCCTGATGAAAATGGAGGCTAATTCCATCAGGCAGTACTTCATCTCCCCCAGGAAGTAGTCGCTGCCTTTTTTTACTTCCCTGGCTCCGAAGTCAAGGCATTCCCTCAGCATAGTTACTTGTTTGTCAAGGGGGAATAAATAGCTAATGGCTTTAAAAAGCAGATATTCTGTGCGGTCGGCCTCAGGATTTAGCCGCATCGGCAAATCCCAATTGTACTGAGTATGATAGATGGAAAACGGGTAGCGAAAATGGTCGATAAAGGCCTGGTTAAAGAAGTATTGCTGTTGCCCGACAATGAAGAACCCGCACAGATATTTTAGTCTGGCATTGTTGATTTCGTCGGACTGTTTTAAAACGTCTTCATCTTTTTGGATAAACTGCATGTAGGGGTTGATGTCTAAGGAGTTCAGGCTAAAAGACAGGAAGTAATTGATTCGGGTAAGCAAATCTTCAAACGAACTTTTGTTCTCCTGTTTTACCAATTCCAGGCCGTTCCGCTCCCGTAGCGCATTCAACAAATAGAACCGAAAGATCTGGTCGTTTTCACGCACTTCTTTTTGTATCTGTGTTTCGACTAAAAATAAATGCAACTGCTCTTTTAACAACCTGAATTCATTGCGCAACAAGTACGATTTTTTCTTATCGTAGGCCTGATCAAAAAGAAATTCAAATAGTTCCGGCCGCAAATTTTCATCTCCGCGCCTTTTTACGTCGGTAGTTAGCCATTGAGTCATCTTGAGAAGTCGACTCTTTTTATCACGCTTTAAAAAGTCTTCAAATTGTGACAATTCTTTGATAGTCAGGGTGTTAAGTAGTTGCTCAGCTTTAGAGAGACGCATTATTTTTACCCAATTTTTATCACAAAGTTTAGAAAATTACTTTTTTGGAAAATTCTGAATATTCGTATTATTGTACCCGAATTTAGCAGGCAAAGGTAAAGAGAATGTCTTTTTAATTTTGCTTGTTATTCAGGCCTGACAAATAGAGATTGTTTTCATTTGGTTTTTTGGGGTTATGTGGGACAAGTTTTGTCCCACTTTTTCACCCCCACCAGATAGCGACATAAAAAACAATTCCTTTAGAGGAGTTAAAGAATTGGTTTTTTGGGGTTAAATCGCGGCAGATGAGTTTACATTCTCACTGCCGCTTTTTTTTGTCCAAATTATCGGTTTTGAGGAGATACCTGTTTCTTTGCGTCAAACCTTCCTTAAATCTACACTTTCAAATGCGCAAAGAATTCAAGTTTAAATGGATTGGGCGCAGCCTGATTTTCACCGCACTCCTGCTGATAGCGCTATTTTCCTTTTATCGGTTTTGGTTTCTCCGACAGCCTGTGCGCCATACGACGGCAGACAGTTTTTCATTTATCAGCCCTGCCAATGGAACCATTGCAGCCGTCGAAACCTGGGATGCCGCCCAGATTGAATGGGAAAAGGACAACGGCGTCGTTCGGGTGATGACCCGGGACATAGGAATGAAAGGCTGGCTCATCGCCATTGAAATGAACGTGATGAACGTACATTATCAGCGCGCTCCCATGGCAGGAAGGCTTTTGAGTAAAACTTATACCGAAGGAAAATTCAACAATGCGCTCGTCAAAACCAATCGCTTTGGCCTGCGGCTGGAGAATGAACGCAACGACCTGTTGTTTGAAACGAAAGACGGGCTTCGGTACAAAGTCGTGCAGGTAGCCGGCCTGCTCGCCCGTCGCATTGAAGATTATGTAGAACCCGGCCAGGAGTTAGCCGCCGGAGAGATTATAGGTCTCATAAAAATGGGCAGCCAGGTGGGACTTATTTTGCCGGAAAATGTCGAGCCTTTGGTCAGACCAGGCGATGTGGTGACAGACGGCGAATCCTTTTTAGCCAGGATTAAATAAGCGGAAGAATAAAATTGGGAAGAAGGAAGTCGCCGAAATCAGCCAGGAAATAGAACCCCTCTGCGGAACCCGCCCCGATTCATAGCAATCCTCTTTTCTTCAAATTTTCTTTATAGCGGCGGATATTGACTTTATGCGCCTCAAAGTTCACGGCAAAGTTGTGCAGTCCCGATCCGTCGCCTGCCGCGCAGAAGAAGATGTAGTCGTGCTTTTCCCTGTTGAGGACGGCGTCTAAGCTGGCGATGGAGGCCATGCTGATAGGCCCAGGGGGCAGACCCGGATACATATAAGTGTTGTATGGCGTATCGAGCGTTTTGTATTTGGCAAGTTCCCGGCTCTCCCAGTCGCGCGATGCGAAAACCAGCGTGGGGTCTGCCTGTAGCAACATGCCGATGTGGAGCCGGTTCAGATAGACCCCGGCAATGCGAGCCTTTTCTACATTCGCATTGGTCTCCCGCTCCACAATAGAGGCCAGGGTGTAAACCTGATCCCGGGAAAGCTCCAATGAATCGGCTTTCTCCTGCCGACCCTCCTTCGACCAGAATAGCTCATTTTCCTTAATCATCCGCTCCACAAATTTTCGCGGAGAGGTATTCCAGTAAAATTCGTAGGTGTTTGGAATGAACAGGGACAGAAGCGTTTGCGGATTGTAGCCAATGCTGTCGAGATAAACCTGGTCGCTCAGCAAAGCGATGATTTCCAAAGAATCAGGCTCGATAAAGCGAGCTACTTTGGCGGCGATTTGTTCGGGAAGGCGCTCGTTGACCAATACCACCCGCACGGGCGATTGTCTGCCAGCCATTAAATGCCGCACCAACTGGTAGCTGCTCATGCCAGGCTCTATTTTAAACCTGCCCGCTCTACCCTTGTAACCCACGCGTTCCGCCATCATCCGAAAACTGCCCTCGTCCCGAATCTGATTGCTGTCCAGCAGAATTTGAGCGACGTCCTCCAGTGTGGAGCCGGTGGGAATGTTGACGTAAGTATTTGCCAGGTCAGAAGGAACGTTGGGCTTTAAAAAGAAATTCCAGGCGAGGAAACAGCCTACACCCACGGCTAAGAAGAAGGCTGTGATGAGCAGGTTTTTAATCTTCTTACCTGAGTTCGATTCGTGCTGAGGATTTTCCATGAAAAAATAGCGTAATACTTAATAAAAATTAATTGCCAGCAGTAAGATAGCGCAAGCCGGCCAAAAGTTGAGACGCATCAAATCAGTTTGTAAAAAGGTGATTTTTTCTAAAAGGTTTTTTTGAAAAAAAAACTAAACTAACCGGCGCTGAGGAAGTTTGACAACGATGCTCTGAACCGCTCCGGTTCCATCCTTTCTAATCATTTTTTTAATACTGCTCTTGTTTGTTGGGGAAATTGCCGGATTTCACATCGGCGCAGTATTGAACGACAGCTCCTTGAATCTGATCGAAGAGTTCCAGATACCGCCGCAAAAAGCGGGGTTGGAAATCCTTGGTGATGCCAAGCATGTCGTGAGTGACCAATACCTGGCCGTCGGCGTCCATGCCGGCGCCTATGCCGATGGTGGGTATCGC
Source organism: uncultured Saprospiraceae bacterium (assembly GCA_964643005.1). Taxonomy (GTDB): domain Bacteria; phylum Bacteroidota; class Bacteroidia; order Chitinophagales; family Saprospiraceae; genus UBA6168. Next base: position 641 of record CAZXQI010000182.1, on the reverse strand, counting down.
GAGGCTCTGCGACACTTCCTTTGTGAGTGCTGCCGGTATCTTTTCAAAGACGATGGCGAAGCATCCGATTTCCTCCAGGAGTTTTGCATCCTGCCTCAGCTTGTTGGCTTCCTCTTCTTCTTTGGCGCGCACCTGGTAAGTGCCAAACTTGTAAATGGACTGCGGCGTCAGACCCAGATGACCCATGACTGGAATACCCGCCGATAGGATTCGCTTCACCGAGTCGGCTATCTCCTCGCCGCCTTCCATCTTTACGGCGTGGGCGCCGGATTCTTTCATGATGCGGATGGCGCTTTCCAATGCCACCCTGGAGCTTCCCTGATAGGAGCCAAAAGGCAGATCCACCACCACCAGCGCCCTTTTCACCGCCCGAACGACAGAGGAAGCATGGTAGATCATCTGGTCGAGCGTTATGGGCAGCGTCGTTTCGTGCCCGGCCATGACGTTGGAGGCAGAATCGCCGACGAGAATAGCTTCTACTCCTGCCTCGTCGAGTATGCGCGCAAGGGAATAGTCGTAGCCTGTCAGCATGGTAATTTTTTCACCCTTGATTTTCATGGCTTGCAGGACGTGGACGGTGACGCGTTTGACTTCTTTATTTACAGACATTATTCTTTGATTTAACTAGATAAATAAATTTG
>CAZXQI010000181.1:0-4995 GCA_964643005.1 uncultured Saprospiraceae bacterium | reverse complement strand
CGTACAGAGGGGAGGAGCAGAGGGAACTCCGGAAGTATGGCGTTTTAATCCTTTTCGGGAATACTAATTTTTTACTATGCTAATCAAAATGACTTTTTTTAAAGGCTTTCAGAAGGCGATTAAATTTATTCCTTTTCTGCTGTTGGGCTTGTTCTTTCTGTCAGGCTGCGACAAGGAAGACGAACCCATTCCTGCGTATTTGACGATTGAACCGTTTGAAGTGAAGGCCACTAATTCCGATGTGCATGGGAGCGTTTCGGAGAAGATTACCAACGCTACGGTGTTTCTCCTCAATAGCGAGCGCAAGGAGTCCAGGTCTCTGGGCAATTTTACTTTACCCGTTACTATTCCCGTACTGGAAGAAGGGGACTGGGAACTCAATATTGACCCCGTTATTAAAGCCAACGGCAGCAGCTACTACCTACAGATTTATCCATTTTACGAGCGGTTTACTACCTACGTCAATTTCCAACCCAATCAGGATGTGGTCGTCCAGCCGGTGACAGCCTACACCAAAGATGCGGTGTTTGAGTTCATCGAAGATTTTGAAAAGCCCGATATCCTATTCGATACAGACAGAGACGACAACCCAAACACGACGCTCGAAAGGTCGAAGGAAGACGTTTTTGAGGGAGAATATTCCGGTAAAATTGAGCTGGATACCGCCAACTACGTTTTTGTGGCCAGCACCAGCAGGGTTTTTGAATTTGACCCTTTTAAACAGGCGAAATACTTCATGGAGCTAAACTACAAAACCCAGACGCCATTGGAGTTTGGCGTCATTGCCATTGACAATCAGAATTTGGAGGAGCCGAATTTTGAATATGTCGTTCTGGCAAAAGACGAGTGGAACAAGATTTATTTTGATATGACCAACCTGCTCTCTACCGCTTCGACTTACCGCTTTACTTTCGTTATCCGCTCCGGTATTCCCTATGAAGTTGACCACTTTACGCTGAATGAGGCCAAAATCTTTTTGGACAATATTAAGCTCGTCCATTTTTAAGGCTATTGCCGCCGACCTTTTTAATTACACCGGAACAAGATGCGCCGTCGAGACACCTACATCTACCGCTTTACCGACTTTCTGGCCGCCATGCTGGCCTGGGGCTTGTTCTTTTTGTATCGCAAGAGTTTAGAGGGGATGCCGTTGGGCTGGGCGGCTTTGAAGGATCTGAACTTCTTTTACGGCATCTTCATCATTCCTGCCGGCTGGTTCCTTTTTTACTCGTTGTTTGACGAATACAAAGAAGTCTATCGCATGTCGAGATTAGCTACCCTGACGAGGACTTTCTTTTTGACCTTTGTCGGGGTGCTGGTTTTGTTTTTTACTCTCATTCTCGACGATTTTGTGAGCGATTACAAAACCTACTACACCTCTTTTGCGGTACTCTTCGGTTTGCATTTTAGCCTGACGGCGCTGGCCAGGATGGTATTGCTGACGCGCGCCCACCTGCGTTTGCAAAATGGCGTCGTTTCCTTTCCCACCCTGTTGATTGGCAGCAATCGGCGGGCTGTTGACCTGTATCAGGATCATTCTTCCCGGAAAAAAAGCTTAGGTTATAACTTCGTCGGATATATCGAAGTCAATGGAAAAGCGGGGGTGGAACATCCCGAAGCCGGCGGTATGCAGATACCCTGCCTCGGCTCCCCGGACGAGCTTGCCTCCGTCATCCGGAAAAATCATATCGAAGACGTCATCATCGCCATCGAAACTTCGGAACACGAACGACTCCGACAAATCATGGATACCCTGTTTGATTTTGGAGAAAGGATTTATGTAAAAATTATTCCGGGGATGTACGATATCATGCTCGGCCACGTGCGCATGAACGAGGTGTACGGCGCTGTGCTGCTTCAGGTGCGGCGGGAACTGATGCCCAAATGGGAAAGGCTGTTCAAGCGCCTGATCGACCTGACCGTCTCGGCTGTTGTGCTGGCGCTGCTGAGCCCTCTGCTGCTCTACGCTGCATTGCGGGTGCGGCTTTCTTCCCCCGGTCCTGTATTCTACAGGCAGGAGAGAATTGGATTAAACGGAAAGCCATTCCACCTGATAAAATTCCGCTCCATGTGGATTGATGCGGAAAAGTATGGCCCTCAGCTTTCGCAGGAAGACGACCCCCGCTGCACGCCCTGGGGCGCCGTGATGCGCAAATGGAGAATAGACGAACTGCCCAACTTCTGGAATGTGTTGAAAGGCGATATGTCGCTGGTAGGCCCCCGGCCGGAGCGACAGTTTTTTATTCAGCAAATCATGGAAAAGGCGCCCCACTACCGCCACCTGCTCAAAGTCCGTCCGGGCATCACCTCCTGGGGGCAGGTGAAATACGGCTACGCCTCCAACCTGGACGAAATGCTGGCTCGGCTGAAATTCGATATCCTCTACATCGAAAACATGTCGCTGATGCTGGATTTTAAAATCATGTTTTACACTGCGCTGGTGCTCCTACAGGGAAAGGGGAAGTAGCCTGACTACTGCTCCTCCTGATACTGTATCGCTTTTTCTATTCTCCTGCCTTTGGATTTCCCTTCCTTTACAGGCGCTTTAGGATGCACGAGTTTCATCTCGTTGATCAGGTGGCTGGCGCCTGCGTATTTGTCTATGATAAACAGCACGTAGCGAATGTCCACCATGATATTCCGGCAGAGGCTCAGGTCGTAGTTGTAATCGCTCATGGTGCCTTCCCATACGCGGTCGAAGTTGATGCCGATGAGGTTGCCGTGTGCGTCAATCGCCGGGCTGCCGGAGTTGCCGCCGGTGGTGTGGTTCGAGCCGATGAAGTTGACGGGCAGCTTTCCGTTCTCGGCGTATTGGCCGTAGTCTTTTTTCTCGTACAGTTCTTTCAGCCTGCCCGGTACGTCAAACTCGTAATCGCCGGGCACGTATTTTTCCATGACCCCGTCGAGATAGGTTTTTGAAAAATATTGCATGCCGTCTCTGGGCTGGTATCCCTGCACCTGCCCGTAGCTGCAACGCAGGGTGCTGTTGGCGTCAGGATAGAAAGTGCGATTGGGAAATACCTCCATCAGCGCCTTCATGTAGGTCGTCTGTAGGTCGGTGATACGCTCATCGTACTCGTTGAATTTGCTCACAATCTTTTCATTGTAAGTGTCCGTGAATGCCTGAGTCAGGCTACAGATCGGGTCGTTCTCAATGGCTTTAATGGCGTCGGCTGGCGCCAAATTCAAAACTAGCGCAGCCTTTGACGGATCGGTTACCCAGGAGTTGGCGAACAGTTGATTCGCCAGAGCCTCATAACTGCCGCCGGCCTCATTCAGGCGGGTAAACAGAGCCTCCGGCAAATACTGGCGGTCTATCTTATTGACCAACATTTCTAAAAGGGCGGCGCATGCTTTCTGGTCAATTTCCGGCCGGTAGTTCCTGTAGCGGCTTTCTAAGAAGGACTGGAGGCGCCCGCTGAAATTGGCAAAACCTGCCTCGCCCTGGCTTTCCAGAAAGCCCGGGAGGCGATTTATTTGCGATGCGAAAAACAAGGCTTCAATGTTTCGGTAAGTGACTTCGTCGTAATAATCCTTTGTCAACGAGTACGGCTCGATGTCCCGATACAGTTGTTCAAATTCGCTCAGCAGGTCGGCGTATTTGCTGAACTTAGGATTCAGCGACACGGCCTTCATGAAGTCTTTTTCAAAATCCTTTTTCTTCTGCACGGCATTGGTAGCCCTGAGGCCGAGCACTTCGCCCTGCCATTTTTTCCATGCGTTGGCTAATCCCGCCTGTTTGCTGGCGTATTGAATTTTTACTTCCGCATCGGAGCGCATGGCGGCGTCCCAGATAGCGAGCGTTTTGTCCCGGACTGCAATCTTTGCCGGATCGAGTACGTCCGCAATTTGCTGCACGGCATAGGAGGGAAGGTACTCGTTCGTGCGCCCGGGGAATCCGAAGATGAGTGTGAAATCTCCGTCCTCCACACCGTCGAGAGAGACGGGCAGGAAGTGCTTAGGTTGCAGAGGGCGGTTGTCGGGAGAGTAGTCGGCGGGGCGGTTGTTCTTGTCTGCATATACCCGAAAGAGAGAAAAGTCGCCGGTGTGGCGCGGCCAGACCCAATTATCCGTGTCAGCGCCAAACTTGCCGATGCTGGAAGGAGGAGCGCCCACGAGCCGCACGTCCCGATAGGTGACGGTGATGAACATGAAATACTGGTTTCCCTGAAAGAAAGGGCGAATCATCACGTCTTCCCAGCTTTCTTTACTGGCTGATTTTTTAATGGCGTCTATGTTTTTGTCAATGGCGGACTGGCGAGCACGCTTGTCCATGTCGTCCGTAACGCCCTGTAGCGCCGCCTTTGTCACGTCCTCAATGCGGGCGATGAACATGACGGTCAGGCCTTCGTTGGGCAACTCGTCTTTCATTGTTTTGGCCCAAAAGCCATCCTCCAAATAGTTGTGTTCCAAACTGGAATGGCTTTGTATCTGCCCGAATCCGCAATGGTGATTGGTGAGCAGCAAACCTTTGGAAGAAATAATCTCGCCGGTACAACCTCCACCGAAGTGTACGATGGCGTCTTTCAGAGAGCCTTTGTTGACGCTGTAAATATCTTCAGCAGTCATTTTCATGCCCATGCTCTGCATTTCCTTTTCGTTGAGTAGGCCCAGTAGGAGGGGAATCCACATACCTTCTCCTGCAAAGATTGCGACGCGAAACACAAAGAGAAAGGCCAGAGAAAGAGTCAGTTTTTTCATAATCAGGTCAGGTTTTAAATGATTTGCATAGCCTTGTTTTGGGTGGCGAAGATAGGAAATGTCCCGTTCTAAGACTGGGGCAAAGTAAAATATGTAAGGCGAAAAGAGAATCTGCCTCCCCGTCAAAATGTAGAAGTCGGGGAGGGGTCGGTTGCGATAAGGCTCGCTGGAAAATGCGATTTAAATTCTTTTGAAATCGGGAATGGAATTTTATTACTGCAAAAACTTTCGTAACTACATAGGTACTATGCAGGCAAAGTTCGATAGGAAGGGAGTGTTCCTTCGAATATGCGT
>CAZXQI010000180.1:0-5039 GCA_964643005.1 uncultured Saprospiraceae bacterium | reverse complement strand
GGCGATATTTTCTACATTTTGACCAATCTTTTGACAAGAAGAAAAAAATGAAGGTGGACTCTCTACCTTTGCACCCGTTTTTTATTGAAAAAAACTGTTTCATAAAATTGGAACGGTAGCAAGCTGAAAGATACCTGTATAAACCTGAGGCGCCCAATAGCGAACCTGATTGCCATTCCCCCTGATTTATACAAGTTTATCCAAAACGGAATAGAGCCTTTAATTTAGAAAAATGGCATTCGAGCGATTTTCAAAGCGGGGAGCAATCATCGTGCTCGTAATAGAAGCCCTATATTTTTTATGGGTTAGCTTAGCAGTAGGGCTTCGGAGCGACCATTTGATTTTTATGGCCTTAGTTTTCGGTATGTTTTTCATCAGCCATCATTCGAGAAAGCTCCTGATGGCGCTGGTTTTTTTCGCTATTTACTGGGTGATTTATGATTCGATGCGGGTCTATCCCAATTTTGAATTCAATCCGGTACACATTCGGGAGCCTTACGAATTAGAAAAAACCTTGTTTGGCTTTGAATACGGAGGGGAGAGGGTGACGCCCAACGAATTCTGGGCACAGCATACCAGTCCGGTGTTGGGAGTCATGGCGGGCTTGTTCTATCTGTGCTGGGTTCCCGTACCGATGATGTTTGCCGTCTGGCTGTTTTTCAAAGACAAGCGCATGCTGCTCGACTTTTCGCTCGCTTTTCTGCTGACCAATATCCTCGGTTTTATTCTGTACTATGCCTATCCGGCGGCGCCTCCCTGGTATGTGGAGCTGCACGGGTTCCAGCAAAATTTTGGCATTTCTGGAAATGAGGCCGGGCTGTCGGGGTTTGACCAGGCGCTGGGCGTTTCCCTTTTCCACGATATGTACGCAAAAAATTCCAACGTTTTTGCAGCTATTCCTTCCCTCCACGCTGCGTATCCACTGGTCTCGCTTTATTTTAGCGTGAAAAAGAAATTACGGCTTGCCAGTTGGATGTTTTTGGTAATTTTAGCCGGAATTTGGTTTTCGGCAATTTACACCAGCCACCATTATATTATAGATGTATTACTGGGAGCGCTTTGTGCCGTGATTACCCTCGTACTTTATGAAAAGGTACTGCTGAAAACCAAAGCTGATAAGTGGTTGGGATGGTATGCGGAACAGATAAAATAAAACTGAAAGCATGCCTGTCAACTAAAAAGAGCGGCTTTAATGCCTTTTGAATTTTAAATAAATTTCAAATTGGAGACAGAAGTGCGCATCGTATTTTACTTGTTCATTTGCAAATCACCAACGAAATACATAAAAAAACATGAACCTGCTTCAAGAAAAAATGAAGAGATACACGGTGCCACAGGAGGCAAAGGCTGCCGGCGTGTATCCTTATTTCCGCGTCATTGAAAGCGACCAGGACACGGTGGTCAAGATGAACGGAAAGGATGTTCTCATGTTTGGTTCCAACAGCTATCTGGGACTGACAAACCATCCGAAACTTAAAGAGGCCGCCAAAAAGGCTGTTGACAAATACGGCTCCGGCTGCGCAGGTTCCCGCTTTCTGAACGGCACTCTCGACCTCCATATCGAATTAGAAGAAAAACTGGCTAAGTTCACAGGAAAGGAAGAGGCCATCGTCTTTTCAACGGGTATGCAGGTCAACTTAGGCGTGCTGTCCTCCATCTTAGGGCGGAAAGATTTTATCATCAGCGACGAGAGCAACCACGCTTCCATTGTGGATGGCACAAGGCTTTCCTTCGCCACCACCCGCAAATACAGACACAACGACATGGCCTCGCTCGAAACGGTTTTGGAGCGCGTAGGTAAAGACCGCGGCCCGGAAGACATGGCGCTCATCGTCACGGACGGAGTGTTCAGCATGGAAGGCGATATTGCCAGACTGCCGGAAATAGTTCGGATTTCGAAAAAGTACAAGGCCAATATCATGGTGGACGACGCCCACGGCCTCGGCGTACTGGGCGAATTGGGCAAAGGAACCTGCAATTACTTCGGCCTTACCGACGACGTGGATCTCATCATGGGCACATTTTCCAAATCCTTAGCCACTATCGGCGGATTCATCGCCACCAGCCATGAAATTGCCAACTGGCTCAAGCACAATGCCCGGTCGCTGATCTTCAGCGCCAGCATCGCCCCTGCCAATACCGCCGCCGTCATTGCCGCCCTGGAACTTATCCAGAACGAACCGGAGCGCATAGAGAAACTCTGGGCTAATACCAGACATGCCAAACAGATGCTCGATGAACTGGGCTTCGATACAGGGCATTCCGAAACGCCCATCATCCCCATCTATATTCGGGACGTAAACATGACTTTTATGCTGACCCGCCAATTGCAGGAGGAAGGAGTCTTTGTAAATCCCGTCATAACGCCCGCCGTACCTCCCGAAGAATCTCTCATCAGGTTTTCGCTGATGGCCACACACTCTTTTGATCAGATAGATACGGCTATCAACAAAATCGCGAAAATTGCAGGGCAGCTCGGTATCCTTGAAAAACACATCGCCTGATTTTTTGAGTGGAAAAGATACTGAGATGAGCTGCCTCTTTTGCAAGCCAAAAGCTAAACGAATAATTAACTGTTGGCTTTTCAAATTTTGACCAGGGTTGAATATTTTTTTAACTCAAAGTAATGGCCGGATTTAGATCAGCTTTTTTAATACCTGCCGCAAAATGAAAATTGACATCATTAAAGCAACAGAATGGAGAGACAAAAAGCAGTTCATCAATTTTCCGCATGAGTTGTATAAGAACGACCCCAACTACGTCCCCGAACTTTACCTGGCACAAAAAGACCTTTTCAACGAAAAGAAGAACCCTTTCTATCAGCACTCCAAAACGCAATTGTTTCTGGCCTTGCAAAATGGCAAAATCGTGGGTCGTATTGCCGCTATACGCAACAATGAATACAACAGATTCGCACACGCCAACGCCGGATTCTTCGGCTTTTTTGATACCATCGAAAACTACGACGTAGCCAAAGCTCTCTTAGATGCGGCTACCTCCTGGATAAAGAAAGAAGGCTTAGACTTTGTGATAGGCCCCGCCAACTTTACAACCAACGACGTCGCAGGTTTATTAGTGGACGGGTTCGACCGCCCCCCCGTTGTGATGATGGCGTATAACATGCCCTATTATGCCGGCTACCTGGAGCGCTACGGCTTCGAAAAGCAGATGGATTTGCTGGCCTACATCGGCGATAAGGAGACGGCGAATATGAAATCTGTTCGCCTCTCAGGTATGATTGAAGAGCGACTGGGCAAACGCGGCATCACCATCCGGACGATAAACATGAAAAAATTCAAAGAAGAAGTGGATCGGGTGAGAGAAGTTTACAAAGGCGCATGGGATAAAAACTGGGGCTTTGTGCCGCCGACAGACGCTGAGTTTGACCACCTGGCGGAAGACATGAAAATGGTGCTCGATCCGGATCTGGCTTTTCTGGCCGAGGATCATGGAAAGCTCATAGGCTTTGCCCTGGCCATTCCGGACATCAACGTACTGACCCGCACCATGCGGCGAGGTCGCCTGCTTCCTTTTGGCATTTTTAAATTATTATTTCAAAAGAAAAAAATAAAACGGCTGAGAGTCATCCTGTTAGGTGTGCTGGAGGAATATCGCAAAATAGGTGTCGAAGGTATTTTCTATGCCCGTATCATTTCAAAAGGATTTGAAAAAGGCTATACCGAAGGAGAGGCATCCTGGATTTTGGATAACAACACCATGATGAAAAGAGGAGTGGAAAGCGTGAATATGGTTCCCTATAAGCGCTACCGGATGTATGAAAAAGCGCTTTGAGCACAACGGCGCTAACCCGGTCGGGTTGGCGAACAACAGGTCGGCCAAAACTATATGGAAAAGATTTTAATTACCGGCGCATCTGGATTTGTAGGCAGTCATCTCGTGGAGGAAGCTCTCCGCCGCGACATCGAAGTGTATGCCGGCATCAGAAAGACCAGCAGCCGGGAATATTTGAAAGATGAACGCATTCGCTTCGTCGAGTTAGACTTTGAAGATAAGAAGAGCCTGGCGGACATGCTCAAAAAGCATCGCTTCGACTACATCATTCAAAATGCAGGAGTGGTCAGCGCACGGAAACTGGAGGATTACTGGCGGGTGAATTTTGAATACCTGAAAAACCTCGTGGAGGCCATTTACGACGCCGGGGTAATGCCGGAGAAGTTTATTTTCATAAGCAGCGCAGCCGCATTCGGACCCGCGCGCAGCGACGACCTCTCCGATTTCCTCACGGAAGACGACGAGCCAAAACCCATCAATACCTACGGCAAATCAAAACTGGCCGCTGAACAATACTTGCAACAACTACACGACTTCCCGTACATCACCTTCCGCCCCACAGGCATTTACGGCCCTCGCGAAAAAGAAATTTATATTTTTTTCAAAATGCTCAACAAGCATATAGAGGGGCTGATTGGATTTAGACGACAGCACCTGTCTTTTGTATATGTGAAAGACCTGACTAAGGTAGTGCTTGACGCCGTCATGTCGGGCATTACGGAACAGAGCTATTTTATCTCCGATGGAAAGTACTACGCCCAGGAAGACCTCGGTAAAGCGGGAAAGCGCATTTTACAAAAATGGGCTTTTCGCATTCGCATACCTGTTACCATCGTGAAGGCTATCGCCTGGTTTATGGAACAGCTCGGCAAAGGCGACGGAAAATACCCAACCCTGAATCTCGAAAAAGTGCGCATTATTGAAAGCCTAAACTGGAAATGCGACATAGAACCCCTGAGAGAAGACCTGAACTTCCAACCCCGGTACGATTTGGAAGAGGGCTTAGAAGAAACCATCGCCTGGTACAAAGAAAACGGCTGGTTGTAAACTTTAAAAAAGGAGAGGAATGATTTGACGGGTTTTTTAAAAATGAATCCCTCCCGCGAAAGCGGATTTCTCTGAACCTCCTGAAGGCATCCATTCCTTTTCTGTCAAAAACCTCCCGACCTGCGCTCTGGGACACCCGAAATACAGCTGACAAAATCACAACCAGTTAATAATCAGTGATTAATAAAATGAGGTAGTAC
>CAZXQI010000179.1:0-5042 GCA_964643005.1 uncultured Saprospiraceae bacterium | reverse complement strand
GTATCTGAGATCTTCCAGGTTTAAAATTTTGCAGGCTTTTCAATAGGACGTAAACGGCTATTCCGCCTATGGCAATGGTGGCAAAAAAAGCGAGTGATACACCTGTCATCATTAAAAAATTTTGGTAAAAGTAAGCATTCTTTTCTCACACAAATGAAATGAGTCCGCTCAAAAAGTGTCAGGTGCATTCGACTAAGCATCAAAAAAGCCCTGACTTAAAGGTCAGAGCTTTTAATAATCATCAGAATGCTTTTTATCCGAGATAGGATTTTAGTGCATTTCTATTGTAGGCTTTGCGAAGGCGCCGGATGGCTCTTTCCTTGATTTGGCGCACCCTCTCTCTGGTCAGGCCGTACATGTCGCCAATTTCTTCTAGCGTCAGCGCCTTGTGTCCATTGAGGCCGTAGTAGGCGGAGAGCACTTCCACCTCGCGAGGCGTCAGAATGGAAAGTCCGGCCTGTACTTCTTCTTTCAAAGATTGGTCTATCAGCGCATCGTCGGGGCGACCGCCTGTGTCGTCAGCCAACAAGTCGAGCATCGTCGAATCGCTGTCTTCCCCGCCGATAGGAGCGTCCACAGATACGTGACGAATGCTGCCTTTCATCATATTGGAGACATCTTTGGGTGTCATGTCTAAGATTTCAGCCAATTCTTCTTCCGTAGGTTCCCGCTCAAATTCCTGCACAAAGGCGATGAAAGCCTCATTAATTTTATTGTAGGAGCCAACCTTATTCAGGGGCAGCCTCACTATCCTGGAGTACTCGACAATGGCCTGAAGGATGGACTGGCGTATCCACCAGACTGCATAAGAGATGAATTTAAAGCCTTTGGTTTCATCAAACCTCCGCCCCGCTTTCATCAGACCAACATTGCCTTCATTGATGAGGTCGCTTAGGGATAAGCCTTGGTTTTGGTATTGCTTCGCCACAGAAACCACAAAGCGAAGATTGGCTTTTGTCAACCTCTCCAGCGCCTCGTGATCGCCGCCTCGGATTTTTCTGGCCAGATCTGCTTCCTCTTCAGTAGTCAGCATGTCAATTTTGCCAATGTCGTTGAGGTACTTGTCAAGCGCAAGGCTCTCACGAGTCGTAATCTTGTTGGTGATTTTTAGTTGACGCATAATCGGGATAATTTATGGTTTAGGGTAAATGGTTGAGATTATAAGATAACATAAGCTAATTAGCAATTCATTACTTGTTTGAAAACTTCTTAGAGTCTTTTAACAAACCTACTCCACACCAATCAAAAAAGTTGCCACAAAATAAGAATGTAAATATGTTCAACTACGACAAAGCTTCGGATTGATCGCAAGTTTTTGAACGGGAGACGCTTGTAAACAGTTCCATTTCCTCTCCGAACAGGTACAAATAATTATCTGCCTTTCCAGTCCGCTCTTTTTTTGCAAGCAATGTGGAGCAGTTCATCGGCGTCTTTAAAATTTTCTCTTCAAAAAACCTTCAAGAAATCTGCTCAGTGCATCCTGTCTCCCCTCAACTCCAAAACTTTCATGATCTCCGCTTCGCAGTCTAAGTATTCCTGCCAGCGCTGCCGAACCCTTTCTTCATCAAAATACAGGCGCGCTAAATCCAGAAACAATCGGTAATGCCCCGCCTCAGAAACCATAAACTTGTGGTAAAACTCCCTTAGCTCTTCCGCCGCAATGTGCAGCGATAACAAACGAAACCGCTCACAACTCCTGGCTTCAATCAAGGCGCAAATCAATAACTTCTCTAACAGGCGGTCTTCCCTGCTTCCTCCTTTCTTTTCAAACCGAAGCAATTCATTGACATACTCGTCTTTGCGTTGCCGCCCCAGCTTGATGTCTCTCTTTTCCATTTCTAACAAAACCATTCTGAAATGCCCCCATTCTTCCGTCACGATAGGCGCCAACTTTTTTACCATCTCCGACTTTTCGGGAAACGCCTGAATTAGGGTGATGCAGGAGGTGGCGGCTTTTTGCTCGCAATACGCATGATCCGTCAAAATCTCTCCCAAATCCTTCTCCGCAAGGTTTACCCACCTCGGATCGGTTGGCAACTTCAGTCCTAACATTTAAACGCAATTGAAATTCAACAATATTTCATTAGAGGCAATTTCACTTTGAATACCCATTTTTTGAAAAAAGACTTTGGAATTGCCTCGCCGCTGCGCAAAGCTTCGAACAGTGGAAACTTCTGCAAAGAAAAAGAACATTTCAGTCCGGCGTCAAAAATAGATGTTCCTCTTTGGAAGTGTTAGCCCAAACCAACACAATTTCTAATAATAATATTTTGTACTCTTAAAAATTTGGTAGAATACCCGTAACTCAGTTACACTAATGGCTTATCGCAAGATTTTATTCAAAGGAAAATTTTGAAATTTTTAAAAAACAAGGCCTAATTGCTTTTCTGGTCGGCTCCTGTTCCCAGAAAATGTTTTTGTTTGCATATCCAAATGAATTCCATTTTGCGCTCAAAATTCCGGCAATATGTTTTCTCTTTTCAAAATTGGATTCCTCACCGTCAACCTGCTCGACTTTTTAGACATAGCCATCGTAGGGTACCTCATCTATCAAATTTATAAGCTGCTAAAAGGGACCATCGCATTTAATATCTCCATTGGCGTGGCCATTATCTATGCGTTTTCGCGCTTGGTAGAAGCGCTGAAAATGGAAATGCTCAGCCAGATTCTGGGAGTGTTCGTGAGCGTCGGTTTCATCCTCATTGTGGTCGTTTTCCAGCCGGAGATACGACGATTCCTGCTCTTGCTCGGCAATACCACCATGCGTGGACGCTCCAACTTTCTGAGTCGCCTCCTGACCAAAGACTTGGAGCCTAACGAGGACAGGCAGAGCGCCCTCCAGCAAATCAAAATCGCCCTTTTACATCTGAGCAAGGAAAAAATCGGCGCGCTGATCGTATTTTCCAGAAATATAGACCTCGAAGCCATCAGCCACGTCAGCGTCCCCCTCAACGCCGAAATCAACCACTTGCTCATAGTCAGCATTTTCCAGAAAGAAAGCCCCCTCCACGACGGCGCCGTCGTCATCGGCAAAGGGAAAATCTTAGCCGCGGGCTGCATCCTTCCCGTTTCCGAAAGCCCTGCCTTGCCAGAATCTGCCGGCCTGCGCCACCGCGCAGCCCTCGGCGTCACCGAGCGCACTAACACCGCGACCTTTGTAGTGTCAGAAGAAACCGGCCATATCAGCTTTGCCGAGGATAGCCGCATCGAAATAGCCCTCAACTCCACCAGGCTCAATGAGTTGCTTTTCCAACAAAGCATTTAAGATCCATTCCCACTGATTCCAGCGCTCCTCTTTTGCGGGAAAACTCTCTCTACAGGCCAATTTTTACCAAAATTCCCAAAGGAAACCCCTCGCTTGTTTTCCTTTTTAGCAGTTTCCCTATCTTTGGCAGTCGGTCTGTTCAACAGACAAAAATTCTTTTAAATATGAGCAATTCTGTTTCAGCGTGAAATCCGAGCTTTCTCCCTTTGGCAGAATTAGCTGCAATAATACACCCGCCATGCAAAAAGCACAGGATTACATCCAGCAAAACAAACAGCGCTTTCTCGACGAGTTATTCGAGTTGTTGCGCATTCCATCCATCAGCGCCGACCCGAAATACAAACCTGATGTGCAGCGATGCGCTGAGTTCGTCGCCCAAAGTCTGCGCGACGCAGGCTGCGATAAGGTGGAAGTCTGCCCCACGAGTTACAAGAAAGACAGCAAGTCGGTCGAAGGCAACCCGATTGTCTATGCAGAAAAAATCATAGATAAAAAATTGCCTACCGTCCTCGTTTACGGGCACTACGACGTGCAGCCGCCCGACCCGCTCGATCTCTGGCAATCTCCGCCCTTCGAGCCGGCAGTCAGAAAGACGAAAGTCCATCCCCAAGGCGCCATTTTCGCCAGAGGTTCCTGCGACGACAAAGGGCAAACTTACATGCACGTCAAGGCTTTCGAGGCTATGGTGAAAACCGGCTCCCTGCCCTGCAACGTCAAATTCTGCGTGGAAGGAGAGGAAGAAGTAGGCTCGCCCAGCTTTCGGCCTTTTGTCGAAAAGAATAAGAAAAAATTGGCCTGCGACGTCGTCCTGTGCTCCGATACCTCCATCATCGCCAACGACATACCGAGCATCACGACAGGAGTCCGAGGGCTGGCTTACCTCGAAGTGCAGGTGGACGGCCCCAACCGCGATCTGCACTCTGGCGTCTATGGCGGCGGCGTCGCCAATCCGGTCAACGTGCTGGCAGGGATGATTTCCAAGTTGATCAATGCCAACGGCCATATCGCCATCCCCGGCTTTTACGACGACGTACAGAAGGTGAGCAAGCAGGAAAGAGACGCCATGAACAAGGAACCTTTCAATCTCGAAACTTATCAGAAAGACCTCGGCATCGAAGAGGTGCAGGGCGAGAAGGGCTACACCACTATCGAACGCGTTTCCATTCGACCTTCCCTCGACGTGAACGGCATCTGGGGAGGTTACACGGGAGAAGGAACCAAGACCGTATTGCCCGCTCAGGCTTTCGCCAAAATATCCATGCGTTTAGTTCCACATCAAACGCCGGAAAAAGTGTACGAGCAGTTCGAGGAGTATTTCAAATCCCTCGCTCCGGCCTCCGTCAAGGTAAAGGTCACCCGGATGCACGGTGGCACTCCCGGCGTCACGCCGACTAATACGCCGGAATATCAGGCCGCCCATCAGGCCATGACGAAAACCTTCGGCAAGGAGCCTATCCCCAAGCGGGAGGGCGGGTATATCCCCATCGTCTCCTTATTTAAAGACGTGTTGGGTAAGGACAGCATCCTGATTGGCTTCGGCCTGAACAGCGATAATATCCACTCACCCAACGAGCATTACGGCCTGTTCAACTTTTACAAAGGCATTGAAACCATCCCCTATTTTTATCAATACTATACGGAATTGAAGAAGTAGGTAGATTCCTTCCACCGTGCGCCACAGGGCGGGTATAGGGATTTTTTATAAAAAAAGAGAGGCGAGGGTTTGAAACTCCCGCCTCTCTTTTTTTTTATTTTTTTGAAAATTTCTTCTAAAATA
>CAZXQI010000178.1:0-5478 GCA_964643005.1 uncultured Saprospiraceae bacterium | reverse complement strand
CAATGCCGCTGCGCGTTGCCTGGCTTCTTCTGCAAAAACTTCTACGTATATATTAAGGCGGCGAGACTCCTCTATCTTCGACAGGTAATGTTCTACGAGCAGCGAGCAGCTTATTTCTCCCGTCTCAATGGATTGTCGTATTTGGAGAAGATTGGCGAGTTTCAAAATTCTATTTTTAAATGAAGAGCTTATGGTTTTGGGCAGACGAGTTTTTTTATTTTTTAATCATTTAGATTAATGCGAGTAGAGCTTTCCCGCAGAATTAAACCTCTTATAGAAGTTCTCCGAAGGAGGATTTTTGCGGAATCTCAAGGAATCCAAACCTTAGTACGCCCGCACATTTTTCCCTTCCACATAATTCATAAAGGCTCGATTGACGACCTTGTTCCCACCGGGCGTTGGGTAGTTGCCGCTGAAGTACCAGTCTCCGAGATGATTCAGGCAGGCCTGATGCAGTCCTTCGATGGTTTGGAAAATGACTTCGACCTTCGGTTTTAATCCTTTGGGGGTGACGATTTGGGCAATTTTTTGAGAGATTTCATCGGCGGAGAAAATGCTGTACAGCGCTTTGACTTCATTTTTAATCTCTTCCCTCGGCAAATTCTCCTGCGCTTTGCATCGCTCGTAAGCCTCCTGCAAGAGATCCGATTTGCCGTTTTCTTCGAGCAATTTTACCAGCGCCCGAAAAGCCACGAACTCCTTCATGCGCGACATATCAATTCCGTAGCAGTCGGGATACCTGATTTGCGGCGCACTGGAAACGATGATGATTTTTTTCGGCCTTAAGCGGGCTACGTTGCTGATGATATTGGTTTTCAGCGTAGTGCCCCGCACAATGCTGTCGTCGAGTAGCACAATAGAATCCTTTTCATTTTGCACGATGCCGTAGGTCACGTCATAGCCGTGCGAAACTAATTCTCCTCTCGAATTGTCATCGGCGATAAAGGTTCGCAGCTTGGCGTCTTTCTGCACTAATTTTTCGACTCGCAGATTCAGGGAGAGGATTTTTTTTAGCGCTTCGGCATCGTAATTCGACCCCAACTCTAAAATTTTCCTGGTTTTAATTTCGACGAGCCGTTCTTCAATTCCCTTGATTAAACCTAAAAATGCACTCTCTGCCGTGTTGGGAACATAGGTGAACACGGTATTCTCCAGGTCGTAATTGACGGACTCCAATACCTGATCGGCCAACTGGATGCCGAGGCGTTTGCGCTCGGTGTAAATGTCCCTGTCGTTGCCTCTGGAAAAGTAAATGCGCTCAAAAGAGCAGGATCTTATTTCGCGCGGCTCGATGAACGGCGCTTCGCTGACGGCGCCGTTGCGCTTTACGATGAGCGCATGTCCCGGCGTAATCTCCCGAATCCTGGAAGCGTGAATATCGAAGGCCGTCTGTATGGGCGGACGCTCAGAGCACACCACGACTATTTCATCGTCATTGTAATAGAATGCAGGCCGTATGCCGTTGGGATCCCGCATGACAAAGGCGTCGCCATGACCGATGATTCCGGCCAGGGTGTAGCCTCCGTCAAATTTTTTAGAAGCCTTTTTTAATACCCGTTGGACGTCGAGATTTTCAAAAATGAGCTGGTTGATTTCCTGATTATCGTAGCCGTCGGATTTGTACCAGGTTTCGAGTCGCTGCACTTCGGCGTCGAGAAAATGGCCGATTTTTTCGAGAACTGTCACCGTATCGGAGCGCTCCATCGGGTACTGCCCGTAGCTCACCAGTTCTTCAAAAAGCTCATCCACATTGGTGAAGTTGAAATTGCCGGCGAGGATGAGCGTGCGGTGAATCCAGTTGTTTTTGCGGATGAAAGGATGGACATTTTTTACGCTGTTGGCGCCGTGGGTTCCATAGCGCAAATGCCCCAGCAAAAGCTCCCCCGTGAAAGGCGCATTCTCCTTCATCCAGTCCGCATCTTTCAGTTGTGTTTTTGAAAGGTTTTTAAAATTTTCATACACCTGGTTGAAAATCATCTGGATAGAGTCGTTTCCATTGTTTCGCTTGCGGTGGATGATTTTCGTGCCCGGGCAACTGTTGATTTTTACGGTGGCAAGGCCGGCCCCATCCTGCCCCCGATTGCGCTGCTTTTCCATGAGCAGTTGCAACTTGTTGACGCCGTAAAGCACAGTACCGTATTTTTCCTGATAAAAACTCAGTGGTTTTAAAAGACGGATTAGTACGAAACCACATTCGTGTTTGATAGAGTCACTCATGGATTTTGGGCTGCGGAAGTTCTGTGCAAAGGATTCATCCATCGAAAGACGTCCCCGAACCAGAGCTATTTTGGATGCAGCATTTTTTGAAGGAAGTGATAACTGATTTTAAGGAATGCAAAAGTAAGTTGAAAAGCTATCTGCGTTTGCTGATTACTCCATTGATTTTTCTGTGGCGGCAAATATTAAATAACTTTGCCCTTCTTCGAATGAGCGCAGTTGTCATTGGATTAAAATCTGGCACCAAGAAAATGGATAAAACTCCCCAGTTTAAAAATTTGGAAAGGGAACTTCTGCCATACAAAGAAGCTCTGCGACAGGCTGCCGAGGTCATCGTCGATCAGGATGTGTCTAATTATCCGGTTTTTGTAGTCCATCAAAACTCCATAGACATTGGCATAAATATCGTTGATGGGGAGCAGGTTCAGGGAAAATGGTCTGTCAATGCGTCCACCTTAGAAGAGTTTGTCGCTAAGCAGGTCATCGCTCAGGAAAAATTGGAGGATTTTAAAATGCTCTACAAAACCCATCCCGGAGACCTTTGCTTATTCGTACTTGAGGGGTCGGAAGCGAACTTCATATTTTTGCCGCGATGAAGTTTTCTACTAAAAAAGCGATTCCTGCTTCTTCAAAAACCCCATCCCCTCATCTCCCCACGCTATTATCATTCTCGAACAACTTAAATCAGGACTCGTAAAAGTTTTGAAAAGCATTCAATCAATGCTTTTACCTGGCAAATACACCGACTATGACTCCGACAGGCAAAATTCTGCTGATAGAAAGTCTTCCTGAGGCCAGGGAACTTGTCGGAATGTTTTCATCGGCAAAAGCGCTGCGGGACTATGAGCTTTCTCACTGCCACAGCCTCGCAGAGGGATGGGAGCTGTTACAGGGAGGAGAAGAATTTGCCGCCATCCTGCTCGACCTGAGCGTATCCGATAGCGCTGGCCCGGAGTCAATAGAAAAGCTCGCTACCCAGTTTCCCCAAAGCAATATCATTGCATTAGTGGATACTGCCGACGAGAAAACCCGCCTGAAAATTACCCAGGCCGGAGCTTCAAATATTTTAATAAAAAATCCTTTAAACTCCGAAACCCTGATTCAGTCGCTCCAACTTCCAATGGCAGGAGAAAAGGCCCTTTGGCAGATAGTGGAAGTTCGCCAAAATACCGGTTTGGGGTATTGGAATTACCGCCCTGCCAGCGGTTTTTTTGACGCTTCGGATGAGCTGTTTAGAATCTTCGGCTGCCGGCCAGTTCAGAAACCTATTTTGTTAGATACCCTGGGCGACGGGCATTTTCCCCTTTCTTTTTTTCAAAAATTACATGAGAAGGTCGCCGCGGGAAGGGAGGTTAATGAAGAGGTGAAAGTTTTCCTGAAAGATAAAAGTCCCCGCTATCTCTCCGTCCAATGCTATGTTCAGACTCAGCCAGGGGGCGAACCCAACATCTACGGCGTCGTGCAGGATATGACCGGGCGCCAGGCAGCCGGGCGAGAGAGACAAGAACCCGATCGGCAGGATACTAAAATGAACGAGAGATTCCTTTCCGAAATCAGCCACGAGATGCGAACTCCCATCAATGCCATTTTGGGTATGAGCGGGCTCCTTCTCGAAACGGAACTTAACGCCGAGCAGCAAAGCCTCATCCAATCCATCAGGGATTCTTCCGAAGTTCTAGCGGGGGTGGTCAATAATATTCTCGAACTCAGCGCTTTTAAAAATGGCAAAATCATCTTTGAGCGCAAAGCCTTTGACCTGCACGGGCTACTCAGGAGCCTCGGCAATGTCATGCAGTACGCAGCGCATAAAAAAGGCATCGCCCTCAAAGCGATAATCGCCCCGGATGTGCCGCGCATCGTAAGAGGCGACAAATTGAGGCTAAACCAAATACTGTACAATCTTGTCGGCAACGCCATCAAATTTACAGATACGGGTTTTGTGAAGATTCGCGCACTCCAACTGCGGAGCATGGAAGGCAAAGCGGAGCTTCGGTTTGAGGTGGAAGATACTGGTATCGGCATTCCAGAGGATAAAACAGAGCTGATTTTTGAGGCGTTTGCCCGCATTCAACAGAAAGACAGGCTGTTTGAAGGGACGGGGCTGGGGCTGTCTATCAGCAAGAACCTCGTCGAAATGCAGGGAGGAAAAATTGGAGCGACCAGCGCACCAGGTAAAGGCTCTGTTTTTTATTTTGAACTTACTTTTGAAAAGGAGGAAGAACTCAGTCGCCCCGAAAATCTTCAGCCTGGGACGCTGCTGCCTGGCGACTCTGCTTTCCGCCTGCTACTGGCAGAAGACCATCTGCTCAACCAGATGGTCGTACGCAAGACCTTAGAACGGAAATGGAAAAATATAGATATTGAAGTTGTCGATAATGGGCAAACCGCCATTGATTTACTAAAGGCCAAAGATTTCGACATCGTCCTGATGGATCTTCAAATGCCGATAATGGACGGCTATGAGGCCGCCCTGTATATCCGCCAACGCCTGCCTTCCAACAAAGCCAATATTCCCATTCTGGTGACGACGGCTGAGGTGCAGGTTGACGGCAAGGAAGAACTTTGCAGATGCGGCGCAGATGATTTTGTGTTGAAGCCCATTGACCCGGACGAGCTTTTTTATAAAATTTCAAAATACACAAGACTGAAACCGATATGACCACAACTGTCTCTTCTATCAACCTGGACTACCTTCGGCTCATGGCGGGCGACGATGAGGCCATGATACAGACCATTCTTCCTATGCTGATGGAAGAACTACCCGAAGAACTTGGACAACTGAAAGCCTTGTATGCGGCTGAAGACTGGCAGGAGCTGAGCAGGATTAGCCACAAGATGAAATCAACTCTTTCCTTCATAGGAAACAAAGCCATGCAGGACGCCAATCACGAGATAGAGCGCTTAGCAAAGAGCCGGGCAGATTTCCAAAAAATAGGCGAGTTACTTGCCCTGATGGATGAGCATTTTCCGCCTGTCATGCGAGACATGGAGAAGGCTCGTCAAAAGGCCTGATGAGGCATAGGTTATTCCAGCGCCTAATTTTTTAAAAAATTAATGTGGATTTTTTTCCAAAAAAAAGCCCTTTCCCAATCTGTGAAGCAACGGACGGGCGACATAAAAGTCCCAGGTCTCGCCGGGCTAAAACCTGGTAAAGCCCTGCCCGCTAAAGCTCAAAGCTCCCCTCTTCGCCGGCTAAAAGCACTTCCAAATTTTTTTCAATAGGAACTTTTTAAAGAAGTAAATTCATTATACCTTTGCCAC
>CAZXQI010000177.1:0-5519 GCA_964643005.1 uncultured Saprospiraceae bacterium | reverse complement strand
GTCGGATTAAAAGGCTCGTTCCGATCGGCGATGTTGTACTGAATATAGGCGACCTGGGAAGGCTCCTCTTCTTCGCGGGCCAGGAAGCGGTCTTTGGCAGGCTCGTCTTGGAGCGCCAGCATGCGGACTTTTTTGCGGAATTCTTTGATCCGTTGCTCCCTGTATAAGAAGGGACTTTCTTCGGGTATAAATGCCTTTACTTCCGTCGGAGCCTGCTCGCCGAATAAGCCCTCCACACACTGAGCGAAGGCATATAATCCCAGTTCGTAAACCTGTGGCGCCTCTGCATCGGACAAGAAGGATTGAACCTTTTTTCTAAAAAAATGCACCCAGTACAGGGTCTTTTTTTCCAAATGGTATTTGTGCCCTGCATAGGCGATGCGGGCAAACAGGGTGGTAAACTGAATATTTTCTTCCTTGGTGACTTCGAGAAAAAGGAGTTCGATGAGACGGGCGAGCGCTTCCGCCTTCACAGCAGGCTCCCAGTTTTCGTTTTCCTGAATCTTCGCAAGTTCGAGGAAAAACAGGCGGGTCAGTTCGGCAGATTTGTGGTCTTTTTTATTCACGGCAGCTTTGCGTAGGGAAAATTGGAAGGCTGCAAATATAAATAAACGCAGAGCCAGAGCCCGGCGTAGATATTCAGGAAAGCGGCAATTTCATCGGCTAAGGATAGAAAGTTGAGCCGAAATGAATCAGGGTAAAGACGGAGGCGGTATTCAGGTTTTTAAAACAGTCCATATCATCCATCCTGATTTTCAATTTTCCCAACCCGTTTGACGGTTTCAATGGTAGCGGCAACGGTGCTCAGGGGCAGAGCCACTAAGAAGCCAATTATCGTGAAGAGCAATGCAATGTAAATGACGCCATTCCCTATCGCCAGCCCTCTCTGCCGATGAACAAAACGGATGCTGTCTTTGAATCCGAGATGGCGTTCCAGTGCGAAATCTAAGTTGCCGAATCCGGCGTAATAGGATTGAAGCAGAAAAATAAAAACCGCCACAAAGGGAGAAAGCAGCGGCACAAAGCCGAGCGTCAACAAAAGGAGGGTGAACAATAGTTCGCGGATGATATTGCGCAAAACGATCTTCAGACTCCGAAAGATGACCGAAACGTTCTGCCCGAAAGACATCTTTGGCTCGACAAATTTATCTCCCAGCAACTGATGCTCCACTTTTTTCGACAGGGCGCTCATCAGGGGGCCGAGGACGATGATGATGATTTGCTTGAAAAGGATCAGTCCAATGATTAAAACTAAGATTCCTCCCAACACCGTGGAGGCCTTTTCCACCACCGTCCTTCCCCAGTCCCAAACCCATAAATTATCCAAAAGCTCTCCTACCGTAGCCGCCAGGCCCCAGGCCATTCCAAAAATGCCCAGACCCAGCAGCAAACTGAGCAATCCGGGGAGCAGGACATAGCTCCACAACTTGTGTTTAGTGATGTGATTTAACGCAGATGCATAGGAAGTTACACCCGCTATAAAGTCATAAATCATGTTTTAGCTGGCCGTCGGCTTCTTCTTACGGCGGGTTTTGAACATTTCGACCACTTCTTTTTCTGTCAGGAAATTGAGATCCTGGAAAGTAGTCGTCACAAATTTCTTGATATCCTGATAGTCCTTGCCGCGCTTATCTTTATACTGTTCCAGCAGGCGGGCGATGTAGCGCAGCGACAGGTATTTGACATCTTGATTGAATTGCTGATTTGCAAAAATCTTGATGTAAACGGTATAAATTTTTGCCAGCTCAAATAATTCGGGATAGTCCTTCACCTCCAGATTGTCGAGCAGGCGGACGAAGTAGTGATAAATCGTCATTCGGACGCACTCGTTGACCAATGAGCGGCCTTCGTGGTGGTTATAAAAATCCTTTACCGCTTCCATCGTCTCTTCCCGCATATAACCTATGCTGTGGATTTTGTCCATTAGGTCGTAATACCTGGTCAGTTCATCTTCCTCCGATCTGTCTATAATGGCTGAAATACGGCTATCTGCTGCGGCGTCCAGATTCACCCGTTCACTTTCGTGCTCTTCGAGTATAAATTCCATCCAGCGCTCAATAAACTCAGGATGCTTCTTCCTGGTCTTGTTAAAATTAGTGGCGAGGTGCTCTTTGTTCGCTTCGTCTAAGTCAAAAAACAAAGCGTACAGACCCATTATCTGCAAGTGTTCGTCCTGTCCCTGGAAGTCTTCATTTTCGATAAATTCTTTCAGAAAAGGCATGAGGCTGCTGTTGTCTAACTTGCGCTCAATGCGATACAGCAAAAACTCTTTAAGGGAGCGCCACATAACTTTTAGCTGGCCAAGCGTATTGGGGAAGTCGGCTGTCATGTAATTGAAAAGCCGAAATTGCTTCTTATAAATTTTCAATCCAGCCTCGCGACCTTCCGGCGTGCGATACTTGTCCAATTTCTGGCTTTGCAAAAAATACTTGATGCGCTTGTTTTCAACTTCAGCCAACAGGTTGGCGATCCAAATATCGCTGCTCAGTGCGAACCCAATTTGCATGCTTTGACCGCTCCGCTTTTTCAACATTTCAAAATTTGGCGAATTGCAAATGGCCAGCAACACATCCTTGAAATGCTCCTGCGAGACCACGTACTTGAACAGGTCGTTGATCTCTCCCCTCAAAACCGTATATCCCAGCACTCTGGGTAGGAATAGCCCTTCCATATCCTCTTCCATCAATCGCCTGTCTAAGGAAATCAATTGAAGAGGATCGGCGGCGGCCACCCGATCGTACAGATCTTCGATATAAGGTTCAAAGCGATCCTTCAGTTGCTCGTAATAAGCTTCTTCTTCTTCTGAAAGATAGTAGGCCAATTCATCGGAAGTCTGGATGGCGCCTGAAATGGTATCCAACTCTTCAAGATAAGAGTCATTTAATGGTAACATAATATTTAATTTAAAAAGAACCTGGTAGAACAGTTAAGTTCTACCAGGTTCTAAGTGTAATCTTAATAGCATTAAATAATCTGCCGCAAAGGTAGAAAGGGATGCGGTATTTTCAAAAAACCTTCTCCCTTACTTTCAGTTTATATGGAATTTATTTGAAATTTTCTTTGGAAAAATCCTCCTTCCCAGGGATTCCTTACAGAGGAATTATGTCTAAAAAAAATCTGCGGGAAAATTCCTCTCATTTAATCCACCGGTTCAAATTTGGCGGTGAAGTGGCGAAGGAAAGGAGGTTCGTAAGTTATTCGGAAGCCTTTGGCTTTTTCCCTTCCCTGAATCACCTCGGCAAAAGATTCAATGACGTAATCAACATGGCTTTGCGTATAGACCCTGCGCGGAATGGCTAAGCGAACCAGTTCCATTTCTGATGGGACGAAGTTGCCATGTTCGTCGTTTCTTCCAAACATCACCGAGCCAATCTCGCAACTGCGGATGCCCGCCTTCAAATACAACTCGCAAACTAAGGCCTGCCCGGGAAACTGATGCGGGGGAATGTGCGGGTAAAAGGATTTGGCGTCAATATAGACCGCATGGCCGCCAATCGGCTTGATGACGGGGACGCCCAAAGCGTCGAGGTGTTCGCCGAGATAGGCCGTGCTGCGGATCCGGTAGTTGAGATAGTCGGGATCAAAGACCTCCTCCAAACCCTGGGCGATGGCTTCCATATCCCTGCCGGAAAGCCCGCCGTAAGTGGCGTAACCTTCCGAGATGATGAGCACGGTGCGGCACTGCAAAGCCAGTTCGAGGTCTTTGAGCGCCAGGAAACCGCCCATGTTGACGAGGGCGTCTTTTTTAGCGCTCATAACGCAGCCGTCGGCGAGGCCAAACATTTCCTGCGCTATTTCCCGATAGCTCTTATTTTGGTAGCCCTCTTCATGGTCGTGGATGTACCAGGCATTTTCGGCGATGCGGCAGGCGTCGAGAATAAAGCGGACGCCGTACCTCTGGCAAATCGCGCTCACTTCCCTGGCATTGGCCATACTCACAGGCTGGCCGCCTCCGCTATTGTTGGTGACGGTGAGAATGACGGCGGCGATATTCCCCGCACCGTATTTTTCAATATTTTCTACTAATTTTTTTGTGTCGAGATTTCCTTTAAAAGGGTGAATCACCTCCGGATGCTTTCCCTCTTCAATGGGCAGGTCAATGGCTGTCGCTCCGGAAAATTCGATATTGGCGCGAGTCGTATCGAAGTGCGTATTGCTCAAAAAATATTTTCCCTTCCCTCCAATCTTAGTGTAGAGCAGATGCTCCGCCGCTCTGCCCTGGTGAGTCGGCAAAACATAGGGATAGCCCGTCAGGTCTATAACGGCCTTTTCCATGCGCAACCAACTGGAGGCGCCTGCATAGCTCTCGTCGCCCCGCATGATGCCGGCCCATTGCTCCGAACTCATAGCCGAGGTGCCGCTGTCGGTCAGCAGATCTATAACGACTTCGTTAGAATGAAGGAGGAATGGGTTATAGTGCGCATTTTTTAAAAACACTTTTCGCTCTTCTTCAGTGGTCAGGTATATTTTTTCTACTACTTTGATGCGAAAAGGCTCAATGATGACTTTGTGGTGCATAGTTTTTTTCTGTTTTACATTTTTCTCCCCCTGCCATTTTTCCCTTTTATTTTTTTAAAAAAATAATGGGGGGGGAATTTTTTCTAAAAAATCAATTATATAAAATCGGTGGGCGGGTGCAGTGCGGATTTTATTTTTTTCAAAAGAGTCAAAATAAATCACAAACTTCTAAGCGATATTCCGCAAATCGTCAATCCAATTGAACATCGCTTAGAAAGTTTTTTTTCAAAAATCCTCAATGCGTCATTGGCTCTTCTAACCAGGATTTATAGTAATCCTCCACTTCCAATTGCATGGCGGCTTTAGTGATCTTGACGGGATGGAACGGGTCGATCATGACAGCCAGTTCTTCCGTGCTTTTCTTTCCGATACTGCGCTCGATGGCTCCCGGGTGCGGGCCGTGAGTGAGGCCTCCCGGATGCAGGGTAAATTGCCCTTTTTCGATGTTGTTGCGGCTCATGAAGTCGCCGTCCACATAGTAGAGAATTTCGTCCGAGTCAATATTGCTGTGGTGATACGGCGCAGGAATGGCGAGCGGGTGATAGTCGTACAGGCGAGGCACGAAGGAGCAAACTACAAATCCATCGCCTTCAAACTGCTGGTGAATGGGCGGCGGCATGTGGATGCGCCCGGTCAACGGTTCGAAGTTGTGGATAGAGAAAGCATAGGGATAGTGGTAGCCATCCCAGCCCACCACGTCAAATGGGTGCGTCCCGTAAGTATAGGGATATATCAATCCCTGTTTTTTGATGAGCATGCGAAAATCGCCCCGTTCGTCATAGGTCATCAGATCCTGAGGCGTCCTGAAATCCCGCTCACAAAAAGGAGAGTGTTCCAATAGCTGCCCCACATCGTTGCGGTAACGCCTGGGTGTGCGAACGGGGCTAAATGATTCGAGAATGAGAAGTCTGTTGTCTGTTTGTTCAAAGTCCATCTGATAGACGGTGCCGCGGGGGATGACCAGATAATCTCCATACTCAAAAGGAACCTGGCCATACATG
>CAZXQI010000176.1:2234-5528 GCA_964643005.1 uncultured Saprospiraceae bacterium | reverse complement strand
AATGAGAACAGACCATTAAACAACGAATTTTCAGGCAGAAAATTAGACCGCTTATGAAAGTACTTATCACCTGCCCACCGATGCTGCGGTTGATAGATGAATTCAGAGGAGAATTTTCAAAAAAAAATATAGAACTGCTTACTCCCGATGTGGTACAGGTACTGTCGGAAGAGGAGTTGATGGAGCTATTGCCGCAGGTGGACGGCTGGATTATCGGCGACGATCCCGCAACAGAGCGGGTTTTCAGGGCAGGGAAAGCAGGTAAACTCCGCGCCGTTGTGAAATGGGGCGTCGGCGTTGACAATGTAGATTTTGAAGCCTGCAAAAAACTGGGTATCCCCGTAACGAATACGCCGCAGATGTTTGGCGAAGAAGTGGGAAGCCTGGCCGTGCATTATTTGATCGGCCTGGCAAGAGAGACTTTTTTGATTGACCGCAGCGTCAGAGCCGGGCGGTGGTTAAAGCCGGCGGGTATTTCACTGGCGGGCAGGACGGTAGCCATGGCTGGCTTCGGCGACATAGGGAAAGCCGCTGCCAGAATGCTATGCGCCTTTCACCTTAACATTAATGTGTACGACCCCTTTGCCCGGAAAAGCAGGGAAGATGAAGAGAACTACTCTTTTCTGCAATTTCCCGATCAACTGGAGCAGGCGGATTTTGTGGTAGTCGCCTGTGCGCTGACGCCGCAGACGAAGTATTTGATCAATCGCGATTCCCTTGAAAAAATGAAAGACGGAGTGCGCATCGTCAATGTTTCCAGGGGATCTGTTATTCAGGAAGAGGCTCTGGTGGAGGGATTGCTTTCGGGGAAAGTGCATTCCGCAGCCCTGGACGTTTTTGAAACAGAGCCGCTGCCTGCAAATTCTGCGCTGAGGCAATTCGATCGCTGTATCTTTGGAACCCATAACGGTTCGAATACCGTGGACGGGGTGCGCCGGGCGAGCGCCCAGGCGATGAAGTACATGTTTGAATTTCTTGACCTTGCCTAAATCATGTGAATAAATGAAAAAGAATGTATTCATTACCGGAGTGTTGGGGGGGATAGGTTCCGCTCTGGCGAAGAGTTTTCGGAGTAATGGTTACTACGTGTACGGGGTTGACAGGAGGGAGGATTTTGAGGGCTTTTGCGACCGCTTTGTGCGGTTTGACATTCAGGCCTTTGTCCAGGACGCCGCTTACCGGATTCGGTTCTCCCAGATTTTTGAAGACCTAATCCCCAATTTGGACGTGCTGATCAACAATGCGGCTGTCCAGCGACTGGATCATCTTGAAAATATTAAACTGGAAGACTGGCAGGAGACGCTCAATGTCAACCTCAGCGGCCCCATGCTGCTGAGCAAGCTTTTTTTGCCCAAGTTGGAAAAGAACTCCGGCTCTATCATCAACATCGCCAGCATCCACCAGCAATTGACGAAGCCAGCTTTTATCAGCTACGCCACTTCCAAGAGCGCCTTAGTTGGACTGACCAAGGCAATGGCCGTTGATTTGGAAGGCCGGGTCAGGGTGAACGCCATCAGCCCGGCGGCCATTGAAACCGAGATGCTGCGAGCCGGTTTTGAAAACGACGAATCTGCGCTGGACGAATTGCGCAAGATTCATCCCGTTCAAAGAATTGGTTACCCAGACGACGTGGCTAAGCTGGCGCTCTTTCTGGCCTCTTCGAATGACGGATTTATTCATGGCGCCAATTTACTGTTAGATGGAGGCGTCAGCTCCGTTTTGAAGGATTTATAAAAAAAATTATCATGGCAAGACCTCAAGGAGCTTTGTTTGGAATGAACCTTTTGGAAAAAAAAGGTTTTTCGGCGAAATGGAACGAGGGTAGAGACTACCTGCACTGGAAAAGGAAGTACGCTCCTCAGCTTAGAAAATTTAAGGATATTCACAAGGGAGAAGATTGCTTCATCCTCGGCAACGGCCCCTCGCTCAACAAGATGGATCTGGCGCCGCTGGCTCAGTACCATAGTTTTGGGCAAAATAAAATCTTCCTCATTTTTGAAAAAGTCGCCCTCAATTTGAGCTATCTCGTCTCTGTGAATCCATTGGTGATAGAGCAAAGCGCCAGACAGTTCGAGGCGATGGATTGCCCGGTCTTTCTTTCTTATACAGCGGCGAAAAACCTCATCGCCGAAAAGGAACACATCCAAAGGCTGCACACGCTCAATATTTGGAGCTTCTACGAAGACATTTCCCAACCTATTTGCGAGGGCAATACTGTGACATTCGTTTCGATGCAAATTGCCTATTACATGGGCTTCCGCCGGGTGTTCCTCATCGGGGTAGATCACAGCTTTAAGCAGAACGGTAGCTCCCACGAGGTGCAGACCTGGCAGGGAGACGATGAAAACCATTTTCATCCCGATTATTTTAAGGGGCAGCAGTGGCAATTAGCCGATGTGTACGGCTCTGAAGTCTCCTATCACTTAGCCAATTATTTCTTTCAAAAAGACGGGCGGCAGATCTTTGACGCCACGGTAGGAGGGAAGTTAGAAGTGTTTCCTAAAATTTCTTTTGAGAAGGCGCTGGAAATGGCGAAGAGAAAGTAGTTATTCGATAATCTTTAATCTCAAAATTATTTTTTTGAAACTTTTAATAAATTAGATAATAAATAATTTATAACATGTTGTTGATTAATAATCGTTATAATTATTTTGATTTAAATTAAAAATAACTTAGTTATTTGGAAATTCTGTCGCGCAATGGCTTTATATTCTTACCTTACAACTGTACTTTTGTAACACAGCAAAAAATGAAGCGCGACGAACATGGTCTCACAATCTACCACCGAAACAACAGAAAGTAAAAAGCCTGCTTTTGTGATAAAAGCGATTATCATAGAGGACGAGATTAAAAGCATGAATAATCTCAAAAATCTCCTAAAGAAGCATTGTCCGGAGGTTGAGGTTATTGGAGATGCACTGAACATTGAAGAGGCGCTGGATCTTTTCGACGACCCTGATTTTATGCCCGATGTGGCCTTCCTTGATATCAGCCTGCCCGATGGCCTCGTCTTTAAAATGCTGGATGAACTGAGACCCCTGGAATTCGAGGTGATTTTCATTACGGCCTACAACGAATACGCCATCAAAGCCTGCCAGTACAGCTCCATAGGATACATCCTCAAGCCCATAGATTCTGATGAATTGATGGAGGCGGTGAGCCGCATCAGGATTAATCAGAACGAGAAGATGGAGCAGCGACTGGAGCTGTTTAACAAGCATCTCAACAATCCGAATGCGTTTGAAAAGATGAGCATTTCCGCCATTGACGGGATCTATTTTGTCAGCATCAGGG
>CAZXQI010000176.1:0-2224 GCA_964643005.1 uncultured Saprospiraceae bacterium | reverse complement strand
AAAATTACCGCTTCCAGGACCATCAAAGCCTACGAAGACATGCTGCAAACGATGAACTTTTACCGCGTTCACAAGCGGCACGTCATCAATCTCAACTACATCCGAAAGTTTATGAAAGGCGACGGCGGCTATCTGATCATGGAAGACGGCAGAAAGATCGAGGTTTCCAGGAGGAGAAGGCCGGCTTTTATGGAACAAATGCGCCGGTTGGAAGATGCATTTTGAGTGACAGGCAATTGCCTGCTTTTTGGAAAATTCTGAAAGGTCGGAGCGCCAGAAGGTAGAAAGGGTGGGGATTTTCAACTTTTTAAAAACTTTGGCAGGTAAAATTTGAGAAAATTTTAAGAAATGGTTCTTTTGCGTGACAAAAAGGGCTACTTTTGGCAACGAAAGGAAACGCACTCACATTTCTTCATTTAAAAGGAGGCTTTATGTTCAAGAGATTACTCAATAGAAATTCGGACAAATCAATAAAGAAATCCAAAAGCGATCTGGATACTTTGAATGATATCAACCGCCTGAGCAAAGAGGACATGAACAGGTTACTTGGCGGGAATGAAAACAAGAATGAAAAAATAGAGAGCACGGCGAACCTGTTCAATCTTAGACCTTGTACCGGAGAGCTTCCTCAGTAGTTCGACAGACCCTGCATAAAGCAAACTTTAAAAGAGGCTGCAACAGTCGAGATGCAGCCTCTTTTGTATTTTTATAACTTTGTTGGATTCCCGTGAAGATTAGCGATTAGCATTTTTTTAAAGCCGGAAACCCATCCAGACCAAAGAAACCTACCAATAAGGCGATTATGAACTCAGCGGTAACTGACGACAAACAAAAAAGGCTCCTTGCGCTCGACCGGGCCATCAGCGAGCTGGTTTTTACGGACATCGCCAAAGCCAGAGAAAGCCTGGAGGAGGAGAAGGAAATCCTTGACGATCAGCCTAATCCGGAGTTACTATTGAATTACCACCTCAATTCCGCCCAGGTTGAAAATCAATTGTATCACTATGAACTTGCTGAGGTTCATTTTAGCAAAGCTCTGGAAATGTTGGCGGAGATCGGAGACGCCAACCAACTGGCTGAGGCCAATATTGACTATGCAGGCACCCTTTTAAACCTGGAACAGATGGAGCGCGCGAAATTCTGCCTGGCAAGCGCTGCCAGATATCTTGAGATGTACCCCGACAGCAGGCTCTTAGCCAGACTGATTTGCCGGCAGGGGTATCTCTATCTAAAACTTTCCCATCACCCAAAGGCATTTGAGTCATTTCTGGAAGCAGAGAAAATAACCGGGAGCATCGGGAGCGATGCGCTCAGGCTAAAGGACTACTACTTTATCACTCTGACGCAGAGCGGCTTGGGTAGCGTTTACGAATTTAACAATGAGCCGCGTCGGAGTGTGAAGGCTTACCAGGAGGTAGTTAAACTCAGCGAAGAAAAGAAAATGAACTCCCGCCTTTCCTGGCATTACCTAAATGTGGGGAAGGGCTTCATGAATATTGACGATGTGGATTCCGCTATTCACTATTTCCAAAAGGCAGTCGGGGTCATTGACGATGAAAACCAGCAGGCCAGGGCATTGGCTTACGCCAACCAGGGATTTTGCTTCATTCAAAAAAACATGAAAGAGGAAGCCCTGGATTTATTTGAAAAGGCCATCCCTTTATTCAAGGAAAAAAAGGAAAATAACCTGGCAAACATAGAATGGGGCAGAGCCAGGATTTATGAAGAAAGCGACGCCAAACGAGCAATGGAGGCTTTTTTTAAAGCCCTCGATTATGCGAAGAGGGGAGAGGACTTCAAACAGATTTCCGGAATCCTCCACGACATCGCAACGCTTTACGGAGAAGAAGGGGATTTTAAAAATGCCTATGAATACCAGGTCTTGTCGAGCAGGGCGGTAGAAAAATTTCTCGATCAACAGAAAAATTCAGAAATCCGCGAATTAGAGATTAAGTACGAAACAGAGAGAAAAGAGAAGGAAGCGGAAATGTTCAAACTAAAGGTATCGGACTTGCAGCTCAAAGCTTTGCGGGCGCAGATGAATCCTCATTTTGTTTTTAACGCCCTTAATTCGGTTCAGAATTTTATCACTTCCAACGATAGCACTCAGGCCGCCAAGTATCTGGCTCAATTTGCCAAACTAATGCGCAAAAGTTTAGAGTATTCCGAATTGGAGGCCATCAGCCTGGAGAGAGAAATTGATTTCCTGCGGAATTATCTCGAC
>CAZXQI010000175.1:0-5531 GCA_964643005.1 uncultured Saprospiraceae bacterium | reverse complement strand
CCCCGAAGGGGCGGAATACCTTAGCATGGGGTGTAGCCCTATGAAATGGTAAAGCTATCATATTCCGCCCCTTCGGGGCTATAATGGGAAAGCCCCGAAGGGGCGGAATACCTTAGCATGGGGTGTAGCCCTATGAAATGGTAAAGCCACGGAACCCAAAGCTCTGGATGGACGGTAGAAAACGGACGATAGACAATTCGTGATTTGTGATTTTGGTTCCCTTTGGCTTTGGGAGTGGAAAGTATTCCGCCCTTTCAGGGCTGCTTATATATGTTATCTCTCTGTTCAATGGGCTGCACCTATTGCTATCGTATTTCGCCCCTTCGGGGCTATATCCGAAGAGGCATCTCTATGTTAGAAGGGACGCCAAAAGAGCGCCGAAATGAATGGGCAATAGAAGATTGACAATATTTTTTTTCCTCCGTCTCAGTTTCATGCCGTCTAAAATCATCTGCGGGAAACCTCGCCATAGGGAAAAGCCGCACATATCCAAAAAAACGGCCTCTGAGAATCCCAGAGGCCGTTTTTACAAATATATCTTCAGCAGAAAATTATCTGCGTCTGTCGTTGTTTCTATCTCTGCCGCCACCGCGGTAGTTTCCGTCTCCATTTCTGTTGCGGTCGTAGCGGTCTCCCCGATCCTCGTAATCGTCGCCGTGATTATCTGCGGGAGCGCCATCAGGCCGGGGCATTAGCGCTTTGCGGGAGAGGCGGAATTTACCGGTTTTCTTGTCAACGCCTATTAGTTTGACTTTGACCGGATCGCCTTCGGAGAAGACATCTTCCACTCTGTCGATGCGAGAGTGGGACATTTCTGTCACGTGTAGCAAACCGCTCTTGCCCTGGAATTCCACAAAGACGCCATAGGGCATGACCGTTTTGACCACTGCTTCGTACACGTCTCCGACGGAGGGGACGAAGGTGATTTGTCTGATTCTCGCCACGGCGGCGTCAATGCTTTCTTTATTCGGACTGGCAATGTTGACGATACCCTGATCGCCCACTTCTTCGATATTGATAATAGTGCCGGTCGAACTTTGGATTTCTTGGATGATCTTTCCTCCGGGGCCGATAACGGCGCCGATGAAGCTCTTGTCAATAATCAGTTCGACGATTCTCGGAGCGTGGGGCTTGAGGTCTTCTCTCGGCGTCTCAATGGATTCGGCCATCTTGTCCAAGATATGGAGGCGACCCTGTCTGGCCTGAGTCAGCGCCTTGCCTAAGACTTCATAGGAGAGGCCGTCAATCTTGATGTCCATTTGGCAGCCGCAGATTCCGTTTCTGGTACCGGTGACTTTGAAGTCCATATCGCCCAAGGCGTCTTCGTCGCCGAGGATATCGCTCAGGATGGCGTAGCGATCGCCTTCGGCAATCATCCCCATTGCAATGCCAGAAACGGCAGATTTAACGGGTACGCCTGCATCCATCAGCGCTAGGGAGCCGGCGCAAACGGTGGCCATAGAAGAGGAACCGTTGCTTTCCAAAATATCTGAAACAAGCCTTACCGTGTATGGAAAGGCATCGGGCATCACCATGCGGAGGGAGCGTTGGGCGAGGTTGGCGTGGCCAATTTCACGACGTCCCGGCGCTCTGAGGGGCTTTGTTTCTCCCGTTGAGTAGGGCGGGAAGTTGTAGTGTAAAATGAATTTTTCATAGCTGACTTCCATCGCCGTGTCTATCATCAACTCGTCGAGCTTGGTGCCTAAGGTCACTGTTGAGAGGGACTGGGTCTCTCCCCTGGTGAAAATGGAAGAGCCGTGTGGAGAAGGCAGGTAGCCTATTTCCGTCCAGATGGGGCGAATTTCGTCGGGTTTGCGGCCATCTAAGCGGACGCCGTCGGCGAGCACCATTTCCCGAACTACCTTTTTCTTGAGTTCGTCAAAGTACCGCTCTGCCAGGCCTTCATTTTCTTCCATGAATTCTTCGCCTTTTTCCGTCGTCAGGGTTTCGACAACAGAGGCTCCCAATTCTTCAAACTGCGTCTTGCGATCCTGTTTTTCAAGGAATCTCTTTGCAATTTCGTATAGTTTATCTTTTGCCAGTTCTTCTACTTTGCTCTTAATCTCTTCATTTTCGGTAAATGGCTCTGGCGTTCTTTTTTCCTTACCTGCCAGTTTGACCAGTTCTAATTGAGCCTGGCATTGAACTTTGATAGCTTCGTGAGCGGTGCGGATGGCTTCCACCAATTCATCTTCCTGACATTCTTTGGCTTCGCCTTCCACCATCATGATATTGTTGAGGTCGGCGGCGACGATGAGGTTGATGTCTGCATTTTCAAGCTCCGTTCTGTTGGGGTTGATGTGAAAGACGCCGTCAATTCTGGCCACCCTGACTTCGGAGATGGGACCTTGCCAGGGGATGTCGGAAATAGAGAGCGCTGTAGAAGCGGCCAGAGCGACGAAGGCATCTGGGAGGACTTCCTTTTCGCCGGAAATCAGGTTGATAATCACCTGCGTATCTTCCATAAATCCATCGGGAAACAAAGGTCGGATAGCCCGATCCACCAACCTGGAGATGAGGACTTCATAATCGGAGAGCTTGGCTTCGCGCCGAAAGAAGTTTCCAGGAACCCGGCCCGCAGAGGCAAATTTCTCTTGATAATCTACAGAAAGCGGGAAGAAGCTCTGTCCTTCTCTGACTTTTTTTGCGGCAACGACCGAGGCAAAAAGCATGGTGTTGCCAAGTTTTACAACGACAGAGCCGTCTGCCTGAGCAGCGAGTTTGCCTGTCTCAATAATCACCTCGCGGCCGTCAGGCAGGTTGAAGGAGGTGGTAACTGGAATTTGTTTACCCATTTTAGAGATTAATTAGTGGCCAGGCAGTTTACCAGGCCGGTTTATGATTTAGATTCTGTATAACCTTGTTGAGTATTGGGCAAAAAACAACATTCTAATGTTTTATTCTGAATGAATAAAACGAGTTTTAGGCGCCCAATTATGGCAAAATACCGATTCAATGATTTGCTCAGAAGGATTCATTTTTCGTCTTCTTGTACACCGCAGATACGGGATGCATACAAGGGCGAGGCTTAATGAATGGCTTGAATTCAAAGGACCTTTTCAACAGGGAACGATAAAACAGAAAAAGCGTCCCGCGGGTGCAGAACACTTTTTCTTTTTATCTCTTAACCGCGGATGCCCAGTTTCTGAATTAATTCCCTGTACTCGACAATGTCTTTTTTCTTCAGATACTCCAGCAATCGCTTGCGCTTACCAACCATCATCAACAAACTGCGGCGAGTAGCGTGGTCTTTTTTGAATTCGTTGAGGTGCTCCGATAAACTCTTGATGCGAAAAGTAAAAAGAGCTATCTGAGCTTCGATAGAGCCGGTGTTATTTTCGTCCCCACCGAATTGTTTGAAGATTTCTTTCTTCTTTTCACTGCTTAAATAAACTGCCATTTCAATAAAAATAATTACTGGGAAAGCTCATCTTTTGAGGCTGTAACAATTTCATTGTCTGTAAATTATGAAAACATAAAAGTTTTCTGTTTCAAATTTAGACGAGCGCTTTCCGCCGTTAGTGATTACGAAAATCAGTTACAGCGGCGCAAAAGTAGTCTTTTTTGATTCAAAATTCAGGTAGCGTTAAAATTTTATTTGAGGCCTTTCCCCGCATCGCCCTCCGTTCATCTCCGCCTGCCCCGACCGCCCTCCTGTTTCCAATTAAAACCTAACCGAATTCCCGCAAATAACTGCTGCACAGCCGAGGTCAGGCTCCGTACGCCTCCTGTTGAGTCGGGAACATTTTTCCAAGTATTGTTCGGGGAGTAGTAGTATTTAAGCATGGGCGTCACTGTCAGAAAATCAGCGAGGCCGATGTCCAATCCAGCGCCGGCGCCCAGCGTCCAGGCCAAAGCCCTGTCAGAAATTTTCTTTTCAGCATTAACGGAGTTTTCTAAGCTCCAGACGCCCGGAGAGACTTGCAGGAAAAATCCTTTTGTAAAAAAATTGCCGTCTTTAGACCAGGTGGGGCAATCGCAATCATTAGAAAAGTCAAAAGGATAAAAATTGGCATTGAAATAAAACCCAACAAGCCGGTGTTCGTAATCGGTTCCGGCTATGGTTCTGCCGTATTTTTCAAAGCTTAGTTCCGGCAAAAATTCAACCCGCTTATTTTTTAACCTAAACCAATAAGTGATACCTGCCGCATAGCCGTCGGCAGCCCTTGTCTGGACGCCGGTTCCCTCTTGTATTGGCTCGTACCAGTCATTAGCGGTAAAATCCTTGTAGGCGCCGGTAAGCCCTAACTGCCCGTACAGGATTCCTGAAAATGCCAAAAAACCGGCGACAAAGAGGAGTTGCTTCATTTCTATTTATTTTTTAAAACTGTTTAAATCAATGCAGGTTTTCATTGGTTTCGCTGATTTTCCGTTGATTTTTATTGCTAGCTTTTCACTTTGAATTTGTACTGACTTGCGCTTACCATTCTGCGATTGGTTTAAAGAGTCGGTAAAAAAGCCTGCTGGAATCGCTGGCGAAATAGGAATCGGGGAACTGATTAGACTGGATCACGAAGGGTTTGGCCAGGCTCGTGTCGCGCCAACAGCGAACGATGATTGGTTCTGCCATATTGCCGCCGCTGAGGCTGAGCTTTTTCAGCAGGTTTTTATCGCCAATAGAGGAGTCGAAGTCTTTTACAAACTCCTCCCCTGCCAGCAGTTTGAGATTGAGCAGGAAGGTTCTCACTAAGTTGCTGTCCACCGGAGTCTTGCCGTCGAGTAGCCATTCTCCATTTTTTCTTTCCACTTCGTAAGCGATATCGCCTTCATAGCTCAGTTTTTCGACGGCGTAATGATCGAGATCCAGCAACTGTTTACTTCGGTAGCTGTCAAATCCACGGGAGAGAGTCATGCCGGCCATGCCCTCCACGGCATACACTTCAGGGCTTTTCTTCAGGCGAAAAAAAGAGCTGATTTGCTGCGCCTCCATATTCACGGCCATCTTCCCTATATAGCAATCGGCCAAAACCTTGTCGCCGCTGTAGGCGATTAGGTGCGAAGCCTTTCCCTCTTCGATTTCGTATTCCGGCCATTTTTGTTCGGTTTTGGCGGCTATGTATGAGCCTTTCACTAAGGACAAAGCAGCCAGCAGCGCGTGAACGGGTTCGGATGCTGCGGCCATCGTTTTATCGTCTCTTGACACCATCCATCCACTTACTCCCCGACTGAGTAAAAACTGCCGGTAGTCGTCGTCTTTCGACTGGATAGCGATAGACGCGACCTGCAAGGAATCAAGCCTAATAATTTCGGGATTAAAGGTCCGCTCATTTTTTTTGGAAAAAAAGCGGGAGGCGCCAAAAGCCGCCAGTAAAAAGAGGAATACGATAAGCAGGATTTTGTTAGTCATGTTATTGTGTTATTTATTTTTTTAGATAAAAATGTCAATGGATCTTTTTAGAGATTCTGTGGAGTCTTTTACCAATTAAATTCAGGATTCAGTAGAAGAAGTGACGGCTCTTTGCTTTTCCTGTTTAATTTTACCAGACAAAAAAAAAAAAATAATTTAAAAAAGACCTTTGAGGGTAAAGGTA
>CAZXQI010000174.1:0-5707 GCA_964643005.1 uncultured Saprospiraceae bacterium | reverse complement strand
CATTCAGTTTGACAAACCCATCGGAGCTTTCCAACTAACCCAGAAGAAGCTGGCCGAAATGATTACTGAAATCACTAAGGCGCAACTGCTGACCTGGAGACTTGGCTCGCTGGCCAACGAGGACAGGGCGACTCCTGCGCAAATTTCAATGGCCAAGCGCAATAATGTTTATACGGCGCTAACGATAGCTCGCGAAGCAAGGCAAATTCTCGGAGGAATGGGCATCACTAATGAATATCCTATCATGCGGCACATGATGAACCTGGAAACTGTACTGACTTACGAAGGCACCCACGACGTTCACCTGCTGATTACCGGAATGGACGTGACGGGATTCAATGCTTTCAAATAGTAATCTAACGCAGAGCCTCCGTTACTTAGAGGCAGGTTAGGCAACTTTTAGATTTTAGGTGGACGCGTCATTTTATTGAAATTCAATTTTCATCTGTGCATTATTGCGCCAATACTCATCCTACGCGCGACTTCAGGCGATAATCAGGTGTTGGGAGACTTTCCGCCACCTGATTCAGCCGGTAATGCGGCGAGCTTAGAGGATTTTAAGTTTAATTCCCAATAGATTTTATTGCAATGCACAGTGCATGAAATGGCAGAAAGTGCAACGGCACATCTTTTGAATATTTGAATCATTGATTGTTTTATTTAATGTGTTCTCCTTCTGTCTTTGAGCCGGAGGACGCTTTTTAAGCCACGCTAATCACAGTGATAAACTATTCTGTTTATCAGTACGTTAGAAGGCTTTATAGAATTTTGAAAATGGATAGCAGGCCATGAAAAATCTGGTTTTTTTATTATTTATTAGCTTGATGTATCTACCCTTGTTTGGCCAGGACGAGCCTATTGTCCTGATCAATCCGTCTTTTGAAGGGATACCAATGGAGGGGAGCATAAATGGGACGCTACCGAATGGCTGGTATGACTGCGGCTTCCCCGGCGAATCTGTTCCCGATGTTCACCCCAAAGAGGGAGGCGGGGCGTTTCAGGTGATAAAGGAGGCCTTCAACGGCAAAACCTACTTAGGCATGGTGGTTCGCGATAACGAGACTTGGGAAATGGTATCGCAGCGGCTCAGCAGCCCTTTGGAGGCCGGGAAGTGCTATGAGTTCAGTATGGCGCTTTGCCGTTCTGAATTATACGTAAGTCCGGGCAGGGCTGATGGAGAGTTAAAAAATTATTCGACGCCGGCTAAACTGCGTATTTGGGGCGGCACGGGTTATTGTAATCGGGCAGAACTTTTGGCGGAAAGCTCATTGGTCGTCAACCTGCGCTGGCTGATTTACAATTTCCGGTTTGAGCCAAAACAAGCTTACTCTTATATCGTACTGGAAGCCTATTATGCAACGCCGAGTTTTCTGCCCTACAATGGAAATATTTTACTCGACGACGCT
The DNA here is from genome assembly GCA_964643005.1 of uncultured Saprospiraceae bacterium. GTDB lineage: Bacteria > Bacteroidota > Bacteroidia > Chitinophagales > Saprospiraceae > UBA6168. The sequence goes on along the minus strand of CAZXQI010000174.1, from coordinate 4,301 downwards.
TCCAATATTTTCCCTGTACCCTGTGTCGTGGAAGAACCGACGGCGCCGGCAGAAATAACCCAGACTCCGGAGAAACCCAAAACCCCTGAAAAATCTAATCCCCCCAAACAACCTGATACAACCTCCCCTGCCAAAAAAACTACAATTTTGAAGGATCTGGAAGATCCTTCAAAATTGTCAAAAGGTCAGACCATCCGCATTGAGCAACTCTATTTTGCCGCAGATAGCTCCACCATATCTAAAAGTTCTTTTCCTGTATTGGAGGAGATTTATGGTTTTCTTGAAGGCAATCCTAAGGTTGTAGTTGAAATAGGAGGGCATACCAACGGAACTCCGTCTAATGAATATTGCGACCGTCTTTCAACTGCAAGGGCGAAAGCCATCGTGGACTTTCTGACGGAAAAGGGTATTCCCCGCAACAGACTTCAATTCAGGGGCTACGGCAAACGGCATCCCATTGACACCAATAAAACAGCTGCCGGAAGGAAGAAGAACCAAAGAGTTGAAATTAAAATCCTAAGCGTGGACGGATGATAAATCCGCTTCTTATTCTTCTAACTTAGACTTCCCCGTTTAAATCTGGCTGCATTTTCCTTTGAGCCATTGCCTTTCCGCTTCGCTTAAATGCGGAGAAAGTTTTTCAAAAACTTCTCTGTGGTAGTTATTCAGCCACTGTCTTTCGTCGGGGGTCAGCAGGTCTCTGTCAACCAAAGACAAATCAATGGGGTATAGCGTGATGTTCTCGAAAGAATAGAAATCGCCAAAATCACCGCTTCCATCTTCTACACATAAGATTAGATTTTCAATGCGGATACCATATTGACCGGCTTTGTAAAGCCCCGGTTCGTTGGAAGTCAGCATGCCAGGCTCAATTGCGGTATTGGCTCTGGGCGTATTGACTGCTGGCGAGAAGCCCTGGGGCGGCTCGTGTACGTTGAGGAAGAACCCGACGCCATGCCCTGTGCCGTGTCCATAATTGAGGCGATGCTCCCACAAGAACATGCGGGCGAGGATGTCGAGTTGCACGCCCGTGGTTCCCTTCGGAAACCTGACCCTGCTCAGAGCGATGTGCCCCTTCAAAACGAGTGTGAAATCAGTCGCTTGCTCCTTAGTAGGCGCGCTCAACGCTATGGTTCGGGTAATATCCGTCGTGCCGTCAATGTATTGGCCTCCCGAATCAACTAATAAAATACCCTGCTTTTTTATCTCAGCGCAGACGCCAGGCTCAGCGTGATAATGGACGATAGCGCCATTGGCGTTGTAGCCAACGATGGCGTCGAAACTCTCGTCAGCGTAATTGCCCTGGGCTTTTCTGAATTCGATGAGCTTTTCAGCTACTTCAGTTTCGGGTACGGTTCTTTTTTCGAGCGTCTCCTCTAACCATTTAAATGTGTGGACGAGCGCAACTCCATCCCGAACCATCACATTTTTAAAATGCTGAATCTCAACGGGATTCTTTATTGCCTTTAAAGGAGCGACGAGGTTTCCCCCTTCTCTGATACTTACTTTTGAAACGGCATTGAAAACCTGGTTGCTCGTCGAGCCGATGTCAATCAGGATGTTTTTGTCGGTTGACAGTTTTTTTAAAAAATCCTCTATCTCTGCGTATGGCTTTGCGATGATTCCATCCTTGTTCAGGCTGATTTTTAATTCACCTGGCAGCTTAGCTATTTCAACAAATAGCCAAGCGGCGTCTTTCCCGATGACGGAATAAGAATAAAAGACCGGATTGCATTCTACGTCTTTGCCGCGCAGATTGAAGAGCCAGGCAGTATCGTCAAGCGTTGAAATGAGGTAATAATCCGAATCGCCCATTTTCTCCCTGACAAGCTGCATTTTTTCTATCCGACTCCTGCCCGCATATTTTATATCGTGTTCAAACACGGAGCTTTGAGGAAGAGGAGGCCGGTACTGCCAAACAAGGCCTGTCAAATCCAAACCTGTGTTCAGGTCAATTTTTTTATTGTAAAAGCGCTTTGCCATCTTGCGCACCTGGCTCACGGAAAACAACCTGCCATCTAAGCCTACTCTGCTGTTGGCCGGAAGATTTTTTTCCATCCAGCCCAGGTGTTCCGGCGTATGAGGAATGCCGAGCTTGTGCAATTCTACTCCGCTCCCCTGTAGTTGCTCTTCAGCCTGAATAAAGTAACGGCTATCTGTCCACAGGCCGGCGTGGTCTGCTGTAATAACTACGGTTCCTGCGGAGCCGGTGAACCCGGAAATCCATTCGCGCGATTTCCAATGGTCGGCCACGTATTCGCTTTGGTGAGGATCGCTGGAAGGGATGATATAGGCGTCAATATTCCGATCGAGCATGGCTGCACGGATAGCCTGAAGTTTTTCTCTGGTAGTCATAAGGAAAGGATTTTGTCGTTGGCAAATCTCGTTTGCCGAAATGAGGCAACCAAAAAAAACAAAGGTTTTTGACGCTGTCGCCAAAAACCTTTGTTTTTATCTATTTTACAGGAAGCACAACATCAGCCATTCATGGAGGCCAAAAACTCGTCGTTGCTTCTGGTGCCCTGTAAGTGCTTCAGGAGGAATTCCATGGCCTCCTCCGGCTTCATATCAGCCAGGTGATTGCGGAGGATGAACATCCGCTGAAGGGTATCTTTATCGAGCAGCAAGTCGTCCCGACGAGTGCTGGACTTGGTCAGGTCAACTGCCGGATAGAGTCGTTTATTAGCTAAAGTGCGGTCGAGCTGCAATTCCATGTTACCCGTGCCTTTGAATTCTTCAAAGATGACACCGTCCATTTTCGATCCCGTATCTATGAGAGCCGTAGCCAAAATGGTGAGAGAGCCGCCGCCTTCAATGTTGCGGGCTGCGCCGAAGAACTTCTTGGGTTTGTGCAAAGCGTTGGCCTCGACACCGCCGGAAAGTACTTTTCCGCTTGCCGGCGCTACCGTGTTATAGGCTCTTGCCAGACGGGTAATTGAATCTAACAAGATGACGACGTCATGACCGCATTCCACCAAACGCTTGGCTTTCTCCAGTACGATACCAGCCACGCGGACGTGGTTTTCAGCGGGTTCGTCAAAGGTGGACGCCACTACTTCGGCATTGACGCTGCGCTTGAAATCCGTCACCTCTTCTGGTCTTTCATCTACGAGCAGTACGATAATGTAGCTCTCAGGGTGATTTTTGGAAATGGCGTTGGCCACGTCTTTCAGCAGGAAGGTTTTACCTGTTTTGGGTTGAGCGACGATTAGCCCGCGCTGCCCTTTTCCTATTGGAGAAAACAAATCGACGATTCTGGTGCTGTAATCTTTGCCAATTGGCGAGGTACACAAGCTGAATTTCTCATTGGGAAAGAGCGGAGTCAGGTAATCGAAGGGAACCCGGTCGCGGATATCTTTAGGATCGAGGCCGTTGATTTTTGAAACCCGCAAAAGAGCGAAGTATTTCTCTCCTTCCTTTGGAGGGCGGATGGCGCCCTTTACTGTATCGCCGGTGCGAAGGCCAAATAATTTTATCTGAGATGGAGAAACGTAGATATCGTCGGGAGAAGTCAGATAATTGTAGTCGGCGGAGCGAAGGAACCCGTACCCGTCCGGCATCATCTCCAAAATGCCCTCGCCTTCGATGATTCCATCCAGCTCAATATCGAACTTTTCAACGGGTCTTTTTTCAAAAACTTGCTCATCATCTTCCTGGATGGGAGCGTCCACGATAATATCGTTGTCGACGCCGTACTGATGAGGAGGTAATGGAATATCTACTGTTGTATCTTCTTCGCCGAGCAAGTCCTCGTTCAGGCTGTCTTCGATAGGCTCTAAGCGAACAGCTTTCGCCGATGTATTTCGGAGGCTCCTGGTTTGGCTGCCTCTATTGCTCCCCCAATCTCTACGGTGGCTCGATGACGCACTGTCATCGCTTGTTCTGGTCTGCCTTGTAGAAAAAGATCTTTTCTCCTGGACTTGTTTTGGCGTATTAGTTTCTTTTTCTTCGACTGCTGCTGCGGCGTGTTGGTTCTTTTTGCCGGTAATAGCCTGTTGGTCAAGAATTTTGTAAATCAAATCTTGCTTAGCCAAACGACTAAAGCCATTTACTCCAATTCGACCGGCGATTTCCCTGAGTTCGGGAACGAGCATGTCGTTTAATTGCAAAATATCGTACATAGCGTTAAATGATGTTTAAAAAGAGAAGCGCTAAAAACTCTGCCGATAAAAGGCACGACCGGAATTCTAGTCATTGTATGTTCTATTTCTGCCAAACACACGGGAAGGAATAGCTTTTCGATAGTGTTACTCTCATCAGGGCGATTCGGGTAGCTTTTTAAAAATGTTTGTTGTAAAAAA
>CAZXQI010000173.1:0-5725 GCA_964643005.1 uncultured Saprospiraceae bacterium | reverse complement strand
ACCTCGCAAATATGAAGTATTACACATTCGCAAAAGGTCGGTTTGCCGGTTTTGACAATGTGCTGGTATCCGCTACGGGCTATACCGGTTCGGGCGGATTCGAGATTTACGCCCGCAATGAAGAAATTGAAAAAATATGGGACGCAGTCTTTGAAGCCGGAAAAGATTCTGGCATCAAACCCGTCGGATTAGGGGCTAGGGATACCCTGCGCTTAGAGATGGGATTCGTGCTTTATGGCAACGATATCGACGCCGCCACCTCGCCTTTAGAAGCCGGATTAGGCTGGATTACCAAGCTGAATAAAGGAGATTTTAGCTCCAGCGAAATTTTCAAAAAACAAAAGGCGGAAGGACTTAGCCGGAAACTCATCGGCTTTGAGGTTCTCGACCGCAGGGTTCCCCGTCACGAATATCCCATTGAAGACATGGAGGGAAACGTGATTGGCAAAGTGACTTCCGGCACGCAATCCCCCTCTCTCGAAAAGCCCATTGGCATGGGCTACGTCGCCCTGCCATTTGCCAAAGAAGGAACTGATATCCAAATAGTTGTCGGAAGTAAGCGGCTGGCGGCCAGGGTTGTTAAGCTACCTTTCTATAAGGGATAATCTGTATTGTGCGGCAAAGGATCTGCATTGGGAAAATTCACGTATTGGCATTGGGAGGTTTCTAATTTTCCTCTTCTTGCCCATCCGGTTTTTTGAAATTATTGCCTTTTTTTTGAAAAAAACAAACTTCTAACGCCTTCCAACTCCATTCCGGAAGGCATCCTCAAGGCAATACAGGTCCTTTGTCTATCTTTCAAATGGCATCAATGTTGCGATTGTCTGCGACACATTAATCTAATAGAGGAATAGTCGGTGTATGCGTTTACGGTCAGTATTTCAATGAGCGGTAGCGATACACCATTTTAAAAACCTTATTCTTCTTTACAAAAATCAGGTCGCATGAATCGGATACACTGGCTCTGTTCTTTCATACTCGCATTTGCTTTTTTTAGCGCAACGCCTTCCTTTTCACAGGTTAAGTTCAAACTTCAATGGCTAGGAGAGCAACACGAATGGGGTGTATTTATCACCCCCGAAGAAGGGCACAATCCTTCGCAGCGCATGGTTGTAGGTTCGGGGCAGGTCACATTGGTAGCGCCAACCGGCTTTATGAGCAGCAATCTGAACTTCTTTAGCGGCAGTTGGTCTCAAAATGCGCTAATCCCAGCTCCAAAAGAAAACCCAGAGAAAGATTATATCTCATTCGGTTTTGTAAAAGACAATCCGCCAATTATCATCCAGGCGGGAGAAGAGACTCTGCTTTTTACCTTTTCAGCCGCAGACGGCCAGTGTCCGGATGAACTCTATCTAATCGAAGAGGGAGACCCATTTATGGTTTTTCCAAATTCTGCCAACGCCAATCCAGGGAATGAAATCAGCATCTTCGATATTGAGACCCAAACAATTTATCAATATACGGAGAACTACGCTCCTCAGGCCTGGGATTGCCACGAGGGCAAGGAAGTAGAGCAAGGTCCATACCGTCCAAACAATCAGGGTAAAAGGAATAAGCGACCGAACAGACCTTAAATCCAGGCAGATAAAGTATATCTCCCGTTAAATCCTATCTTTCAAAAGCGATGCACCGAGTATCTAAGTACGCAGCTCTTCTGCTTTTTACGAAGCGATTTTCCCATAATCTGTTCCGTCAAAAGCCCTAAAATATTTATTTCTGCTTACTCAATATGCTATTCTGCCCTTCGGAAAAATAGCTCAGTTCTTCCGTTCGAGAAAAAATCAGGGTAATCTTGCAAAAAAAGTTATGTCTCAATCGCGTCAGCTATTCCTTCAGCATATAGCCCAGACGAGCGACATTCCGCTCATGTTGGAAATCGAGCGGGCAGAAGGTTCTTACCTATACGATACTTCCGGAAAGGCTTATCTCGACCTTGTCGCCGGTATCAGCGTCAGCGTACTCGGGCACCGACATCCGGTAGTGACAGAAGCCGTGAAAACACAGGCAGATAAGTACCTGCATACGCTCGTCTATGGAGAATACGTTCTCTCTCCACAGGTGCAATTGGCCAAATTGCTGGCAGACAATCTGCCCCCTCCTCTCGACAGCGTTTACTTCGTCAATTCCGGCAGCGAAGCGACGGAAGGCGCCATGAAACTCGCAAAGCGCTATACCGGACGAGCAGAGATCGTCGCCTGCCGCGAGGCCTACCACGGAAGCACACAGGGATCGGCCAGCCTCATGTTTCCAAAGACCTTTACCCAAACGGTTCATCCGCTGCTCCCAGGCATCTGGCACATCAACTTCAACAGCGAAGCAGACTTAGAGAAAATCACCAATAAAACTGCCTGCGTCATTATCGAAACCGTACAAGCAGAAGCCGGCGTGCGCCTTCCAAAAGAACAGTTCTTAAAAAAATTGCGGCAACGCTGCACCGAAACAGGCGCCCTGCTGGTATTGGACGAGATACAGGCCGGCTATGGCCGAACGGGGACACTTTGGGCTTTTGAGCAATACGGCATTGTCCCCGATATTTTGCTCCTGGCCAAGGCAATGGGTGGCGGGATGCCGATGGGAGCTTTCGTCTCCGCGAGAGAAATCATGCAGACCCTGAGCTTCAATCCTCCCCTTGGTCATCTCACGACATTTGGAGGACATCCGGTCTGTTGCGCCGCCGGCTTTGCCACCCTGAAGCATTTAACAGAAAGCGATTTAGTTGAAAAGGTCAAAGAGAAAGAAGCCCTGTTTCGGAAATTACTCCAACACCCCGTCATCCGGGAAGTGCGCAGCGCCGGCCTGTTGATAGCGGTGGAGATTGGAGATTTTTCTCTCTTGCGAAAAATAATCCTCGGCTGCTTGAAAAGGGGAGTCGTCACCGACTGGTTTTTGTTCAACGACCACAGCCTGCGCATCGCCCCGCCATTGACCATTTCAGAAGAAGAAATTCGCCTGGCCTGTAGTGTAATTGACGAGGCTATACGGGAAGCAACGAGATAGGCGCTAAAGGAAAAGCAAAAAATCATTCGCTGGTAAATTTAGCTATTAAGTAAGAGATTAGGTGTTTTCGACACTCGCCCTATAGGAGGACTTCACTTGTTGGAACAAAATAAAATTGTTCAAGGAGGCTGTTTAGAAGTAATGAAAAGCTTCCAGATGAGTCTTTTGACTTAATAGTAAACTCGCCGGCCACACTACTATACATTTTTGAAAATTGAGTGATTTTTAGTGTTGAATATACCAAGTACAGAAGTGATAAACTTGATGAAATTGAAACATATAGGAGTCAGGATTGCCAGTCCCTCTCTAAAAATAGAAACCGCTAAAGTTTCGGCGCCATCCGGGTAATGTTGCTTTGGAATTCCCTTCTTACGCTTACGTCCCTCCACAATAGCCAGCGCATAAGCCATAATCACAATAGCCAGCATCAACAAGCTTTTTCCTTTGTCCCTGAGATTAAGATCTTCAAGATTGTAGCCATTCGTCTTAACGCGCTTAAAAAGGCACTCAATCTTCCAGCGTTGGACATAAAGTTCGGCTGCCTGCTTTGCCACAGGCAGGGTTGTCAGGAAAATCAGTACAGATTCTTCGGCGCTTTCTTTTGGATTAGGCATCATTATTAACGTGTAGGCTTCTGAACCGATGAAAACCTGCTTTCTTACTAACTTCTTGTGCAGGCAGCATTTGCAATACATCTTGTCGTAAGACTTACCTCTACACTGATTTGTGTCTTCGACATAATCCCCTTTGCGCATTCGAATGACAAAGCGTATTTCATTGTCTTTGAGGAACTTAAACCAGTCTTTACCAATGTATTCCCTATCTGTCAGCAGCGTCAAACCTCTGAGGTCAAACAACTTCATGGCTTTTTTGAACATGGCTTTGCGCCCGGCCTGATTAGAAACTCCTGCTTTTTCTAACTGCCCCGGTATATTGGAACAGCCACTTTGCCGACCAATACGCAGGCGCCAGGAAATGGATATCGGTACTTCCTAATTTCCAACTCGTACCGTTCATAATTAGCGTCCTGACACCCACCTTGCATAAAAATCGCAGGTTCTGACGCATCAGGCCATGGAGCAAATCTTCACGATCGCCCCGGTTTCTGAAGAAGCGAATAAGTCGCGAGTAGTCGCTTAAGGGTGAGTTTCCTTTCCTGCCCGGCGCCTCGTCAACGTAATCTTTCAGCTTGTAGAGGTTTGTCGTACGGGCGATTGGGATAAGAGAGACTAACAGCCATAAGTTTTTTACGGCTCCTAAGCCATAAGATTTATGTAGTTGCGTAAATTTACGTAGGTGTGAAGGAACCCTATTGTTGAATTTTGATACTCAAACCTACGTTTCTTCCTGCCTTTTTCAAAAATGTATAGTAGTCTGAGAAACGCTGCAAAATAATATTCATGATCATATGAACATGTTATTAAAAAATCCCAATCGTGTAAAAAGTTATTTTAGGCATCATGAGATTCAGTATGCAGCATAATAAAATATCGATTAATGAGTGTCGGGTTAATAAGCTTTAGGCAGGATAACATTCTTTCCGTGTGAGAAAGTTTCCAAAATTGATTTTTTTCTAAAAAAAATTTGAGAATCCATAAATGTATGGATGGGGAAAGGGAGGTATCAGTGTTACAAACACCTGATTATGAGGGAGCTTATGGAATGATATACTTTAAGATTTTTTTTAAAACGATCAAATACAGGAAATAAAGAAGGCTGACCCGCTTACTCCCGGTCAGCCTTTTTTATGAGAATCAGGAAAACTCAAAAAGCCATAGAGTGCACGGAGGCTTAATGAGAGATAATGCAAAAAATAAGATTATGGGTCAATTAACAAGATGTTTCTCGATATAATCATTGCCGCCTTCATCTTCGGCGCCTAACTGGGTGACGTCTTTAAACGCTGCGTATTGCATGCAATAAATAGCCGGTATGGAAGCCAGGATACCTACGCAAAGAAGAATGAATCCCGCAGCGGCAATAAGGCCGAGCGCGATGAAAAAGATCAGGAAAGTGAACCATTTTTGGGAAATCAGTTTTCGACTACTCTCCATAGCGTCCCAGAAGGACATTTTATAAAATACAACGAATAAGTATGACCATGAATAAGCTATGCTCAGAAAGACAGCCGGAAGAATCAGGATAAGAGACCAGAAGGGAAAATAGGGAAAGTCCCTAAGGTCAGCGGGATTTTGTTGCGCTTCCAGAATCCATGAAAAGAAGCCAGTACCTGCAGCAAGAAAAAATGGAATGAGAGATGCGACAATAATGGCGCCCATGACTAAGGCCGTCAATACCAGTTCTTTAACATAATCCCAGCCCTTAAAGAAATCTCCCAACTCAGTAGTCTCTCCCAGGTCAATTTTTCGCGCGACAAGATAAAAACCAACCGTTAATACGGGAGTAACAACAAGGGAACCGATAAAGGCGCCAATAACCGGTACCATGCTTACAATAACAGAGATTGCGAAAAATAAAACTGTAAAAAGGATGAACCCGCCTAAGTTCTTTTTCAATAAATCAAAACCCTGACTGACGTAGCTGCCGAGGTTAAAGTTGTAGCCGTTTTCAATGATTCTTTCGATTCTTTCCCTTTGATCTTCACTCATGTTTTATGAAATTTTTGTAAAAAAACAATTGGCAAATATAAAAAACCAAAGAATAAAGCATTGTATATGAGGTGGTTTTATTTTTAAAAAATTGCATGAATAGCATTAGAGGCAAACCG
>CAZXQI010000172.1:0-5792 GCA_964643005.1 uncultured Saprospiraceae bacterium | reverse complement strand
CTGCGGGGCGCCTTAGCATTATTCTTCCATCGCCTGCTGGGCTTCCATCCATTCCATCATGGCGGCGTCTAAGTTTTCTTTGGCCTGATTATAATCGTCCATGACTTTTTGGAAATTGGGTTTTTGAAAAAAATCGGACAGCGCCATTTTAGCTTCAAAGTCGGCAATTTTAGCTTCCAACTGACCTACCTTTTTTTCGGCGTTGGAAAGCGTGCGCTGTAGCTGGCGTCGCTCTTCGTAGCTCAACTCTTTTCCGGGAAATGAAGTATTCTGATTGTGATTGTTTTTGGCATGGCTCATCTCCACCTGTCGCATATCGTCCAGCTTTCTTTTTTCCAAAAAATAATTCACGTCTCCGAGGTAGGTGTGTAGTTTGTGGTCTCTGAATTCAACCGTCTTCTCCGTCAGTCCGCTGAGGAAGTCCCTGTCGTGGCTGACGACGACGAGGGTTCCCTTGTAATCCAACAGGGAGGCTTTCAGCACTTCCTTGGAGAGCATGTCTAAGTGATTGGTCGGCTCGTCGAGCACTAAGAAGTTGATGGGGCGGAGCAGTAGGCAGGCCAGAGCCAGGCGCGCGCGCTCTCCTCCGGAAAGCACCGATACCTTCTTGTCTTGGTCTTCGCCGCTAAACAGAAAAGCGCCGAGGATGGCCCTCAGGCGGGTACGTATTTCCGGCGGGGAATGCAGTTCCATCGTTTCTAACAGGGTCAGTTTGGGATTAAGTTCAGCCGCCTGGTTTTGAGCGTAGTAGCCAATGAAGACATTGTAGCCTGGCTTTACCTCGCCGGCAGTGGGCTGTAGATGATTGACGAGCATTTTTGCCAGGGTCGTTTTCCCCTGCCCGTTCTGACCGACAAAGGCGATTCGCTCGCCGCGCTCTATTTGGAAGTTGATTCCGTCGAGCACCTTGAGTTGGCCATAGCTCTTGCTCAAATCCCTGGTCTCCAAAACAATTTGTCCCGAGCGGGGCGGTTCCGGAAAGCGGATGTTCATCACCGCCTTGTCGGTATCTTCCAATTCGATGCGCTCTATCTTGTCCAACTTTTTCTGCATAGACTGGGCCAGCGTGGTTTTCGTGGCCTTGGCCATGAAGCGGCTGATCGTTCGCTCCATCTGCGATATCTGTTTTTGCTGGTTGGACATGGCTGCCATCATCTTTTCGCGCCGTTCTTCCCGCATCTCCACGTATTTGGAATAATTGGCTTTGTAGTCGTAGAGCTTGCCCAATTCCAGTTCGACGGTGCGTTTCGTCACGTTGTCGAGGAACATTTTATCGTGAGAAATGAGGATGAGGGAACCCTCGTAGGTTTGGAGAAAATCTTCGAGCCAGAGGATGCTCTCGATATCCAAATGGTTGGTCGGCTCGTCCAGGAGCAAGTAATCGGGTCGTTGCAGGAGCATTTTAGCCAGCTCGATCCGCATTTGCCAACCGCCGCTAAACTCGTCTGTCAGGCGCTGAAAGTCGCTGTTTTTGAAACCCAGACCTTTCAATACCTTTTCGGTATCCGCCTGCATATTGCCGCCGCCGATGAGGTGGAAGCGGTGCTCTAAGTCGGACATCTCGTTCAGCAGACTCATGTAGCTATCGCTTTCGTAATCGGTTCTTTCGGCTACTTCCCGATGCACTTCGTTCAAGCGTTTCTCCACCTGCCGCGCCTGCTCAAAAGCCGTCATCGTCTCGTCTATGACGGTCTTTCCTTTCGGCAAATTCATTTCCTGGTGCAAAAATCCAAGCGTAGAAGCGCCGGGCCGAGCCACGGTTCCATCGTCGGGCATTTGCAATCCCGCAATAATCTTCAACAGAGTAGATTTGCCCGCTCCATTGCGACCCACCAGGCCTATCCGCTCCCTGTCGCCCACCACAAAGGTGATCCGATCAAACAGAAGCCGGTCGCCGTACTGTACATATATGTTAGATGCTGTCAGCATGAATTTCAAACTTTTTCAAAAATGAAGGCGCAAAGATAAGGGATGAATGAGGAGAGATGAATGAGGAATTTTTTAAAATGAGAAAGGAGAAATATTGGGAGGCGCCGTTTGATTGAGATCCGAAGTGAATTCGGGCTGATTTTCTCCTTCATCAAAAATCATCTGCGCAATCAGCGAGAAACACCCCCGCCAGGCCAAAGAACCCCGGCCAGGTCTGAATGGGGTTTAGATTTTATTGTTCTCCTTACAGCCGGGTAAAGAATTTTTTTTGAAAAATAAAATACTGGGCGACGATGCTCTTTGGCAGGATGCCGTTGCGGTTGGCCTGTGGGGAAATGCGGATGCGATCCAATAGAAGTTCGATGTCTAAGCGCTTTTTAATAAAAGTAACCAGCGCCAGGAAGAAGGACATAAAGGCAGCCAGTACAGCCTGGGCATGCAGCCACTTGCCCTGCATGAGGAAGGAAAGCGCCGCCACCGTGTCCATCACTATGCGGAGAGGAATCAGGTAGGCCAATTTGATGACGCTTTCATTTTTCAAAAGGGTATAATAGCTGTTTCTGAAATTCAGGTAAGTCTTATAGGGCGACTGATAGCCCAGCGTCCCGCCGCCGACGTGATAGACGACGGAGCGGTGGGTGAACATGATTTTGTAGCCCGCCCGCTTGAAGCGCCAACAGAGGTCAATTTCTTCCAAATGCGCAAAAAACTCGTCGTCAAATCCGCCAAAGCCTTTGAACAGGGGCGCGCGGACGGCCATGCAACAGCCGGAAGCCCAGAAGATTTCCCGCTCCTGATCGTACTGGCCTTTGTCCTGTTCGACGGTGTCAAAAATACGCCCCCGGCAGAAGGGGTAGCCTAAGAAATCCAACCAGCCCCCTGCCGCGCCGGCATATTCAAAGAACTCTGGATTGTTGAGCGCCCTGACCTTGGGCTGTGCAGCGGCGATGAGTCGGTCGCTCTCCATCAACTGGATGAGCGGTTCCAACCAGTTGGGCGTCACCTCCACGTCGGAGTTCAAGAGTACAAAGTAGTCGGGTTCGAGATCCTGTAGGACGAGGTTGTAGCCTTTTGAGAAGCCGTAATTCTGGCCTAATTCGATGATGGCGACTTGTGGGAAATTGGCTTTGAGGAAGGGAATGGATTCATCCTTACTGCCATTATCGGCCACGTAGATCTGGTAATTTGGATAGGTGGTTTTTAGCAGGGAGGGAAGGTATTTTTCCAAATAGCCTACTCCGTTATAATTCAGGATCACCAGCGCTACCGAAGGTTTTTTTTTATCCTGCCAGACGCTGACCTGCCGGTCTGCCAATTGCAAAAGCGACAGCGCCGAGGCCTGATCTTTTTCCATTTGCAATTTGAGTTCGTCAAGGTTGTTCAGATTGGCGTCCGGGCGAATGTATTCCACTAATTCAACGGCCAGTTCATCTTCGTAGATGACCTGATTAAAATCGAAAATATTGACTTCAATGGTGCGGCTGAGATTCTTGTTCAGCGTGGGGCGTTTGCCAATATACAACATGGCCTTGTGCCTCTCGTCGTCGTGGTGGGCGAAAGCGGCATACACCCCGTCCGGCGGCACCATTTTGACGGTTTCCCTGATTTCGAGATTGGCGGTAGGGAAGCCGATGGAAGTTCCAATTTGCTGACCTTTGACGACCTTGCCGGTGAGCATGAAATAGTGATTCATCAGGTTGGCCGCCTGCCGGACGTTTCCTGTCTCCAGTGCCTCGCGGATGCGGCTGGAGCTGATGCCGACAGCGTTAATCTCCTCTCTTTCAATCTCAACGACCTTATACCCACCGTGTTTTTCATGCCAGCGCAGGTAGTTGATGTCGCCGCGACGATTCATGCCAAAGCGGTGGTCGTAACCGATGACGATGTGTCTGGGGTGAAACTTGTCAACTAAGAATCGCTGGATGTACTCATCGGCGCTCATCTGGGAAAACTCAAAAGTGAATGGGACGATGACCAGATGGTCAATGCCAAAGCCCTCGAGCAGGGATATCTTCTCCTGGGTCGTGGTGATGAGTTTTAAGGTATTGTCTTTTGGAAAAACAATTTGGCGAGGGTGTGGATGAAAAGTAATCAACACGCTTTCTCCCCCCGTAGCCAGCGCCAGGTCTTTTACTTTTTTAATAATCTTTTGGTGGCCGCCATGCACGCCATCAAAGGAGCCAATGGTGATGACGGCATTCCTGAAAGGAGGCAAATTATTAAGGTTTCTATGCACTTTCATGGCCGCAAATGTAATAGCTTGTTTGGGTTTTCTGATACTGTCCCACCCCGTGAAATTCCTTTCCTCCTTTTAAAAATAGAAATGCCTTTTTCAATTCCTGTCAACAGGTGGAGCGGGTTTCTTATTTTTGCCATCGTGGCGTCAGGAGAGGAAGGGAAGGCATTTTTTTTAAAAAAAATAAAAATCCTACAATGGCTATAGAGAAACAGCAAATTGTCAATGCTTTCTACAAAATCATAGACCCCGATACGGGGAGGGATATGATTAAATCGAGGATGGTGGACAACTTAGTTATCGACGGCAACAATGTCAATTTCGATTTGGTGCTGAACGATATCAACCACCCAAGAAAAGACGACTTCGCCTTCCAGTGCGAGGTAGCCGTAAGAAACCTCTATCCCGAAGCGGAGGTAAACGTCCACGTCGTGGTGAAGACGAAGAAATCCAAGCAGACGACCAGCCCGGCGCCTCAAATCAGAAACATCATCGCCGTCGGCTCTGGAAAAGGCGGGGTGGGCAAATCCACCGTCGCCGTCAACATCGCACTGGCGTTGCGCAAACTCGGCGCTAAGGTAGGCCTCATGGACGCCGACCTCTACGGCCCTTCCATTCCCACCATGTTGGGGCTAAAAGGCGAAAGACCCAAAGTACACGACAAAGACGGGGTTTCAAAAATCATCCCATTGGAAGCTTACGACATGCCCACCATCTCCATCGGCTACATCATAGACCCGGAACAGGCGGTGGTGCTCAGAGGCCCCCGATTAGCTGCCATCATCAAACAATTTTTCAACGATGTGCGCTGGCCGGATTTGGACTTTCTCGTCGTGGATCTGCCGCCGGGCACCGGAGATATCCAACTGACCCTGGTGCAAACGGTCCCCGTTACCGGCGCTATCATGGTGACGACGCCTCAGGAAGTGGCCGTCATTGACGCCGTCAAAGCCATGAACATGTTCCTGCTCCCCACCGTGGACGTGCCCATTTTGGGAGTGGTGGAAAACATGTCTTGGTTCACGCCTGAAGACCTGCCGGATCGCAAGTACTTCCTCTTCGGAGAAGGTGGTGGAAAAAAATTGGCGAAAATCGGCAACTCCGTGCTGCTGGGACAGGTTCCTTTGGTAGTGGGCATTCGGGAAGGCGGCGATACTGGAAAACCGGCTGTGATGAATCCTTCCAGTCCCGTCGCCGAGGCTTTCATCCATATTGCCGAAAATGTCATCAAACAGGTAACTTTCAGAAACGAAACTCTGGCGCCTACGAAGATTGTCCAGCTGACCCGATAAGCTTCAGTAAAAATTTCCTTCGGAAAACCGATGGCAGTTCTAAAGGAGTTTTTAGGAGATTTTCAGAGCCAGGACTTTATGAGGTGGGCGAGATTTTACATTGGTATTTGAAAAAACAGTTAGGAAAAGTTTACCGTACCTATTATTTAATAAAATGTCAGAACAGCAAAAAACAGAATTATTTCAAAGGATTGAAGAGGCTTTGGATTCAATTCGGCCTCATCTGGCGGCAGACGGCGGCAACGTCGAATTAGTGGATGTGACTGATGATATGACGGTTAAGGTCAAATGGTTAGGCAACTGCGAAAGTTGCTTCATGTCCATGATGACCATGA
>CAZXQI010000171.1:0-5920 GCA_964643005.1 uncultured Saprospiraceae bacterium | reverse complement strand
TATTTACCCATATCCCAGATCCCCTCCCCATTCCCAATCCTATATACTGTTCCATTCAATGCTCCGCCTCCTCCTGCCAAAATCCTGCCTTCCGGAACGCCGATATACGGCGCAGTTATTTATCGAAGAATGGCTGGGATTACAGGTAAACATCGCTGTTGGAGAGACGCCCTTTGCCGCCGAACTGGTTTTGGAAAATGGCAAATTCCTGCGCTTTGAAGACCACTTTTTTAAGCAGTTTGGGGAGGAGGCGCCCAGGTTCGCAGCAGAGCAGATTCCCGAACAAATTGAATGGGCCGCTAAGCGGCAGAACCCCTTTCTGCCGGAAGCCGATTTGCCCATCCTCTTCGGCAGGAACCACATAGAGATCGGCGATCAGGGCATCCACTGCGGCATAGACATTATTGCCTCGGCCTTTTTCATGCTCAGTCGCTGGGAAGAATATGCGATACCCGATAGAGACGTACATGGTCGCTTTCCGGCAAAGGCTTCCCTGGCTTTTAGAGCCGGTTTTCTGTATCGCCCCGTCGTCAATGAATTGTTGGAGATGCTCTGGGCGATGCTCAGCCATCTGGGAATAGCGCAGACCCGGAAGCCGCAGTCCTACGAGCTGATGCTCACGCACGACGTGGATTTTCCACTGCTGTGGAACCGCCCCTACGACCTGCTGCGAAAAATCGGCGGCAGCCTGCTCAAACGGCGCAGTCTTTCCCATGCGCAGTATTACTTCAGAAATTATTTTGCCGTCCGCGCCGGCCAGGCCAAAGACCCCTTCGACACCTTCGACTACCTGATGGACAAAGCCGAAGCCATCAACCAGCAGGCTCATTTCTTCTTCCTCTGCGGCGGCGTCCACCGCTTCGACAATCCCCATCCTTTCCCGCCGCACTTTTCCCTACAACTTTTAGAAAAAATAAAAAATCGGGGACACCATATCGGATTCCACCCCAGCTACGAGACGATTGAAAAGCCGGACTTATTCCAGCGCGAATTGGAACTCCTGCGCTCTGCCGCCGGCCAGCCAATACTACATGGCCGTCAGCATTTCCTCCGCTTCCAGGCGCCTCATACCTGGCAGCAGTGGGAGGAAGCCGGCTTAGCAAGCGACAGCACCCTCTATTATGCCGAAGCGCCCGGCTTCCGCTGCGGCGTCTGCCTGCCCTTCCCCGTCTTCAACTTCCTGAACAGACAACAACTCCAACTTCGTGAAATCCCCCTCGCAGCCATGGAAGGCTCCTGGATCAACTACCAACATTCAACTCCTCGGGAAATGCTGACCGAAGCGTCAGCGCTATTGGAAAGGGTGCGCAAATTCCAGGGTACTTTTGCACTGCTCTGGCACAATTCTATGTTCCTCCCGGAGTTCCAGTCCTATACTCCCGTCTTCGAGGCTTTGGTGGGAATGCACGATTGAGTTGTTTACCTTAGACAATATTAGTTTCCTGATTTTTCCCTCACCCTGCCCTGCCCCTGTTGAGCGGCGCCAAAAATAAGTAGTTACCAAAAATGTATGATAGTGTATTCTTTGCCTAAAAAACTACAGTGGCAAAAAAATGACATACAGTAAAAACACTCGTCATCTCGAGTGCGTTAAGGCTTATTCCGTACATCAGCCAACTTTATGAAGGACAGACACAAGATTATTCGTTGCTCAAAGATGGACGATTGAAGATTTTCAATCTATTCCTCACCCTAAGCTAAGCTCCCCCGGCAGCGCCTTTTTCAGCTTCTTCTGCCAGTCCAGTCTCTCCACTGCATAGATTCTCATCTCCTCTCTCCACCCATTTTCCCTTTTTATTTTTTCAAAAAAATCAATCAACACAGGTATCTGCAGCGCGGACTCGTCTGCCGGAACGTAGCGCACCCAGGGCAGTTCCGGCGGAAACTGAGGGTCGGGAGAAGACAGCACAAAGGGAATGCCCCGCGCGCAATATTCCCGATGCTTCAGCGAGCGGTCGAGCGCCACGTTTTTTCGATGCAGGCCGAGAGTGCCAATAGCCACATCCGTCTCGTCGAACAGGGCGTCGAGTTCAGAGCCTTTTAGCCCGTGGACAAAGTGCACTATGGAGTTCAAGCCGCCCTCTTTCACAGTGTTCTGTAGGTCGCTAAGCGCCGGGCCTTCTCCGACGATGGTCAGATTGATACGGAGGCGCTTCGCCGGCGATTTTTCGTAAGCGGCTAATCCTGCAATCAGCCGGTCGAGGGCGTGCCAGAAATTCCAACTGCCAACTGCCAACAGGCGCAAGCGGCCTTCGAGCGGGCGAAAGGCCGCCACCGGCAGAGAAGCCGTGTCCACACCATTGCCGAGACTGAGGGCGGGAATGCCAAACAGGGAGGAAAAGTCGCCGTGATGAACCACCTTGTCTATGTACCTGCGCAGGAAGGGTTGGCACATCTCGTTGAGCAGCAACTGCGATTTTCTTAAAAAGCCCCTGGCCTCCAGTGAAAAGGGATAGGTCGGCATTTCCAGTACGATTTTCAGTCCCGGGTTTTTCCGCTTAGCCCTGCGGAGCAGTAGGAGGAAGCCGGGATGCGCCATCGGGAAGCGAATGAAGAGCAGGGAATAGGCGCTGAAATCCATTAGCCGGCCAACCACTGCGTCGAATCTCAGGTGATTGAACAGCAGGTTGCGGACGGCAGAACTATGGCCGGTATAAGGGAAAGGGTACAACAGCGCTTCGTTGAAAAGTATGCCGGCGCTGCTATAGGAGACGACATCCACCTCGTAGCCGGATCGCCGGAGTGCGATAGCTATTCCCCTGTACTTCTTTACCAAACCTAAATTGATGGGATTGTCTAAGTGAAAACGGGCGTAAATGAGTATCTTCTTCTGTTCTGCGCTCATATTGATTGGTGTTTCGAAAAACGACTCAGCTCCTGCGGGAAAGTAAAACCCAAGCCATTTCAAAAAATCTGTTTTGGAATTTACGCAATTGATATACGCTGTGTCGCCGGCCTCCAAAGGCTCTGAATACCGGTTCGATGTGCGGCAACATGCTGCCTTCAAAGTTGAAATTCTTTTCCATATCCATACTGAATTGAATGGCGTGCCGACACAGCAACTGTGCAGCGCCGTCCCTGCCCAGCTCCTCATCCATACAGGGCAGCCAATAATAGGCGCTTTCCCTGTCCCAGATCAGGTAGAGCGCCGCTGTATCGCAGCCTTCCCTGTTTTTTGCGGTGAAAATCCTACCCTGCTCTCTCTCCTGAATTTGCCGGTGCAATTCGTGGAAGATTTGTGTTTGGGCAGGGGTGAATGCGAGTCTCTGCCGTTGCATACTTTGTCGGCAAAACTGGAAGAAAGCCTCCCCCGACTGGTTCTCATCCGCAATGCTGTACAGTTTTTCAGCTTTTCTGATTCTGGTTCGCAGTTCGCTTTTTAGCCCGGCGTTGAGCTCCTCTGGATTTGACTTCTCTATGATATAAGTGTAGCGGGTCGTCTGTCGGTATCCCCTCCAATAAAATGGCAACCAGTTTTGAAGCTGAACGGGATGAGTTTGATGATAAGAGGCTGTTAGCGGCAGTTGCGCCTCTAAATCTCCAATGACCTGATTTTCAAAACTGTATCGGCTGACATGGCGCTCCGAACACTGCGAATAATCCAACCAGACGCCGAGATAAGGCGTAAAAGGCGGCATCCGAATGGTTTTAAAACCCAAAGTCGAACGAAGGTAGTAGGGCAATGCGCCGACTACTCCGCCCTGCCCATCCGTCGCGACGCAGGCGTCCCAACGCCCTTCCCTACAGACGGCATCCAACCACCAGGGTTGGTGGAAGATGGGAGCCTCCGCCAGCGTTTTGGCTGTTGAGTATTTAGTTTTGTTATCCACGGCAATGTTTTAAAAAGCGGCGCCAGTCGCCGTTTTAAAGCTGTTGTTGAGCGGAGCGGCAAGGTATCATTTTCCATTCTTAGCCGGCATGGTTTCATTTGAACAGATGCTTTTTGCCCGGTATTATCTTGTCCTTTTCCTTTGCCTTTTTAGTTAAGTTTGCAAAACAAGAAGGCAGGAGAAACCTCAACCCGGCAGCAAAACCAACTTATAAATGGAACTCATAAAAAAACACCGACAAGAATTAGATGAGGCCTGTCTGACATTTCAGGTCGGGTCGCTTTATGTGCCCGGCTCCATTTTGACGGAGAAATTCAATGCAAAGAGCGATATCGCTTTCACCGCCTCCCTAACTTCAAAAGCCCCCGTCTCGAATATGCCGAAAATTATTTTGGCTTCAGATCCGGGCTGGAAAGCATCTCCAAAAGGAAGATAGGCCTGCTTGAACAAAAGCCATCCTGCGCAAAACTTTTGAAGACTTAATCAATCGGGAAAAGAGACTTGTTTATGCAAGGCGAAGTCAGGAAGTTGTCTGAAAATGTCGAAGGGGCAATTGCTGAAACAAATAGCCTCAGTTAAAATCACTTTTAACCATTCTGTCAGAGCATGCTTCATAAAGTTCATTCAGGCTCTTGCCAACTAATTCAGGGCTAAAACTCAATGCAATTGATCTCCTTACAAACGGTTTAAAATCTTCGTATTTCCCGAACATCTGCTTCATGGCTGCGCTCAATCCATTTATGTCGCCTCTCTCTACGAGAAGCCCTTCGTCCGGTTGAATGAAAGGCGTCAAGCCGCCACATTTGGAAGAAATGATAGGTAGGCCTACGCTGAAAGCCTCTGCAATTACACAGGAAAAGGTCTCTACCTGGCTAAAGACAATTAGACAATCTGATTCTCTCATTAAATCTGGGATATCGCTATGGGGCAATTCGCCGGTGAATTCGATGCGCATTTTTAATTCTAACTTCCCAACCAAAGTTTCCAATTCTTCCCTATCAGCGCCATCGCCTGCTATTTTCAACTTCATAGTCGGGTACTGAGGGCAAACCTGGCTAAAAGCTTGTACTATACCGCTTACGTTCTTGATTTCATCCTTTAATCCTGCAATGACTATAAACGTAAAGCTCTCTCTCTGATCGCCCCTCCGTTTTGGCGGCGAAAAGACCTTCAAATCCACGACATTAGGTATAATTTTATATCTGCCATAAAAACCATTTTCCTTCATCCCCTCCATGAGCGTTTCGGATACCGGCAGGACAAATTCAGCTCTTTTTACACAGAATGAAGCCATCTGCGATTCTATCAAATTAAATTTTCCACTCAGCTTTTTGGCATACCGCGTAGAATGCTCTGTGATAATAAGGGGAAAGCGACTCAATTTTCTGGAAATCAGATATAAAATACCCAATGGATAAATTACATGCAGATGAACCATAGAAAAGGTTTTCCCTCTGCCGGAAAGAACCTTCATGCCTTTGCAATATCCTCGATAAAGTTGGAAAAATCTCAATAGCACATTGCTATTTTTTCGATACGGCACTATCACCAGAATCCGATAAAACTCATCATACATTTCCAGAACCTGCATTTTATCTACCGGCCCTTCTCCTACATGCAGTAAATGCAAATCACAATAGGGGGTGACTGCTTTACACATCCGCTCAATGAAATCCCCATTTTGTGGGGAATGAACTGTCGGAAACCATGATGCCAGGCACAAAACACTAATCTTACTTTTCTCCATTATCTTTCTAAATTCTCAAAAAACTTTTCCTAAATCTGACATAATTTTTAAACCCCAACAATGCAAATCCCAGACTATGCATCCAGCTAATTTTATTCCCCCTTCTGAAATCGGGAAAGTAATCAGGCGGCATTAAGGTTTTAAACTGCCTGGTTCCATATTCTAAATCGCAAAGCGCAGCGCTATAAACAACGTAATACAGATTGTCGAAAAGGAAGGCCTGGTTGTTTTGATAAAAATCAGGAAAGAAGGTTTTTAATTTTTCTCTTGCCGCCAGATGAAATTCAAAGCGACCTTCAAAACGGGAATTCAACTGCGAAATCTGTCCAAAAGGTCTTTCTCT
>CAZXQI010000170.1:0-6026 GCA_964643005.1 uncultured Saprospiraceae bacterium | reverse complement strand
AGTTCCTGCTGGCCTCCGGTCAGGGAGCCTTCCCATGTCTCGGCTTTTGGAAACGAATCCAGTCCCGCTCTTACAGGCTGGAGATGAGTCGGAACGGGGGTGATGCTGTTCATGTCCTCGCCTTCCCAGGCCTCCAGTAAACCGGCATCAAACATATCCTGAATGGCCAGTTCAAAGGCTTTGTATGTCTTTTCAAAATCGGCCTCTGTGTGAGCCGTCGAGATGAAGCAGGGTCTCTCCCTGATATTCACTCCCCTGGTGCGCAGGAAGTAGTTGAACAGGCGGGTAAGCGGATTGCCGTCCACATTTTTTATCATAAAAAACGAGGAACAGGACTGAATCATCAACGGCGCTTTGGTGCGGAGGAATATCTCGCGAATGCGCTCTGCAAAGCGGATAGTTTTTTCATTCAAATCCTCCTGAAGGGCAGGTCCTCTACGCTCTATCTCTGTCAGAGCGGCATGAGCAGCCGCCACGCTGATGGGATTTTTGATAAAAGTGCTGGCAAAATATGTGATTGCACCGTCGGGCGAAGAGTCGTCGCCGAAGTTCCAGAAGCCGCCGTCGAAGGCTTCCATATATTTGGCCTTTCCGGCTACGGCAGCCAGCGGCAGTCCGCCGGAGATGCTCTTACCATAGGCGCAGATATCAGCCTCCACCCCATACCAGGCCTGAGCGCCCCTTTGGTTGAGGCGAAAGCCGTTGATGATTTCATCGAATATCAGGGCGACGTCGCGCTCTTCAGTCATCTTGCGAATAGCGCGAATCAGCTCCGCATGTTGCCAGTGCGGGTTTTGAGCCTGCACCGGTTCGATGACTACCGCCGCCAGTTCGCCAATTTGTTGTTCCAATTTTTGTAAAACTTCCGGATCGTCGTAGTCGAGTACCAGTGTGTTTTCCACCATAAATCCAGGGATACCCGGAGCGCCTGGGAGCGTTTTGTCCCTGCCGTTAAAGCTAACGCCCCGCACCATGAACTGGTCAATCATGCCGTGGTAGTCGGTGTCGAAGACGGCAATCTTATCGCGTCCCGTCACCGTTCTGGCAGCGCGGACGGCGCCGAGGACGGCTTCTGTTCCGGTATTGGCGAGGGTGACCCGGTCGTGTCCGGTGATTTCGCAAATCATCCGGGCTACTTCCGTCGCCTCAGGCGGCAGCAGGTCTATGGAGTTGCCCCGCCGGATAGCAGCAGTTACTGCACTTTCCACGAAATCGGGCATGTGACCAAACAAGGCGACGCCGTAGCTCATCACGTAGTCCACGTATTCGTTGCCGTCCACGTCTATGATTTTGGAACCCATCGAACGTTCATGTGCGATCTGGTAGCAGATTTCCTTCCACAGTTTGCTAAAACCGGTCACGCTTCTCGGGTCGGCGTACCATTCCCGGTGACGCTGAGACAGATCCTTTGACTTTTGGGTCATTGCAGCGTAACGCAGCATGAATGTATCTAAGCCCTTTCGCTGTTGCTCCGTCAGTTCCCCGCCGCCAATTTTTTTATAGGAATTCATTTTGGCTGTCACGCCTTTCGAGCGGTGAGCTGCACCCACAGAACTCTGCTCGCCTGACTGAGGAGTCGAAGTTCTTTCCTGAACCGGAGGAGCCTGAGTGGCCGGCGGAAATGGAGAAGTCTGGGTTGGATGAGAAACATTTTCCCCCTTTAGCACGGCCAGCTGCCATTGCATGATCTGCAACTGCTGCTGAATCAGATCCTGGACGCCCAGGCCAGAAGCCGGAAGGGTCGTAACCGGTATCCCCGGCGCCATCGGCAAAGGCGCAGCTTCCTGCGGCATAGACATTTCGACATAATCAGTTTGCGCTGGAGGCGCTTCTGTTTGTACCTGTACGGGTTTAAATAAATCAGCCGCCAAATTCTCATCCAGCCAGGCCGCCAGAGCGCCTATCGTCGGGGTTTCCTCGAACAACATCCTGAAACTCAGACTCAGTTTGAAGCGATGGTTGAATTTAATGATGGCCTGGCTGAGGAACAGGCTGTCGAAGCCAAGTTCGAGGAAAGTGGCCTGTTCGTTCATCTCCATTGGAGGAAGGCCTGAAAGTTCATGCAGGATTTGCCTGATTTCATTCACCAAAACGGGAATGCGAGAAAGGAGCTGTGTGCTCATTGTATCTGTGGTATTTGTCACCTGTATCACAGTGTCTATCGCCGTTGGCTGGACGATGGGCGTATGAACGGCAGGGCCGGGGGGAATGAAGAATTTCCTTTTTTCAAAAAAATAAGTGGGGAGGGGAATATGGCGGGGGCTTACTTCCTCAAAAAACGCATGCCAGTTGATCTCAACACCATTGACCCACAAGGCGCCGAGGGTTTTTAAAATAAATTCCGTGTCGTTTCGCAATTCTTTCGGATGGCGGGCGGAGGCAGGCGTCAGCTTCTGTACGCCGAGAGTGGGAATGGCCCGGGCAAAAGTGCTTAAGGTTTGTCCGGGTCCCACTTCGAGGAAGATACGTTTCTTATCGGACGATTGAGAGTTTAGGGTAGCCAGGCCATCGGCAAAGCGAACCGTCTGGCGGAGATGCCGCAGCCAGTAATCTACCGAGGTGGCTTCCTCCGGCTTCAGCCAGGTACCCGTCACGTTGGAAATTATAGGAATTTGCGGAGCGTGCAGGCTTACTGTTTCTAAGTATTTTTTGAATTCAGGTAAAATGGGTTCTACCTGCGGCGAATGTGCGGCTACGTCTATATGGATTTTCGAGGATTCCACGCCGTCCCTGGCCATCTGTTTTTCTAAGCGGTCGATCGCATCCACGGTACCGCTCACGACTAAGTTGTCGGGTTTGTTAATCACCGAAATGGTGTGGCCTTCGTCGAGGTAGGGACGCAGTTTCTCCTCCGAAAGAGCGACGCTGAGCATGCTGCCGGCTCCTGTGCGGGTTTCAAACAGTTTTCCCCGCACGGCCACCAGACCGATTGCATCTTCCAGACTCATCACGCCTGCCAGGCAGGCAGCGGAATACTCGCCCATGGAATGGCCGATGAGCCGGGTAGGCTGGACGCCCCAGTGCTGCCACAGTCTGGCCAGAGAATATTCCACGCTAAACAGGCTGCCGAGTGCGGCAGCAGGTTTATTGAGCGCGGCGGCATTATCCGACTCGGGCGGAAAAACCAAATCTCTGATCTTCAGTCCGTGTTGTTTTTCTAAAATTTCAAAGCAGGCGTCTAATTGCCTTTTGAAAAAATGGCTGTCCTGGTAAAGATCCCGCAACATGTTCTGGTACTGGGCGCCGCCGCCGGGAAACATGAAAATGATTTCGGCGTCAAAAAAGTCGGAACTGCCGGAAACGGGTGGATTGGAGCCCAGCAGCGCCATTCTTTTGGAAAAATGAGGCCTGCCGGTAGCCAGCGTATATGCTGCATCGGCGAGGTTCAGGTCGGTACTTTTTTCCAATAAAGTCTTCAGTCCGGCAACAGACCTTTCGAGCGCCTGCTCCGTTTTCGCCGAGAGAAGGAGCAACTCAGGGCGGCCGCTCTCAATAGTAGCCTCCTGTACCGGGGCTTCCTCTAATATAATATGTGCGTTGGTACCGCCGAGGCCAAACGTGCTGACGCCGGCTCTTCGGGCTTCCTGGGTTTTAGGCCAGGCGCGCAGGCCTGTATTTACCTCGAAAGGCAAATTTTTAAAATCAATTTGTGGGTTAGGACTCGTGAAATGCAGCGTGGGCGGCAGCTTCCCGTGGTAGAGCGACAAGGCCGTTTTGATGATGCCGACGATGCCGGCTCCTGCGTCCAGGTGCCCGATATTGGTTTTGACCGAGCCTATCAGCCAGCGATCAGGCCGGCCGCCTGACCCGGCAGACTGGAAAGCGTCTGCAAGTCCCTGCATCTCAATAGGGTCGCCGATAAAAGTTCCGGTGCCGTGGGTTTCGATATAGCTAATCTGGCCGGGCCTCAATCTGGCGAGGTCTAATGCCCTTCGGATGACGGCAGACTGTCCTTTGGCGCTGGGAGCGGTAAGGCCTGTCTTGTCGGAACCGTCGTTGTTGATAGCTGAAGATTTGATGACCGCCCATATATGGTCGCGGTCTTCAAGAGCCTTGTCGAGTTTTTTCAGGATCAGCATGGCCATACCGTGGCCCTGTACCATTCCATTGGCCTGCGAATCAAAGGCTCGGCAGGTTCCGTCCGGCGAAAGGGGGCCGCCTTCGACGTACTCGTAGCCGCCGAACACAGGCGCCTGCACCCTGCCCCCTCCGACGACGACCATATCGCTGTCGCCAGAAAGCAGGCTTTGGCAGGCTAAGTGGACGGCCACCCCGCCGGTGGAGCAGGCCGTTTGCACATTGACAGCGGGGCCGCGCAGATTGAGTTTGTATGCCACCCGGCTGATGCTGAAGGTCGGGTCGGTGGCTATCATGCTCTGATACCAGCCGCCCGATTTTTCTAATAAATCCTTGTTAGACAAGAGGTTATTGGTAAAATAAGTGTTGCGGGCGACGCCTCCAAAAATACCGATATTGCCTTCAAAGCGGTAGGGGTCGTAGCCGGCAGATTCGAGCGCCTGATAGGCCGTTTCGAGAAAAATGCGATGCTGCGGATCGGTCAGTTCGGCTTCTTTGGGATGGTAGCCAAAGAAGGTGGCATCGAAAGCGTAAGGGTCGTCTAAGGCGTAGGTACGCCGCACTGTATTCGGGCTGACCTGCTCAATTCCCTCTGCGCGGAGGTCGGCCTCTGTTACCTGATGGCTCAGGTCTTTTCCCTCGATGAGATTTTTCCAGAACTCTTCGCTGCTCGCAGAGCCTGGCAGGCGGCAGGCCATGCCGATAATGGCGATATCGCCGGAGGATTTTTCAGGTTTTGGCTTTGCGGTTTTTGGAGTGCCGACTTTTTCCTGTCCGGGTTTGGGATAGCCAAGATTTTGGGCGAGGTTCCAGGTTTCATCGCTGAGGAAATTATCATTCAGGACGCCCTTCCAGTCTTCCGCCTTTTGGGCTTCAATTTTTTTCTTTTTATCAAAATTAATATCGCCCATGGAGCGGCTTTCGCGGTGGATGCCGTCGGTCATTTTTTTGTCCAAATCCCGATAGGGCGAGAGCAGAGCTTCGTGAAAAGGAAGACCCAGAGTTTGGCACATTTCGCGCATGGTCTGTTCAGGGTTTTTCACCAAATCCTCGTAAGTCATGCTAAACTTCCTGTTGGCGGGAATTTTTTTCAAAAAATCCTGAATGTTGCGATGACTATGCAACCAGACGAGTTCGCCAATCTGCTGCGCCGAATAGTGGCTTGCTTTCAGGTAGAGCGCCTGATCCATGTTGTATCTCTCAAAAGAGCGCGCCATGCTGTACGGATGCCTGGAGAGCTGGATAAAGCGGGCATTGGGAAAGTCGGCCAGAGCCTTTTCGAGCGCCGCCGGGTCTAAGGCGTAACTGGGCGACTTGTCCACAATCTCTCTGGCATCGCCGAGCCAGTCGTAGAGGAGACCGAACATTTCCGCAGTCCTTGTCCCCTTTTCTTCAAGTTCCTGAATCAGCAGTTTGGCGCCATCTGCATCTACTTTTTTCAACTCCATTACCGCTCTCACCAGACCCTCCGTCCAAAGCGAGAACTTGCCCGAATAGGCCTCTCTCCTCTCTTTCATGGTTTCAAAATGGAGTAGCTGCAATTCATTGCAGGCGAATAAATCGGGATGACCCGCCAGCATCACCCGGAGCAGGGTCGTGCCGGAGCGGGGCGGCGCCAGAATAAAGACAGGAGCGCGAGGGCACGGGGATGCAGAGTCCGATAAACCGCTGTTTGTCAGGTGCTTAGGAACTAATTCGGGGAACCCTGCAATGTCGGCTTCCGAAAGATTTTTGTGGGCAGATGACTCTTGGTTCTTAGGTTCCGCTTTTTGAGAAGTGGTTTCAGCCTGCAACTTCTCAATGATATCAGGATATTTTTCCTCCAAAAAAGCGGCGTAAGCTGCAATGGTGGGGAAATTGAAAATGGTGGTAATAAAAATAGAGGCGCCGCCGAGCGTCATCAGGTCTCCGATGAAGCGGGCGGCGAGGATTGAGTCGCCCCCCAGTTC
>CAZXQI010000169.1:0-6048 GCA_964643005.1 uncultured Saprospiraceae bacterium | reverse complement strand
AGCCCCAAAGGGGCGAAATACACTAGCGATGGGTGTAGCCCATCGTGGCGAGAGACAACATATATAAGCAGCCCTGAAAGGGCGTAATACAAAAGCAGGAAGCCGCATATCAAAAGAAAAAATCACACTACTATACATTTTTGAAAATTGAGTGATTTTAGTGCTTAACATACCAGGTACATAAGTGATAAACCTGGTGAAATTGAAAAATATAGGGGTCAGGACTGCCAGCCCCTCAGTTTTTTATGGTTCCTAAGCAGTAAGATTTATGCAGTTGCATGAATTTGCGTAGGCTTGGAGGAAGCAAAGCGTTGAATTTAGGTACTCTAACCTGCGTTTCTTCCTGCCTTTTCAAAAATGCCTGGTAGTCTGACGGTTGATATTCGATTTTTGATTTTTTCTCACAAAAAAAATTAACTCCATCATCTGCGGGAAGCGTTCCTGCCAGACTCAATGCAGCAAAATTCAAAAATATATGTGGCTGGCCACCGCGGCATGGTAGGCTCCGCCCTCGTTCGCCAACTACAATCCGAGGGTCACATAAACCTTTTGCTCCGCACATCGCAGCAATTAGACCTGCGCAGGCAGGAAGAAGTAGAGGAATTTTTCCGTCGCGAAAAACCAGAATACGTTTTCTTAGCAGCCGCCAAAGTCGGCGGTATCTTAGCCAACAACACCTATCGCGCCGAATTCATCTATGAAAATCTGATGATTGAGGCCAACGTCATCCATGCGGCCTGGAAGACCGGCGTCCAAAAACTGATGCTGCTCGGCTCTTCTTGTATCTATCCCAAAATGGCTCCTCAGCCGCTCAAAGAAGAATATCTCCTGACGGGGCTTTTGGAACCCACCAACGAACCTTACGCCATCGCCAAGATTGCCGGCATCAAACTCTGCGACGCCTATCGCGCGCAATATGGGTGCAATTTCATCTCGGTCATGCCCACCAATCTATACGGCCCTAATGACAACTACGATCTCCATAACTCCCACGTCCTGCCCGCTCTGATCCGCAAGTTTCACGAGGCCAAAAAGAAGCGACTCCCCGAAGTGACGCTCTGGGGCACAGGCAATCCGCTCCGGGAATTCCTGCACGTGGACGATCTCGCCGAAGCCTGCTATTTCCTGATGCAGCGCTACGACGAACCCGGCCTCGTCAACATCGGAACGGGAACGGATCTCTCTATCAGGCAGCTGGCGCTCTTAATCAAATCCGTCGTCGGCTACGAGGGCCAAATCATCCACGACCTGAGTAAACCGGACGGTACTCCGAGGAAGCTCTTAGACGTGAGTAAACTGAACGCCCTGGGCTGGCGGGCGAGGATATCTTTAGAGGAGGGAATAAGGCAGGTTTATAGCGAGCTGGGGTCTAAGGAGTGGTATTAGCGCATTTCCTGGCTTCCCGCAGATGATTTATTCCTTCCCGTAAATCACCCGCAAAAAAATTCGAATAAAGCCGGACTGATTTCCTTCTTCATCCAAAATCATCTGCGCAAGTCCGCAGGAAATAAGTACCATGCGATTCATTAGTACGCTAATATGTATAACCTTCCTGAGCGCTCTAAGCGCCCAGTCCACCTATATACCTCTCGGTAATCCGGCCTACCCTCTCTACGACCGCTTTGAAATAAAATACAACGGCGACTCCCCGATACACTCCGCCCTGAAAGGCTACAACCGCGGCGACCTGGCTCAATACGCTCTACACCTGGCAACAGATAGCAGTACCGCCCGGCAGCTAAGCCCTCGCGATCGCGAAGCGCTCCAGTGGATTTTCAGCGACAACAACGAAAGCTTAGGCGCCGCAGAAACGCCCACAACCATCGGCGGACGCCGGGCAGGTCGCTTTGAAAAAGTAAAAGGCGATACGCTCTACCGCTTCATCCCCGACCCCGGACAGATAGAACAAAGCCGGCTCAGCGAGTATTACCAGCGTTCCAAAAAGCCTATACTCGGCCTATTTTACCGCACGCCCGCCAATTTATTGGAAATAAACCGGCCCGCCTT
The DNA here is from genome assembly GCA_964643005.1 of uncultured Saprospiraceae bacterium. GTDB lineage: Bacteria > Bacteroidota > Bacteroidia > Chitinophagales > Saprospiraceae > UBA6168. The sequence goes on along the minus strand of CAZXQI010000169.1, from coordinate 4,041 downwards.
TCATCTCCGCGTCAATCCCCTGATCAATTTCAAGGTCATGGCGCAGAGCGGAGACCGGGAAGAAGCCCTGTTCCTCAACCAGCGGGGGATAGAAATCCGCGGCGGCTTTGACGACAGGATTTATTTTTATTCCAATGTCACAGATTCCCAGGGGCGCTTTCCAGGATACGTCCAATCCTACGTCGGGGAATTCAAAGCCCTGCCGGGGAATGGATATTACAAAGCCTATAACAGCCGGGTCTTCAACTCTGCCGGTTCCTATGACTGGCTCAACGGCCAGGCGCATATCGGCTTCAATCTGACGCCCCATGTAGGACTACAGTTTGGCCACGGCAAAAACTTCATCGGCGATGGCTACCGCTCGCTGTTCCTGTCGGACTTTTCCCAAAACTATCTCTACCTGAAAGCCAATTGGCGGGTCTGGCGCTTCCACTACCAGAATCTCTTTGCCCAGTTGCAGACCAATTCAGCTCAGGCCAATACGGGCGACAATTACTTAGGCAGGAAATACATGGCCGCCCATTACCTCAGTTTTGACCTGGCCAAAAACTTCAGCATAGGGCTTTTTGAAGCCACCGTCTTCCAGCGGGGCGCTATGTCCGACCGCTTTGAATTGCAGTACCTCAACCCCGTCATCCTCTACCGCGTGGTCGAGCACCTCTTAGACAGCGAAGACAACGTCCTCGCCGGGCTGAGTTTCAAATGGAACTTCCTGCGCCGCTTCCGGCTCTACGGCCAGTTACTCTTAGACGAGTATAAATTCAATGAACTGACTTCCAATAAAGGCTGGTGGGCCAACAAATGGGGAGTCCAGGCCGGCCTGCAATACATTGACGTCTTAGGCATAGACTGCCTCGACTTCCGGGCGGAGTACAACACCGTGCGCCCCTACACCTATTCGCACAAAGACTCCTTAGGCGCCTCCTACTCGCACTACAACCAGTCCTTAGCCCATCCCTTAGGCGCCAATTTCAAAGAACTGTTGTTCACCCTGCGCTACCAGCCTTTCCAAAAATGGCTGATAGAAGCCCGCCTGATTCGCGCCCAATTCGGCGAAGATGAAGCCGGCAAAAACTGGGGTGGCAATATCCTGCTAACCTACCGAAACAGGGTGCAGCCTTATGGCAACTACATCGGCCAGGGCGTCCTGGCCAACGCCACCCTCCTCGCCTTAGACCTCAGCTATGAAATCCGCCATCAGGTTTTCATAGACCTCCACTATTTCCACCGAAAAAAAGAAAGCGAACAACCCGATCGCAACCAGCTCAACTCCTACCTCGGCGGCGGCATCCGCATGAATATGTCCCAACTAAAAATGGATTTTTAGAAACAACGGCAACAAATCCGCTGGAATTAGCGTAAAATCAGCGCAAGTCCGAGATAAATTCGGACTGATTTTCTCCTTCGTCAAAATTCATCTGCGAAAAAAAAAATCAGCGTAGTCTGCGGGAAACACCCCCGCCAGGAACAACGATCAAGCCATGAATAACTACGTAGCCATAATGGCCGGCGGCGTCGGCTCCCGCTTCTGGCCCGCCAGTCGGGAAGCCCGGCCCAAGCAATTTTTAGACATCTTAGGCGTAGGCAAAACCCTCCTCCAACTGACCTTCGAGCGGTTCCTGAGGCTATGCCCCGCCGGGAGAATCTATATCGTCACCAACAGCCGCTACCGCGAATTGGTCAAAGCCCAGTTGCCAGGGATCAGAGACGAGCAGATTCTCTGCGAACCCAGCCGCAACAATACCGGCCCCTGCGTCGCCTATACCGCTTTCAAACTGTTCGACCTGGATCCGGACGCCAATTTCGTGGTGGCGCCTTCCGATCATATCATTTTGAAAGAAGAGCTGTTCATCGAAAAGCTGCAACAGGCGCTGAGCTTCACCGCCAGGAGGGCAGCCATCGTCACGCTGGGCATCCATCCCACCCGCCCCGACACGGGCTACGGCTACATTCATTTCTCGCCGGAAGAACAGGACGGCCTGCACAAAGTGCTGCGCTTCACAGAAAAGCCCGCCTTAGAAAAAGCCCGCAGTTTCATAGACAGCGGGGAGTATCTATGGAATGCCGGAATTTTCATCTGGAGCGCCAGGACCATCCTGCAATCTTTCCGGCAGTTCTCCCCTGAGATTTATCGCATCCTCGGTCGGGGGATACCTTTTTACAATACGGAAAAGGAGCAGGAATTCATTGACGAACATTATCCGGGCACGCCTTCCATCAGCGTGGACTACGCCATTTTGGAGAACTCCCCGGAGATTTACACCATCCCCGCCGACATCGGCTGGAGCGACCTCGGCACCTGGGCGTCCCTGCACGCAGAGGGCCGACCGAACGAGGAAGGCAACCAGATACAGAGCGGAAAGGTCATCCTCCGAAATACTTACGACAGCCTGATTCGCCTGCCCGCCGGAAAGTTAGCCGTCATCAAAGGGCTGTCGGACTTTATCGTGGTGGACGAGGAAGACGCACTGCTCATCTGGCCCAAATACGAAGAGCAGGAAATTAAGGAGGTGACCAAGGAGGTAAAAGAAATGTTTGGCGATTCTTTTCTTTAAAAAGCGCTCTGTTGATTTCTACGTCAGGCGGTTTTAGTCTATCGAAAATAATTACAAATTTTTAATGATAACAATTGAATTACTTACTTTCGCCGCCATAAAAAGAAATCAACTTGGGTCGCTATCTAAAACCACTGTCCGGTAAACGAATCGCCTTCACCTCTAATAATTCCATGTACTTATTCAGGTTCAGGCTGCGGGCAATGCTCGCACTCAAACAAAAAGGGGCGAAAGTCATCGCCATCGCTCCGCCGGATCAATACAGTGAAAAAATCAGCGCTTTGGGGATTAGCTACATCCCGGTAGAAATGGAGGCCCACCGCGCCCGGCCATGGAATGACCTGATTTATTTTGGGAAGCTGCTGCGCCTGTATTTAAAAATCAAGCCCTCTCTGATTTACCATTACACCGTCAAGCCCAATATCTACGGGAGTCTGGCTGCTTTTTTGGCGGGCAGGATTCCTTCCGTCTGCATGGCGCCAGGACGAGGTTCTTCCTTTGAAAAAAAGGGCGGCTTGTTTTATCTCACCCGATTGCTTTATCGCCTCACGCTGCGTTTCAACCGGGAAGTATGGTTTCTAAATGAAGAAGATCGCCGGTTTTTTGTCAGGGAGCGCATGATTGCCCATAAAAAGACCCTCGTGCTGCCCGGCGAAGGCGTCGACACGGAATTCTACTCTCCCACTGATCGCAGTTCCGGCGCCCCACTGAACCGGCAGGCAGCATTTAACTTTCTGCTTTCCGGCAGGATGATGTGGCAAAAAGGCGTCGGCGTGTTTGTGCAAGCTGCTCGCTTGGTGCGCCGCCATTATCCCCATACCCAGTTTCAACTCTTGGGGTTCCTCGATTCCTCAGACCAGCGGGTCGTGCCATCCGCCCAAATAGAAGAGTGGGAAAAAGAGGGTATCGCAACTTATCTCGGAGAAGCCATTGATGTCCGGCCATTTCTGCGGCAGGCCGACTGCTTTGTCCTGCCTTCCTTTTACGGCGAGGGTCTGCCCATGACGCTGCTCGAAGCCGCCAGCATGAGCCTGCCTATTATCACCACTGATCATCCCGGCTGTCATAGAGCGGTGGCCGACGGTCTTACGGGCATGTTGTGCCGACCCAACGACGCCCAAAGCTTAGCGGAAAAGATGATCGCCATGCTGCAATGCACCCTGGCCGAACGATTGGACATGGGGAAAAAGGGCAGAGAACTGATCGTCAGGCATTTTGAGGAATCCATAGTGGTCAATCACTATTTGAGCAAGTCCACGCTATTGCTCGCTCCCGAGTATCTGACCCACTTAGGCTGGGATGCTCCTGTGCCGAAAGCTAAAGCAGCCTGGAACTTCCGCGCCTAAACTCAGTTTCATTGAAGGCCTCCTCGCCTAAAGAATCTAAGAGCGATATCGCACCAGCAGGCTGATTGCCAGGCGCCTCTGCCATTATTTACCCATATCCCAGATCCCCTCCCCATTCCCAATCCTATATACTGTTCCAT
>CAZXQI010000168.1:0-6197 GCA_964643005.1 uncultured Saprospiraceae bacterium | reverse complement strand
TTGCGCCAAAGCTGTCAGGATAGTCTTTTAGTGCCTGGTCGCAAATATCCAGAGCCTTTTTCCAGTGCCATTTGCGTTCGTCTATTTCTTCTACTCCGGGAGGGGGCGCCTGATAATTTTCTCCTTCGGAAGAATAATAAGAGGCAATAGCGTAGGCGACTTCAGCATCGGCCGCAGCGCCTTTGTACTCCTTTTGCAAATGCTCCAGAGCGGCCAGGTAAGCTGAATTTTTGGAGTCTAAGACGGCGTTGTCGTACGCGAATTTCAGGCGTTTCAGGTCTGCATCTAAGAGGGCGGGGGACGGCATTCTTTTTTCTAACTGCCTGAATTTCAGTAAATCCTGAAATAGAACTAAGGTCAGGTATTTTTGGGAACTGGTATCCTGCGTGGAAATTTTCCATTTGGCAAACTCAGCGACAGGGGCGAAGGCTTTCGGATTGTCTATGTAAAATTTATAGGCGGGCTGGGTCAGATAGCTCTGTTCGTCCATGAAATAATCAATGGCGCGGTGAGCTAAGAAATCGAAAAGGGTAGGGCGCAGACCCTCGTCATTATGACCCTCCTGGAGCAGGATTTTAAAATCGGAGACAGGCGTATCTTTGAGTCGCTCATCTGTCAGGGAAGCCCGGTAAAGCCCTAAAGACTCTTCAGAAAGCCGGGCGAGGCTCCATGTTGCGATGTCGTCGGATTTGAATTCACGGGTCTGGGTGCGATCATTGAACTTCCACATATTCTGGCTGAGATACCGGGAATACATCTCTGCCAGCATGGATTGCAGGATGGGCTTCACCGGAAAATCGGATTTTTCCATGGCCTCCTGAAATCGGTAAATCGCATTGGGAAGGCCGTATTCCTCCAACTGACTCTGATACCTGCCTCTGTAAATCAGGGCTTTGATAAACTGAGCAGAGGCGCCCTCTTTTTGGGCAATTTCAAGGACTGCTTCTGTTTTTTCGAGCGCTGATTTGGGCAATCCCTGGCGCTCGAGCGAGTCAATTTCCTGCCATGCGCTGTCATAGTTGTAAATCATGATTGGTGGTTGCTTTTGGTTAACGGAGGCAGCGCGGTCGAGAGCGACGCCCCATCCGTTGTTTGGATAAATAGTGAAACCTAAGAGGACTCCTCCCAGGCAAAGTGCCAAGGCAATAGCGAGTGTTTTGCCGGCAAAAAAAGTTTGGTACTTCATACGGTTAAATTTGGAAATGATAAAAGAAGCCTTCGAACACGACTTCAGGAAGACCGATATTTTAAAAAAATACAAGGCTGAAAAGTACGATTATATTATTCATTCGGGAATGATATAAATAAGCAACTTAATCTGCGCCTTGGCTCGATGTCCTGCCTGATGCCTGACATGGAAGGAAAGAAACACCTTTTCGGGCGCATTAACTTTTCATTTAATAATTTTCCTCTATCCGTCCTGCTGTCGGGGGCGCTTTCTCTGAGGTAGAAAATGAGTAGAAGTAAAATTCAGCTCTTCCAAAACCTTTTACTTTTGTCCGTTGCCTGTTCCTAATTTTCAAATGCTGTCTATGTCGTCTCAAGCCATCTATTTAGACTACAACGCCGCTACGCCCTGCGACCCTGAGGCGGTAGAGGCCATGCTGCCCTATTTTAGCCGACAGTTCGGAAATGCAGCCAGCAAAAGCCATCCCTTCGGCTGGGAAGCGGCTAAGGCGGTTGAGTCGGCGAGGGAGAAGATAGCTGCGCTCATTGGCGCCGATCCGCAGGAAATCATCTTCACTTCCGGCGCCACCGAGAGCGTCAACCTGGCGCTGAAAGGAATCTACGAGGCCTATTCCGACAAGGGGAATCACGTCGTCACTGTCCAGACGGAACATAGCGCCGTCTTAGACGCCTGCCGCCGGCTTGAAAGATCAGGAGCGGCTGTGAGCTATCTCCCCGTGGATGGGCGGGGGATGATTGATTTAGAGGCATTGGAGGCGGCCATCCGACCAGAGACCATTTTGGTGGCGGCGATGTTTGCCAATAATGAGACCGGCGTCATTCTGCCGATGGAAGCTATTGGCGAGATTTGTAAAAATCACGGCGTCCTATTCTTTAGCGATGCCACGCAGGCAGTTGGAAAGATTGAAGTCTTTCCCGAAAAGAGCGGCATTCAGCTCATGGCTTTTTCCGCCCACAAAATGTATGGACCAAAAGGAGTGGGCGCACTTTACCTCCGGCGCCGTTTGCCTAAGCTGAGGCTGATTCCGCAAATAGAAGGCGGAGCGCAGGAGCAGGGCCTGCGTTCGGGTACCGTGAACGTTCCGGGCATCGTGGGCTTGGGGAAGGCGGCTGAAATAGCCATAGCCAAAATGTCGCAGGAAGGAGCGAGGCTCCGCCGGTTGAGAGACCATTTAGAAAGCGCATTGACCGAATTAGAGGAAGTCTTTGTGAACGGTAGCCAACAGGAACGCCTGCCGCATGTTTCTAATCTGGCCTTTCGCCACGTGGACGACGAAGCCCTGATTTATACATTTAATAAGAAGCTTGCAGTTTCGACGGGATCGGCCTGTCATTCAGCTTCGCTTCAGGCCTCCCACGTACTGGAAGCGATGGGTTTGGATGAAAGCCTTTTGTCCTCTTCTCTGCGCTTTAGCCTGGGGCGTTTCACGACGAAAGAGGAGATTGATTTTACCATTCAGGCCGTTAAGAAAGGCGTTCTTCAGTTGAGGGAACTTAGCGCCGCCTGGGAAATGTTCAAAGCCGGTTCCGTGAAAAAGGGCTGAGTTTCTCGGCAGATAGGGAATTGCCGCCCCTCCTACAGTTGAATTTTTTTTAATGAAAAAAATACTCGTCATACAAACCGCCTTCATTGGCGATGTGATTCTGGCTACTGCGACGCTCGAAAAACTGCGCCTGCATTTTCCAGAAGCGGAAATAGACTTTTTGCTGAGGAAGGGAAACGAAAGTCTGTTCGCGCGGCACCCTTTTCTCCACGAGACGCTTATTTGGGACAAAAAAAATGGGAAATACGGGAATCTCTGGAAGATGATGTGGAGCATACAAAAGCGCAGGTACGACCTGGTCGTCAATCTGCAGAGGTTCCTCTCCACGGGTCTGCTCACGGTCTTTTCGGGCGCCGCCATTACGACGGGATTTGATAAAAACCCGCTATCCTTTCTTTTTATCCATAAGCGCCCGCACATCATAGGCACGAAGGAAAAGCCCATTCACGAAGTCGAAAGGAATTTATCGCTGATAGAAAAATGGACCGACGACAAATTTATTCGTCCCAAACTTTACCCTTCTCCCGAAAATTTTGAAAAAATCCCCCATCCGGAAGGGAAGTTTATCACCGTTTCGCCGGCCTCGGTCTGGTTTACCAAGCAATGGCCAAAAGAGCGGTGGATTGATTTCATCGACAGAGTAGGAGAGGAAACCGTCGTTTTTTTGTTGGGCGGTTCGGCTGACCTGGCGCTGTGCGAGGAGATACGAGCCGCATCAAAACATGCGCGAATTGAAAACATGGCGGGGAGGCTTTCGCTCTTAGAATCCGCCGCCCTGATGCAGTCGGCAGGGATGAACTTTGTCAACGATTCGGCGCCGCTGCACCTCGCCTCTGCGGTCAATGCGCCGGTTACGGCTATCTTTTGTTCCACTGTGCCCGAATTTGGGTTCACGCCGCTGTCCGATATTTCCCACGTCGTCCAAACGGATTTGGATTTAGACTGCCGACCCTGCAGTTTCCACGGCAGAAAATCCTGCCCGATGGGGCATTTCAAATGCGCTCATATAGACGCGGCTAAGCTCTTGTCTAAATTGCCTTAAAACTATACCTTCACCGCTTCACAATAGGGACAAAATACCATTAATAAAAAAGATTATGTCAAAATATATCCTCGCCTTAGACCAGGGAACGACCAGTTCAAGAGCCATTCTTTTTGATAAAAGCGGCAATATCCACGGCATTGAACAACAGGAGTTTACGCAGTTTTATCCCCTCTCTGGCTGGGTGGAGCACAGCGCAGAGGAGATATTGGAATCCCAGTTGAAAGTAGCGCAGAGCGTTTTGAAGAACGGGGGTCTGACGGCAAAAGATATCGCTGCGATTGGAATCACTAATCAGCGGGAAACTACGGTCGTCTGGAACAAGATCACCGGCCGGCCTATCCATCGCGCCATCGTCTGGCAGGATCGGCGGACGGCGGGCGTCTGCGACCAACTAAAGGCCAAAGGCCTGGAACCTTATGTGAGGCGGGAAACGGGCTTAGTGATTGACGCCTATTTTTCCGGAACCAAAATCAAATGGCTTTTAGACCATGTCAAAGGCGCCCGCAAAGAGGCGGAAAAAGGCAATCTGCTGTTTGGCACGATAGACTCCTGGCTCCTCTGGAAGCTCAGCGGCGGACAGGTGCACGCGACGGACTACTCCAACGCCAGTCGGACGATGCTCTTCAATATTCGCAGTCTGAAATGGGATGAGAAATTGCTCGACGCCCTCGACATTCCCGGTAACATCCTGCCCGAAGTCCGCTCTTCCTGTGAAGTTTATGGGGAGACGCTGCCGAACTTCTTTGGCGCATCAATACCTATTGCGGGCATTGCCGGCGACCAGCAGGCGGCGCTGTTCGGGCAGGCATGTCATACTCCCGGCATGGCCAAAAACACCTACGGCACGGGCTGCTTCATGCTGATGAACACGGGAACTACTCCGATCCTCTCTAAAGCGGGGCTGCTCACGACTATAGCCTGGGGACTGAATGGAGAGGTTCACTACGCACTGGAAGGCAGCGTCTTCATCGCCGGCGCCGCAGTGCAATGGCTTCGGGACGGCCTGAAAATGATTGACGAAGCGAAGGATTCCGAATACTTCGCCAACAAGGTGCAGGATGCGGAAGGAGTCTATGTGGTGCCCGCCTTCGCAGGACTTGGAGCGCCTTACTGGGATATGTACGCCCGGGGCGCCATTTTCGGCCTGACCAGGGGAACTTCCAAAGCCCACTTTATACGGGCGACCTTAGAATCCTTAGCCTACCAGACCAAAGACGTCTTAGCCGCCATGGAAAAGGACGCCAGACAGCCGCTCAAATCTCTTCGGGTGGACGGAGGCGCCGCCGCCAATGACTTCCTCCTACAGTTTCAGGCGGACATTCTCGGCGCAAGGGTAGAGCGCCCCGGCATCATCGAGACCACCGCTCTCGGCGCCGCCTGCTTGGCGGGACTGGCGACAGGTTTCTGGCGGATGGAGGATATCTCTTCCGCCTGGCAACTCGATAAAGCTTTCTCGCCGGAAATGGACGACAGGATGCGGAAGCGGCTGTACAAAGGTTGGCAAAAAGCGGTTTCGCGGGTCATGGACTGGGAAAGAGAAGTTTAGTTAAAATTTAACACAGCTTTATTTTGAAATAAAATTTGGATTTGCCGAGGGACAGAGCCTTTATCACAACTTTCTCTTTCCTTTTTAAATGGCAAACAAAATTTTAATGACGAGCCAGGTAAAATCTAATCAGGTTTTTAAAACAGACTGGCAGCGCATTTGAAAAAGATATAATTTTGCGGGCGTTTTATCTAAAACAAACAAATCCAACTGAATCTATTCAAATCCGCAATAACAATGCAACGCAAATTTCTTTTTACCGCTCTCGCGTTTTTTGGCCTTTTTAATATGCTCTCCGCACAGACTTCTGTTTCCACTCTTCCCACTTTTTTTGACCACTTTTCCGGCGTAGCAAATACCGACAATTCCGACTGGACTTTTTACCACGACTCGCAAAACGACATTTACTACATCGACTTCGAGGAAATTAACGTGAATCTCAACGACCTGAAAGTACTCGACCAGTTCGGAGAGGTCATCTGGAAAGAAAGTCTCTGGGATCTTCCCGTCAACTCTATCTACGAATTAGACATGAAGCACTTTGAACCGGGCGACTACCAGATTCAATTGAGAACTTATACCGGTGTGATTCAAAGGGATGTCAGGGTGGAGGAATAAGGGATCGTGCAGATCCTCCAGCTATGCCTTCTCCTGGCGTCTTTGGCCTGACTTATTCTGTTGTTCCGTAGATGGACGCCAGGAGGGATCCAATGATTTTTGGTTCTTTTTGGCGCCGGGAGTGGAAAGAAGCTTTTCCTTTTTTTGATTGACGATTGACTACTAAACATCTTTGAAAAAGGCAGGAAGAAACGTAGGTATGAGTACCTAAATTCAACACTATGCTTCCTCTATGCTCACGCAAATTCACGCAACT
>CAZXQI010000167.1:0-6207 GCA_964643005.1 uncultured Saprospiraceae bacterium | reverse complement strand
GCAAAATCTGTAGAAGTCTAAAGGGATCTACAAAATAATTTGCGGAAATCTGCGGTTAAAATCTGCAAAAAATCAATAGAATTCAAAATTGACAACGCCGCACATGCGCGCATTGAGGGACAAATCGCGCAGGCGCAGCGCTCAAAAATTCAGGTTACTTATGAAAAACTCTTTTCTGTTGGCTGTTTTGTTCGTCCTGCTGCCGCTGGCAGGTTTCGCTCAGGACAAGCCGGCCAAATTTACGGTGACAGTAAGCGCAGACTCCATTTTGATGGGCAACTACTTCGAAGTGAAATTTAGTCTCGAAAATGCAGGCGGGAAGGATTTCGAAGCGCCTGATTTTGGAGAACATTTCAAGGTCGTCAGCGGGCCGACCCATTCTACCTCCATGAGCATCGTCAACGGCGAGCTAACTCAGAGCGCGACGATTACCTATTACTTAGAACCGAAAGACCCGGGGGTATTTTACATCCTGCCCGCCAGCATCAATACCGGCGATACGATATTGGAAACCGATCCCTTAGAGGTGATGGTAGTGCCCAACCCCGACGGGATCGAGCAAAGGCCGCCTGGCCAGGCGGAGGGGTTTCAATTCAACTGGAGCAATCCCTTTGATTTTGACTTTGATTTCCTCTTTCCGGAAATGAAGCCTGCTCCACCGCCTGCGGGAGAGGAGCTGCCCAAAGAGGCGCCCAGAAAAAAACTTAAAACCATCAGGATTTGATGGGGAGGCCGGACGTTCTTCGCTATCGTCCACTTCCCACTTTGCCGCTTGTCTCTAAAGAAATGATTCGTTTGCTGTTCTTCTTTTTTCTGCTCCTGTCAGGCGCCATTTCCGCAGCCGCACAAAATGAGGCGCTACAGCGGAGCTATCTCGATACGCCCATCAAAGAGCGCAGTTTCAATCGGAGAAAATGGGAATCTCTGAAAAAGGGGATGGACTATACCCAGCCTAAGTCAGATAAAAAAAGAGAATACGAGAGAGACCTCATAGAAAGAGGCAAGGCCATAGGTTCCATCGTCAAGTATATTATTTTCGTTCTGGCGGTGGCGCTCATAGTGTTGCTGATTGTCCAGGTGATTCGGAACAGGCAGCTTTTCGGTCGGCGCAATCGGGCTATAGAATCTTCTGTTTCGGGTATTGATTTAGAAAAGATCGAGGACGATTTACAAAACGCCGATTTGGAAACTCCCATCCGGCAGGCCGTGACAGCCGGCAATTTTCCATTGGCCGTCCGCCTCTATTATTTAGCTCTTTTAAAAGAATTGTCTTTAAAAAAATACATCCGATGGAAGCGGGATAAGACCAACGGAGAATACCTGCGGGAACTGGCCGGCTCTCCATTGTTCGCAAGCGTACAGGCGGCCACGCTCAATTTCGAGCGGGTCTGGTACGGAAAGGCCTCGCTGAACCAGGAGAACTTCCATGTTTTGGAAAAACAGTTTGAAACGACCATAAAAACTGTCATTCAGTAGAAACTCTTCTGAACAACCATTGTCAATGCAAACTACCAGCTTACGAATTATTCTTCTCTGCCTGCTCTGCGGGACGATGTTGTTATGGGGCTGCAACGACAGTGAATATTTTCGCTGGCAGGAGGATTACCAGCCCGACAGTAAAGAGCCATACGGTACTTTTCTCATCAAAAATTTATTGGAGTCCTACTATCCCGACAAGCCCTTTTATGTATTGGAAGACAGTCTGGGCGATTTGCACAAAGAGGGAAATTTTGTCTATATCGGTTCCAATTTTAGGCTGGATTCGGTGGAGATAGAGACGCTGTTGAGCTTTGCCGAAAGAGGCAATCGGGTTCTGATTATTGCCCAGGACGTCTCTTATGACTTGCTGCATTTAGTCGCTGGAGATCCGTGCTTCGATTCCTTTTTCTCGGATGACGAAGTCTATCAGGCCGACATATATCACGTCCTGGTCGATTCAGTCGTTGCGCTCAATTTCAAGCATCCGAACCTACGGGATAAAGAAGGGTATCCCTGTAGATTTATTTACTACTACCTGCCGTTTTCTTATTACTGGGACAGCTTCTCCGACTACTACTTTGGTGAAGCGCAGACGAGTTTTACAGTGCTGGGGCAGATAAACGACGAGGCGATAAATTTTATAAAAGGCAATTACGGGAAAGGTGAGTTTTATTTTCACACAACTCCCATGGCATTTACCAATCTGAATTTGAAAGAAAAAAGCGGGCTGGAATACGCGAGCAAAGTCTTTTCCCATCTCAAATCCGGTCCCATTTATTGGGATCAGCGCATTCCGGAGTGGTACCAATCGCCCAATCCAGGCATTGCTGGCGACAGTCCTTTGAAATACATTTTATCTCAACGGGCGCTGGCATGGGCATGGTACATCCTCTTGGGGCTGGCTCTGCTGTACCTCCTCTTTAGAGCCAGGCGCAGGCAGCGCATTATTCCCGTTTTGGAACAGAATGAAAACACCTCTCTGGAATTTGTAGGCACGATAGGCAGGCTGTTTTTTTTGCAAAGAGACTACAGACGGCTGGTGCTGCAAAAGATGAAACTCTTCTTCAACTTCGTGCGGGAGCGCTACCGCCTGCCCACTCGCGAACTGGACGAAGTTTTTGCCAAAAATTTGGCGCAGCTCTCTGAAGTGCCTGAACAGGAGGTCAATAAGATTTTGCTGCTCTGCCGCAACATCAATCGCTCCAATTATTTATCGGAAAATGTGCTGTTGGAATTCCATCAAATCACCGAGCAGTTTTACAAAACCTGCAAATGAAAATCGTTCCCTACCTTTGGCAGGATTTAACTAAAACCTGTTAATCATCAAACCTTTATCGGCATGCGAAAACTACGCCGCCTGCTTTTGACGCTATTCCTTTTTGGCCTGATAGCTCTGGCTACGGTTTTTACCGTTAACACCATTTCCTTTACTTCCAAACAAGTCAGCGTAAAACCGGTAGAGCCGGTAAAGGTCGGCGACGACGCCGTCCAACGACTGGCGGCGGCGGTCAGGATTCCGACGATTAGCTACCCAGACAGGATTGACACGGCCGCCTTTTTACAACTTCATAGTTTTTTTAAAAATAATTATCCGTTGACAGACTCCCTGTTGGAAAAAGAAGCCGTCAGCCGGTTCAGTTACATATATAAATGGCAGGGTCAGGATGCGCGCCTCGCTCCCATTCTGCTCATGGCTCATCAGGACGTGGTACCCATAGAAAACCAGGGCGCCGACTGGACGGCAAAGCCATTTGGCGGAAATATTTCGGAAGGCTACGTCTGGGGGCGCGGAGCTATGGACGACAAAGTCGGCGCCTGTGCCATCTTAGAAGCTGCCGAGATGCTGTTGAAGGCAGGCTTCGAACCGGAGCGAACCATCTATATTGCGCTAGGACACGACGAGGAAATCGGCGGCCAGAATGGAGCCAGGCGCATCGCAGAGACCTTTAAACAGCGGGGAATCGAGTTCGAATTCGTCCTCGACGAAGGCAATATGGTCGTCGAAAATGCCATGCCCGGATTGGCCGCCCCACTCGCCATGATAGGCGTAGCCGAAAAAGGCTATGCGACATTAGAACTAAGCGTCAGCGTTTCCGGGGGCGGCCATTCGTCTATGCCCTCGCGGGAGTCGGCCATCAACCTCCTGAGCCAGGCGATCGTCCGACTGAGAGACAATCCTCCGCCTGCCAAAATCGAAGGCTCCATTCGGGAGATGTTAGAAACCGTCGGGCCGGAAATGGGGCTTTTCCAAAAAATCGCTTTTGCCAATTTGAAATGGACAAAGGGATTAGTCGCCCGAAAGATGGGAAAGGCGCCGGCCACCAATGCCATGTTGCGCTCGACGACGGCGCCGACGATTATCAGCGCAGGCTTTAAAGAAAACGTGCTGCCCGGCAAAGCCGTCGCTAAGGTCAATTGCCGCATCCTGCCCGGGGAGTCCGTCAGTTCGGTGATGAACTACGTCTATCAAACGATTGGCGACGACCGGGTCGTCGTATCGCTCAGCAAAAACTCTCCTGCCAGCGAGCCGCCTGCAGTTTCTCCCACGGACAATTTCGGCTTCTCCATCCTACAGACTACCGTGCGCGAAATCTTTCCGGAGGCCGTCGTCGCACCTTCTCTGATGGTGGCCACGACGGACAGCCGCCACTATCAAGAGGTTTCAAAAAACATTTATCGCTTCCTGCCCATACAGATTCCCAATACCGAAATCAGGCGCTTTCACGGCGCAGATGAGCGCCTGAGTGCGGAGCAATTCAGGCAGGCGGTGCGATTTTACCGCCAGTTGGCGTTGAATGTTGGTAAGTGAATTTAAAAGGAAAGAGACCCCGGCGCAGGGGAATGTCTTTGCGCCGTCGTCGGGCTTGCAGTCTTGGGAAACAGTCTGAATTTTTTCCTCTAAAAAAATCCGGGAGGCAACAAATCCTGAATCATTTTACTGGCCTGCGCCTGCTCTTCGGCCTGCGCCTTTTCGAGAGCGCGGTTGACGGCGGCAATGACGAGATCCTGAACCTGGTCCACATCCTCCCAATCCAGCTTTTCCCGATGGATGACGAGGTCGAGAATCTCGCGGTTGGCGTTAGCTCTCACTTCGATAGCTCCGTCGCCAGATTCCGCCTCGACGGTGATTTCTGCCAGCTTGCGCTTCATAGCTTCCTGTTGCTGCCGGGCATTTCCCAAAAGATCTCCAAACATGGTCATTTAGTTGAAATTCAGTAGAAACTCTCCCGAAGGAGGAATTCCCTTTTCGGGGACTTCTCCTTCGGGAAAATTCAGTGGAAATTCTATAGTCATTCTCTTTTGGAGAATTTTAAAAAAAAGTTTAAACCTGCGGGAACATCCCTCTGCGAGATCGTCCCTCTGTCACAATCCGAGCACGGCCGGATTCATTCCCATTGTAGAAAAGCCGCCATCGTGATAGAGGTTTTGCATCGTAATCATTTTTGACAGGTCGGAAAAAAGGAAGACGCAGTAATTGGCGCAGGCCTCGGCCGGCGCATTGCCTAAGGGAGAAATTTTGTCTGCGTAGTTGAAGAATTCACTAAAGCCCTTCACGCCGCTCCCCGCCGTCGTCACGGTAGGCGACTGGGAAATGGTGTTCACCCTGACCTTATTTCGCATGCCAAAGTGATAGCCAAAACTGCGCGCAAAACTCTCTAACAGGGCTTTTGACTCTGCCATCTCGCTATAATCGGGGAATACCCGCTGGGCGGCAATGTAGGTCAGCGCAGCGATGCTGCCCCAGTCTTTCATGGCCTCTTTCTTCCACAAAATCTGCATGATGCGATGGAAAGAAATAGCGCTGATGTCGAAGGTCGTTTTCATCCATTCGTAGTTCAGGTCGGTGTATTCCTTCTTTTTGCGCACGTTGAGAGACATGCCGATAGAGTGCAGCACGAAATCAATCTTTCCTCCGAAATGCTCCATGGCATTGGTAAAAAGATTGTCCAAATCTTCCATGGAAGTCGCATCAGCCGGGATGATAGGCGCGCCGGTCTTCTCTCCCAGCGCATTGATCTGGCCGAAGCGCATGGCTACCGGAGCATTGGTCAGGACGAGCTGGGCGCCCTCCTCATGGCAGCGTTCCGCCACTTTCCAGGCGATGGACTGCTCGTCTAAAGCGCCGAAAACAACGCCGCATTTTCCCTTTAATAGATTATTTGCCATAAGTTAAGTTGTTCGCTTTTTGTCAGGCGTTTTCGCCTTGTCAATATTTTAGGAAAAGGGAACTTACAAAGTTCCCCTGATAGCCTGTTCTCTTTCAATGGCTTCGAAGAGCGCCTTGAAGTTGCCTTTACCAAAAGATTTGGCGCCGGCTCGCTGAATGATTTCATAGAAAACGGTAGGGCGGTCCTGCACTGGCTTGGTGAAAATCTGGAGCAGATAACCTTCCTCGTCGCGGTCAATGAGAATATTGAGTTTTTTCAATTCCTCTAAGTTTTCCTTGATGTGGCCGACCCTGGCAGGCACGTCTTCGTAATAGGTATCCGGCACCTGAAGGAAGCCCACGCCGTTGGCTCGAAGTTGGCTCACCGTGTGGATGATATCATCCGTCAGGACGGCGATATGCTGCACGCCGGCGCCCCGATAAAACTCGATGTATTCGTCAATCTGTGATTTCTTCTTTCCTTGTGCTGGCTCATTTATTGGAAATTTAATGTAACCGTTTCCATTCGATACCACTTTCGACATGAGGGCGCTGTATTCGGTCGAGATGTCTTTGTCATC
>CAZXQI010000166.1:0-6224 GCA_964643005.1 uncultured Saprospiraceae bacterium | reverse complement strand
TACGGCTTTCTCTTTCGCTTAAACCCAATGGACTACAGGCGCTGGGCGACGGGCTTGCGCACCTCCGGCTACGCTACCAATGCCACTTACGATCAATTGCTCATTCGAATTATTGAGCAATACCGCCTCTATGAATACGACCAGCTCAGCCCCGGCTTTTTCCCCGATGGCAGACCAGAACGGCGGGAAGATTTGCTGGCCGGCTTAGACCTTCGCAGGGTAAACGATGTGAAAGTCATATTCGCTACCAATAAAATTACCGTGCAGGAAATCTCTCTAAAGACCGGTATCAGCGTCTCCAGATTAGCGCGCTACAACGAACAACTTCCTTCCCCCACCGATACCTTGGCTGATGGCGAACGTATTTTTATACAGCCAAAGCGATGCAACTACAGAGGGAAACGCAAATGGCACTATATGCAGGTGAATGAAAAACTTTTTGACCTCTCCCAAAACTATGGAGTCAAATTAGTGCGCCTGCACAAGCGAAACAGAATCCCCGCCGAGGCCGAACCACAGGTCAACGAACGCATCAAGTTGAAAGGATTTAGGATTAGAAAGGCCAATCGCCCCCGCTTAGTCAACGAGCCTGGGCCGACGGCCACCATACCGCCTCTTGTCCCAGAAGACAATGTCATACCAACGCTCCCTCCAATATCGCCGACGGAACCTAACGTAAATCCTAATCAGCCGGAAGTAATTCCCACGCTACCGGAAGTAATCCCTACGCAGCCGACCGCAAGCCAAACGCATACGGTGGCGAAGGGCGACACGCTTTTTAGCATTTCCAGACTCTACGGCGTGACGGTAGATCAACTCATTCAACTGAATAAACTGCCCGATACAAACATTAAAATAGGGCAGGTTTTAATTGTGAAATGATACCTTTGTCGGCGAAATGAAATGAAAAACCTGCTGGAAATCTTGTACTTCCAGCAGGTTTGGTTTTTAAAAAAGCGAATAAATGAGCATCAAAACGCTACTGTCTTTTTGTCTTTTGCTTTTGTCAGGCGGCTACCTCGCTGCGCAGAGCACAGTCTTTGGCCTCAAAGGAGGGCTTAGCCTCGGCATTCAGAAATGGGGAGGATTTGACCAGGATCCCCTCGTCAAATACCACGGCATCGCTTTCGTAGAGAGCGCCGATGAAACGGCTCAGTTTTCCGTGTTTGCCCAGGCAGGCTACCACCTGAAAGGCAGCGCCATCCGAAACAGGAATTTCTACAGTCCCATCAACGGGCAATTTTACCGCCCGCCGGCCCAGGAGTTTATTTTTAAAAATGCCGCTCTGACGCTCGGTGCAAAACGCGGGTATGAATTCTCCGACATAACAAAGGCGTATTACCTGTTCGGCCTGAGAGGAGACTACACCATCGGCACCAACCTGAAAAAATACAGGGAAATCAACGAGTACAACAAAAGCCTTTTTTTCCCGGATGATGGATTCGTCCGCAGGTGGAATTATGGCGTGACCGTCGGCGGCGGATTTGAATTTGCCTTTAGTGAACTCATCGGCGCCCTGATTGAGTTTACCATCAACCCCGACTTCTCATTCCAATACAAGCAGCCGGCTATCCCCAATGTCACCGACCCCTACACCGGCCAGGCGAGGACTATTCCCGAGCGGACGATTCGGAATATTACCTTCGAGATATCGGCGGGCTTCCGCTTTCTCAGGAAAGTGGAATACATTGATTAATATTTTTAAAGACTTCTTTATCCTCTGAAAAATGGCCTCGCATAAAAATCAAATAGACTGGATTACCCTATCCATTTATCTGGCTCTCATCGCCATTGGCTGGGCTATGATTTACACGGTAGGGTATGGCCAGGGGTATAGCGGAGGCTTTTTTGGATTTTTAGCGACCCCCGTCGGCAAACAACTAATATGGGTGGGAATTGCCCTGGTGATTTTCTATCTGGCCTATACGATTGAAGCCAAGTTCTGGCGGACTTTTGCCAATATGATCTACTTAGCCTGTCTGCTGCTGCTCGTCGCCGTGCTGATCTTTGGCAAGACCATAAAAGGCTCTACCTCCTGGTTTGACTTTGGAGGGGGCATCACCCTGCAGCCCTCCGAATTTGCCAAGTTTGGAACGGCTATCGCACTGGCGAGCTATCTGGGAGCTTACGCCAATAACCTGAAGACTTTTGCTTCTAAATTTTACGCCATTGCCTTTATCATGGCGCCCGTAGCGCTCATCATGCTCCAACCGGATGCCGGCTCCGCCCTGATTTTCCTCTCCTTTTTTATTGTCTTATTTCGAGAAGGGTTTCCGGGATGGGTTTTTGTAGTGGGGCTGAGTGGGGGAGCCATCTTAGTAGCCGGACTTGTCAATTCCCCGGCTGTCATCGCTTTGATATTAGCCGCTTTGGGCGCCATAGTTCTCATTTGGAACATGGAAAAGCAAAAGCAATATTGGTTCTCAGCGCTGATTTTGGCTGTTACTGCCTGTGTGATTGCCATTCAAAAGGGATTCGTTACCCATGCCCTGATAGGCGGGATGGCAATACTCATCGCCCTGCTGTCATTTTCTTTTTTCAAAAAAAAGCAGCGGCTGGTCATTTTTGTTTCTGGAAGCGTCTTGTTGGGTAGCGGCCTGGCAATGGCTTCTCACTTTGCCTACGAACACCTGTTGAAAGCCCACCAAAAGGAGCGGATTACCGTCTGGCTCAAACCCTCTGAAGCAGATCCTCAGGGTGCAGCCTACAACCTCAACCACTCTAAAATGGCCATTGCCGCCGGTGGACTATTTGGAAAGGGATTCCTGGACGGCAACTTCACCCAGGGCAACTTCGTGCCCGAACAAATCACGGACTTTATTTTCTGCGCCATCGGCGAGGAACAGGGCTTTTTGGGAAGCATGGCCATCATCTCGCTTTTCTTTTTGCTGCTCTGGCGCATCATCTTCATAGCTGAACGCCAGCGAACGGACTTCAATCGCCTCTATGCTTATGGCGTAGCCAGCGTCATTTTTATTCACTTCTTTATCAATGTCTCCATGACTATGGGCCTCATGCCTATCATCGGCGTGCCTCTGCCTTTCCTCAGCAAAGGCGGATCCTCTCTGATTGGATTCACATTAATGATCAGTGTTCTGTTGAAATTGGACGCCGAAAGGACTTAGATCTTTCGGCGCTTAGATGCTATCTCCCCGAAGTCTCCGGAATTGCTTTCTGGCTTCTACTGCGAAAGTGCTGCTGGAGTAGTCCATGAACAGTTTTTCATAATACTGCATGGCCTTTTCGACATCGTTAAGTTGGTACTCATACAATTCGGCCAGCGCAAAAAGCGAGTTATCCGCCCTGATCTCTTCGGGGTATTTATCCACTACCTCCTGGTATAATTCGGCGGCTTTGACGTAATCCCTCAGCTTGTAGTAAATTCCGGCTCTGGCGTAAAGCACGTCGTCGTCTAAGGAGTGATTGGGGAAAGCCTTCAAAAGGGAATCGTATTTCGCAAACGCCTCGTCGAAGCGATTCTGGAAGACCAATAGATCGGCCTCTGCATACATGCGCAGCGCGGCGTCGGTAGTATCTAATCCTAAGTTATCCATGATGAAGACTGACAGATCCAGCGCATCATTGGCGATCAGCTTGGAAGTGGAGGCTTTCAGCACGCTGAACTGCGCCTGAGCCCACTGGAAATCGCCATTGTAATACGAAAGTCTGGCATTGCGAAAGCGCGCTTCGTGACCCAGTTGGTCGTCTGGGAAAGCTTTGTCCACCTGTGAATACAATAAAGTGGATTCCCAGATTTCTCCCTCCATCAGATAAAAATCCCCGAGACTTAGCTTTGCCAGGGACTGGGTTCTGATGTCTGCGCCCGGCAGTTTGACGACCTCATCGAGCAGAGCGATGGCCTTGTCTAAGTCGTTGAGGTAAAAAGCTTCTAAGTCTGCTAATTCGGCGATGATAGGAGCGGTAGCCCTGTTGCGACCAAACTCTTCCAGAAATACCTCATAGGCCTGTTCGATTTCGCGCAATTCCGGCTCCGTGTAGTTGAATCCTTCCACCAACTTGTTGCGCCTTGCCCGCAGCGACTCCCGCTTAGCGTCAATATAGAATGGAGAATTGGAACCAAAGTCCGCAATGAGGTAATCATAAGAAGAAATGGCCGCATCGTAATCCTTATCGCTAAAGGCAATCTGGGCGAGCTGAAAAACCCTGGCGCCGTTTTCATTCATGCGCTTGTCTAAAGCTTTGGCCTGCCGCAGCGCATTCTTGTAGTCCTTTTTCTGAATGAACACCCATTCCAGTAACTCTACATACTGGATGGCATTAGGGTTTTTCTGGATACGGTCGTACAGTTGCGTCTGCAATTCGGTGTAGTCTTCTTCCCCGAAGAGATTCCGTTGCAACTGCATTTTGACGGTGTTGATGCGCTCGGGATAAGATTCGACACTCTGCAAATAGTTTTCAACCATCTTTGGGATGTCGCCCTTTCTGCGGTAAAGCTCGGCCAGATTAAAGGCGAAGATTTCCTTGTCTTTCAACAATCGGCTGCCCGCTTCATAAGTCTGTATGGCCATGTCATATTTTGTCAGATTGCTGAAAGCGCCGGCGAGCCTGGTTATCTGGAACTGGTCGGCGGGCATTTTCTTGATGGCCAGAGCGTATTGCTCGTTGGCTTTTTCATCCATAAACTGCCGCTCGTACAAATTCCCGAAGGTTACATATAGCCTAATATTGTTGGGGTCTTCTTTTAAAGACTTTTTCAAGGCAGCTTCAATTTCACTGTATTTCTCTACGGCCAGAAGGCACTCGATATAGCGGTCGAAATAGTAGTCGTTTTTGTTTTGTTGGATATATAGCTTTTGATACAAGACTGCCGCCTTCTCAAACTCGCCGTCCTGATAATACTGCTGCGCCAATTTTGCATCCTGACCGAAGGCGAGAAACGACCAAAGTAAAATGACCAAAACTGATAGATACCGCATATTGATTACTGTTTAAAAAAAGCTGCCAGATTCCTTCGTTTTTTTCTGGCGCTGATGAACTCGAAGATTTGCCCATGAAAAACGCAGGTTATTTCTAAAAGTTGTTAGAACATCCAGAGTCAGGCCACAATCGCAAAGAAGAATTTTTTCCACAAAAAAAGTCCTGCCAACTATAGTGTGCGGCAGAACTTTTTTTGCGAAGAAGCTTTTACGGCGTAGCTATTTAATTGAATGCAACCTCTCATCGGTTAAATTCTCGCAGAAAAATTGCGGTGGGAGAATTTCTACTGGATTTCAACCGATCCGCTTACAGCTTTACAATTCGGGTGATTTGCGTGTATTCTTCGCCAGAGAGCTGTACAAAATATATTCCCGGACTGAGCGACTCAAGGGATAGAGCGAATTGATTGACGCCCACCTGTAAATTCACCTGTTCTGTTTTAGCCGTCGCTCCCTTTGTGTCCAAAATGCGAAGCACGTGCAAACCAGCCCTCTGGCTGAAGAATTGGACGTTTAAAGTTTTGCGGACGGGGTTGGGGAAAACATTCATCGTCGCTAAATCCTGACTCAGGGCGGAGGCGCCGCTCACGCCGGATTCTTTGATGCTCAAGGTATTTTTGGCTGCGCCATCACCGCCAGGCCCGCCGTCGGAGTTGCTCGCTAAGCCGGTTGCATAAAAGGTGACGTCTCCGGTTCCGGCAGACGGCGCTATCCAGGGCAGCTCCAGAACGCCGTTGGTCAGCGTGGAGCTTTGCTCGATGTATTTTCTTCCGTTGACGTTCACTACCCGCCTATTGGCGCCAGGGTCTCCCCAATCGCCGGCCTGTGAGTTGGAGCCATTGAGCGCTACGGCCTGAAACCCATATCCCGTGGGAATACCCTGGACGGGGTTGACGACTACTTTTATAGTGTAGATTTTCCCGGGTATGTATTTGGCGGCCAGATTCCCTCCGTCAAAAAACGACATGGAAAGCATGGGCTTGTACGAGTTGTCCGTATGGCAACCGGAATTGGCGCAGGTGCCTTCATTGCCGCTGCTCCCAGGCGCCCCGGAAACCTGCAAGGCGCCAGCAAAACCGGGGCCTGTAGCATTGCTTTGAAAGATGACGTAGATGATGAAAAGACCCGCAATCTTGTAAATGTTTGCAATTTTCATAAGTAGTTTTTTTGGTAAAAAATATTATCTCAAGATTTAATTGGGCAATAAAGATGAAGCGAAGATTTGTAAAAACGAAGTTGTCTAAAGTTTTGCGATAGCATTTTAGAAATAGTTGCAGAAGAGTTATG
>CAZXQI010000165.1:0-6291 GCA_964643005.1 uncultured Saprospiraceae bacterium | reverse complement strand
TGCCATAGGTTTTTGAGGCGCAATATAGTTTCTTGCAACATTTCACGAATCAATAAAAATCACTCAGTTACCAAAAATGTATAGTAGTGTGGTTTATGCTGCCATTGTCCCGCTCATTATGCTCACTTGCTTTTTTAAGAACAAAAACATAGTAATAAACGTACGACGCCGCTTCCTTACCTATTATGCTCACATATTTTTTTTAAAAAATGAAACAGTTTAGAACCCTCCCAAATGGATGTTTCCTACAGAGAAGTCTTCAAAAAAAGCCTGCTTTCATATCCGAAGCGAATTCGGACTGATTTACCCCTTCGTGTAAAATCATCTGAGGGAAACTGCCTTGAGAGCGCACCCGCCTAAATGAGAAAGGGAAGTATAATAACCCCCACCTGAAAACAGATGACAAAAAGCAGTTCTGCCGCCTTTTTTTCTCTTGTTCAAAATCCCATTCAAACCCTTACATTTGCCCACTAAAAATCAGGCAATCACCAATTCAAACAGCTTAAAAAACGATATGAGCAAGACAGCCTTTTACGACCGATTCACCGACCGGCACATTGGACCGAACCAGGAAGAAACCGAGGAGATGCTCCGAACCATCGGAGTGAGTTCTATCGAACAACTGATAGACGAAACCGTGCCTCCATCCATTCGGATGCAGGGTCGGCTGAATCTCCCCGAAGCGCAGACGGAATTTGAATACCTACGGGAGCTGCAGGAAGTAGCCACGATGAACAAGGTGTTCAAATCCTATATCGGTCAGGGTTACTACGGCACGATTACGCCTTCCGTCATTCTGAGGAATATTTTTCAAAATCCGGGCTGGTACACGCAGTACACGCCCTATCAGGCCGAAATTTCACAGGGTCGCCTCGAAGCGCTCCTCAATTTCCAGACAATGGTGAGCGACCTGACGGGCTTCCCCATCGCCAATGCCAGCCTGTTAGACGAGGGTACAGCCGCCGCCGAGGCGATGGCCATGTTTTACGGTGTAAAAAATAAAAGGGTGAAGGGAGATCCCGCCAACGAATTCTTTGTGGATGAAAAAGTATTTAGCCAGACCATAGACGTCCTACTCACCAGAGCTAAACCGATGGGAATCAAGGTGGTGACCGGCGACTGGAAGCAGTACGAGATGAACGAAAAGACATTCGGCGTGCTGCTGCAATACCCGGACAAAGACGGCAGTGTGGAAGACTACCGCGCCTTTACAGAGAAGGCAAAGGCGCATGAAGTATATGTGACCGTCGCAGCGGACATTCTCGGCCTCGCCCTGCTGAAGCCGCCGGCTGAATGGGGCGTTGATTGCGCTGTCGGCAACACCCAGCGCTTCGGCGTGCCGATGGGCTTTGGCGGACCGCATGCCGCCTATTTTGCAACCTCAGACGAGTACAAGCGGATCATACCGGGTCGCATCATCGGCGTGTCCGTCGGCGCGCTCGGAAAACCGGCGCTCCGCATGGCGCTGCAAACCAGAGAGCAGCACATCCGCAGAGAAAAGGCGACGAGCAATATCTGCACGGCGCAGGCTCTTTTGGCAATTATGGCGGGCATGTACGCCGCCTGGCATGGGCCAAAGGGCATTCGCGCCATTGCTGAGCGGGTGCATTCATTCGCCAGAATCCTCGACGACAATTTGCGCCAACTTGGATACGAGCAAACGAATGCCCATTTCTTTGATACGCTTCACATCAAAGTGAGCGATGAGGAAATGAACCGCATCGAACACTTAGCTGTAGCAAGTGAAATCAACTTCTACTACGGCGATGGATTTATCCAGATAAGCCTTGACGAGACGGTGACGGAAGAAGACGCCGACCTAATTGTCAGCATCTTTGCCGAGGCAAAAGATATAATTTCTAAAGTTGAGTTCTCCATTTCCGACAGCCTGCAAATCCCTGCTGCATTGGTGAGGGAAACGGAATATATGACGCACCCCGTTTTCAATTCCTACCTGACGGAAACGAAGATGATGCGCTATATCAAACGTTTGGAAAATAAAGACCTTTCGCTGACTCATTCCATGATTCCTCTGGGTTCCTGCACGATGAAACTAAATGCGGCGACGGAACTGATTCCGGTCAGTTGGGAAATGTTTGCCAACATGCACCCCTTTGTGCCGGAAAACCAGACGGAGGGCTATCGGGAAGTTTTCAGTGAATTGGAAAGCTACCTCAGCGAAATCACTGGATTTACGGCCTGCTCGCTGCAACCCAATTCCGGGGCGCAGGGAGAATATTCGGGGCTGATGGTCATTCGGGCTTACCACGAGGACAGAGGCGAAAGTCATCGCCACGTGGCGCTCATCCCCTCTTCGGCGCACGGCACCAATCCGGCCAGCGCCGCTATGGCGGGCATGGAAATCGTCGTAGTAGCCTGCGACGACAGAGGCAATGTGGATCTGGCCGACCTGAAAGCCAAAGCCGAACAGCACAAAGATCATCTCTCCTGCCTGATGATTACCTATCCCTCCACGCACGGAGTGTTTGAGCCGGAGATCAAAGAAATCTGCCAGGTCGTCCACGACAATGGCGGCCTCGTTTATATGGACGGCGCCAACATGAATGCGCAGGTCGGCCTTACCAGCCCCGGCCTCATCGGCGCCGACGTCTGCCACCTCAACCTGCACAAGACCTTTGCAATTCCGCACGGCGGCGGCGGTCCGGGCGTTGGGCCTATTTGCGTCAATGACAAGCTGGCGCCCTACCTGCCCGGACACGGCATCGTGCGCACGGGAGGCGAGCGGGGAATCAGTGCGGTGAGTTCCGCTCCCTGGGGCAGCGCCAATGTGATGCTCGTCTCTTATGGCTACATCCGCATGTTGGGCACGGAAGGCCTGAACGAGGTGACGAAATACGCCATCCTCAACGCCAACTACATCAAGGCGAGACTGGAAAAAGCATTCCCGATTCTCTACACCGGCGTCAATGGGCGGGCGGCGCACGAGATGATAGTTGACCTGCGTCCCTTCAAAGAGTTTTGCAGCGCTGAAGACGTCGCCAAGCGACTGATGGACTACGGCTTCCACGCTCCGACGCTTAGCTTCCCCGTCGCCGGCACGCTGATGATTGAGCCGACAGAGAGCGAAAGCAAAGATGAACTCGACCGCTTCTGCGACGCCATGCTGGAAATCCGCAACGAGATAGACGAAATAGCGGCGGGCAAATACCCGCACGACAACAACGTCCTGCACAATGCGCCTCACCCGGTAGAGACGATTACCGCCAACGGCTGGGACTATCCCTACGACAGAGAGAAGGCCGCTTATCCGCTGCCCTACCTCCGCGAGGGATTCAAGTTTTGGGTCTCTGTGGGTCGGGTGGACAATGCGTATGGCGACCGCAACCTCGTCTGCACCTGCCCGCCGATTGAGGCTTACGCATAGCGGCAGGTCTGACTGGCGAAAGTTTTTTTAGAAAAATAAAAGGGCTTTGGATTTAATTTTCCAAAGCCCTTTCTGCATAATGGCAGAGGCTGTTTGCCCGCAATGGCAGGAGTTGAAACTTAGATTTCCACACGCCCATTTTTTTAAAAAAAAAGACGGACAAATGAAATTTACTCCAAAGTTCCAATGGCTCCGCCTGTTGTCCATCCGGCAAATCAGACCTTCTCCAAAATCAGAGCGGAAGCGCCTCCCCCGCCATTGCAGATAGCGGCCAGGCCATAGCGGCCATTGCGCTGGTGCAGGACGTTGTTGAGGGTCGCAACAATGCGGGCGCCGGAAGCGCCGAGCGGGTGGCCGAGCGACACGGCTCCACCGAAGACGTTGGTCTGTTCGTGGTTGACTTCCAACAGTTTTTCAAAAGCCAGGGTCACGACGGAGAACGCCTCGTTCACTTCGAAGAAGTCAATATCTTCCTTTTTCAAGCCTGCCCGTTTGAGCGCTTTGGGAGCGGCGACGGTAGGCGTAGTGGTAAACCAGGCAGGCTCCTGTTCGGCGTCGGCGAAGGCGACGATGCGGGCCAGCGGTTTCAGATTTAGTTCTTTCAGCTTTTTGCCGGAAACCAATACCAATGCGGCGGCGCCGTCATTGATAGTGGAGGCGTTGGCGGCGGTCACCGTGCCGTCTTTGGAGAAAGCCGGGCGCAGGCTGGGGATTTTGTCGAACATGACCTTTTTAAATTCCTCGTCCTCTGATAGCAGTATTGGGTCGCCCTTGCGCTGCGGAATGGAGACGGGAATAATTTCAGCCCTGAAAAGACCGGCTTCCGTTGCGGCGGCGGCGCGCTTGTAGCTGCTGATGGCGAATGCGTCCTGCTGTTCCCTCGTGATGTCGTATTTGGCGCCGGTGCGGTCGGCGAAGACGCCCATAGCGCACTGGTCGTAAACGTCTAACAGGCCGTCCTTAGAGAGGCCGTCCACTAAACTGGCGTCGCCATATTTGTATCCCCAGCGGGCATTGGGCACGTAGTAGGGGATCTGCGACATGTTTTCCATACCGCCGGCGACGACGACATCGTTGTGGCCGAGCAGGATGGACTGGGCGCCGAACATGATAGACTTCATGCCCGAAGCGCAAACTTTGTTGATGGTGGTGCAGGGAACGGTATCGGGGATGCCGGCCTTCCTGGCGGCCTGACGGGCGGGCGCCTGCCCCAGATTGGCAGAGACGACGTTGCCCATGAGTACTTCTTCCACTAAGTCCGCGGGAACTTCGGCATGTTCGAGAGCGCCTTTGATAGCGGTGGCGCCCAAATCAGTAGCGGAGATACCGGATAAGACCCCGCCAAAACTGCCGATGGGCGTGCGAACGGCGGCCACTATGAATACTTCTTCCATTTTTCTGTTTTTTAATTAAAAAATTTTGAAGGGCAAAGGTCGCATTTTTTGAGGGCGTCGCGACCGACAGGCTTGTTTTTTTAGCTTTTTAAACTCCTGTTCTACAAAGTTTTTAACTTTCCGCTGTGAGACAAAAAGACTGTTTCCAAAACTGATCGCTCTGCATCAGCATTATTTTTCACCAATTTAAAATGGCTTATGAAATACATGATTTGCGTGTTTGTTCTCGGATTGCTGACCGCCTGTAGCTCCGACGCCCCCGTCACGGTGGATGGCGTGCAGGTCTCTGCGGCGCTGCGGCGCCTGGCCGACGAGGCTGATTTTGACTACACGGGCAATTTGGCCAAAGCGCTGAAAGGCGACCAGACCGCGCTTCAGGAGCTTTTTCAATTTGCGTCGGATTCCAATGCAGCACAGGATGAGCACGGCGCCATTCTGCGCTCGGTCTTGTCCCGCGTAGGGGATAGCAGTTTTGCGGAAGCCTTAGACCGGCAGCCCGAAGAAATCAAAACTGCCGTTTGGGCGAGTTTAGAAACGAAGGCGCCGGAGTCTTTGCAGTCGCTGGCGCCTGCCACCCATGAAGCCCTCCTACCGTCGTCCACGCCGGAAGAACATCGGGGATTGTACGTTTTCGATGAGAAGATGAGCACTTTTCGGGATTGCGCCGAACCGGAAAAGCAATACGTGGCGGTGGATGAAACGGGCGGCATCGGGCGGAACTACCGCCGCCTGCTGCACTTTCCCTATCCGAAGCAGCCCATTTTTGCGGAGCTGAAGGGATATGTCGCTCCGAACTACAAGAACTTAGTGAAGCCCGCCAACTTTGCAGGTTTTTTTGTGGTGACGGAAATCCTCCACTTAGAAGCAAAAAACTACCGAAACACCTGCATCCCTTACGAATACTGGGCCATTGGGACGGAGCCGTTTTGGTATGCGCAGATTTCGAAAATGGAAGGAATCGTCGAGTTTCGGAGAATGGAGGACGAGGGCGCCAAAGTCTTTAGCTACTCAGCGCCGGCCTTAGAAGCGGATAGCTCCTTAGTGTATTCTGTCATTAACCAGGATACGGGCGACAACGTCCGCATCTCTATCCAGAAGGAAAAATGCGGCGACGGCATGTCGGACATCCAGTACGACTACAGCGTAAAAATGACGATGAACGGCAGGGAATATTCCGGCTGCGGTATCCGGTATGGCGAAGCTAAAACGGAATAACCCGATGGAGTCAAAGAGATTTTTGAAAAAATTATTTTGACTTTCTGGATCGATTTGCAATGGCTTCTGTCTTTTTTTTCTAAAAAAATGGAATTGCCCGGGTTGGGTAGAGTTAATACATGCGTCTATTTGTGAGTTATTAACGTAGCAGTATAATTTCGATACTTATTAGTATATTTTACCTCATGGAAAAGATAGATTTAAGAAAACTAAACGAACAAGAAGTTCTGGGCATTAGAAAATCTGCTCTGAGCTTAGTTAAATCGGGAATGAAGCAAAGGGAAGTGTGCGCTAAAC
>CAZXQI010000164.1:0-6333 GCA_964643005.1 uncultured Saprospiraceae bacterium | reverse complement strand
GCAAGATAGGAAGATGAAGAATGTAATACAATTTTTTTTTGAAAAGCCCTGCATTCATTCTATTTTAAAAAATATTTCCCTCAAAATCAGCAATAAAATTCGGGGGAAGGAGAGAACTAAAGGATTTTGACGAGCGCTATTACCTTGTTGGGTTGATTCTTTCATTCTGCGCTATTTTGGCAAAAGTTTTCTTCTCTACTTTCAAAACCATTTACCTTTGCAGGGTGTTAATGGGGCGTAGTTTCCTAATCTTAAATACCTTTAAATTTTGTTAGCATGGCATTTCAAATCACTGATTCAAATTTCCAAAAAGAAGTCCTGGACAGAAAAGGTGTCACTGTCATTGACTTTTGGGCTGAATGGTGCGGTCCCTGCCGTATGATTGCCCCTATCATCGAAAAGCTTTCTGAAGAATACGACGGCAAAGCGCTCGTTGGCAAGTTAGATGTCGACAACAACCCTGAAGTTTCAACCCGCTTTGGTATTCGCAGCATTCCTACTGTTTTGATTTTAAAAGACGGCAAGGAAGTTAAGCGCCATGTCGGTTACACAACTCAGGCAAATCTGGCTCAGTTAATTGATGACCAGTTGAATGACGCACACGTCAATTAATTGTGCGCAACCCCACTTATACAGGACTTGTTTTTTTAAAAAAATGAAAAACCTCTCCTGGCAATTGCTGATTTGGAGGTTTTTCTTACGAGGAGAGTTTTACAGGAGTACTGTAAAACCCTCTTTTTTTTTGTAAAATCAAATCCTGAATTGCATTTCATCGGCAATTTCTTCCTGGGTGGATTTGATCATTGGCGTCGGAGCGGGAATTGGCTCCGGAGCGGCGCTCTTGGTCGGCGTCTTCGGCCTTGCGATTTCCAACACATCTTCCT
The DNA here is from genome assembly GCA_964643005.1 of uncultured Saprospiraceae bacterium. Lineage (GTDB taxonomy): Bacteria > Bacteroidota > Bacteroidia > Chitinophagales > Saprospiraceae > UBA6168. The sequence continues at coordinate 5,449 of CAZXQI010000164.1, read as the reverse complement.
CTTTTTCAACAGACGCCTTCGTAGAGACATCCTCCCATGCAATCTTACCGGTCGCCCCGTCGAAGAGCTTTTCATTTTTATCAAAGTGGTTGACGATTTTGTCAATGCTGAAGTCCATGTCTCCAAACTTGTAGCTATTGAGCGAACCAGGTAAATCCAAAATATCAATGGCAATGTATTGACCGAGTTGGAAGTAGGACTCCCATTGGACGGGATCAAAAAATTGATCGGCCGTAGATTCGTGAGGGAATTCGGGGTGATAGATTTTATACTTGAAGGTGTCGAACATTAAATTCTTCTCAAGATCGGAGCTGTACTCCGGCACGAATAGCTTGCGCGGCGCCGTGACAGATGATTTGATATAGACAAAGGTTCCGACCTTGATTTTTTCTAAGCCAGGCTGATTGCCCATCGCTTCAAATTTTGCCTTTACATCGGCCACAGCTTTTTTGTGGAGCCGGTCGTAATCTTCATCCTCCAGATCAATCCCGCGCTCTGCCTTCAACTCTACCCAAAATTTCAAATAATTGGGGTCGTTCTTTTTGTAGTGGTAATTGACCAGCGCCTCCAGTTTGATTTCTTTGCTTACTTCTTTCCCGTCTTCTATCGTTTGCTTTTTGAAAGTGACTACCTCGCCGTTTTCATCTTTTACGTCGAACTCCTCCCAGATTTTCAGCATGTCGGCGATGGAAAAGCGCTTTTGAGCATAGCCCGAAGAAGGTTTTGGGCGAATGATTTCCGTGGGATCCTGCCCCGGTCTGAAACTGATTTCTATTCCCAGTTCGTTGCGCACCCGAATAGACAGGTTTTCCAAATCTTCAAAAGCGCTGTTGGGATCGGCGCCGGCGTCAACGGCCATAATCAGTCGGCAGCCTCGGCGGATCAATTCGTAAGCGCCGAGATTTTCTATGTGACCGCCGTCGGATATATTCAACTTTTGATTGTCAATTCCAATTTTTGAAAAAAGTTCTTTAAAAAAATAGGAAGGCCACCAGACGAGATAGTTGACCCAAGTGAGTGCGCCGCTTCTCGATTTGGCGGATGGATTATTGATCCAAAAGCCTAGGCGGGCATTGAAAAGGGTCATCAGCACGCTCAGCATTTTGTTGGAATAAATCCCCATGCCCGGATTGACCGCAGCCGCCGAAATGGTCAGAGCTGTCGGCAGCGTCAGCCGGCTATATCCGGGGAACTCGTCTGTTTTGACGTATTTAGACAGTTTTGATCCGCAGAAAAGGGGCGACAACAAAAAGTAATCGCTGGCTTTTGCTCCTTTGAATTTATTATCCCCACCTGGATTTTGGAGGTTGAGACAGGTGTTGATGAGCGGATATGGCGCCAGGTGCCCCCTTGCTTCGTCCCTGTCCTCCTCATTCCTTTTTCCCAGATAAAAGACTTCCTTTAATGGTAGGTTCCTAAAATCTTTTTCCTGTTGCAAGAAAGCGTCGGCCAGTTGCTTCCGATAAAAGCGATGAAAACTGAGCGCATTGGGATTCAAAAAAAAGCCGACGATGAAAAGCCCTAAAATCCCTAACAGACCATACAAGATTTCTGTGTTGTCCCACTTTCCGCTCGTGTCAATGGAAAAGGCGAAGAGAACCACAAAAAATATGAGGATAATCACAGAAAGACTGGCTTCGAGTTGGTTAAACGTTTTAGAAATATCGAGATTAAATTTGAAAAATAAATTGATTAGGAGATGGAGGGCGACAAGACTCCCTAAAATATACAGTAAGGGTTCCAGGAAAAACATGATCTGATTCTCCTCGTAATTCAGATTCAGCGCGAAATCTTCCGTGTTCAAAAATGGCAGGGAACGGATGAGTTTTAGTGAAATGAGAATGATGGCTATCGTTACGCCTAAGCTGAGCAAACTCATTATCCAACTGACCAAAAAGCCAATGGCCAAAACGATAGTATTCCACAGCTTTCCCATTTTGGACTGGCCGGGGATGAGATAATCTCCATAATTCCTCAGATGCTCAATTTTTTCATTGGCAAATAATTGCTCGTAAGCATCTTTACTTTCTATGGCGTCTGGCCGGACAGGGTTGCTTTTTCCCGATTGAGAAGTGCGCTTAAAGTCTATGTCCTTGATAGTCGCCTGGATGTAAGCTCCCGTGTAGCCGCCGCCAGAGACGGTGGACAGGTAGTCGGCCTTTTCCAAAATGCGAAAAAGGTTCAGCGTTCGCACAAAGCCCAGATTGATGGTAGCGGAACGGATACCGCCGCCCGAGAGGGCTATCCCAAATTTATTTTTTTCAAAATTTTTTGCCGACTCTTCTCCGAAAAGGCGACGACGACGTTCCGTCAGGACTTCACTTTCTTCCTTGACGACTTCTTTAAATGAGAAGGTGTTCATTGCTATTGAGTATTTTTTGAAAACCAATTGGCCTTCAAAGGTAAAAAGATGTGAGAACTGGAAGTTTGTGCGTCAACTTGTTTGGGCTTACCTGATTTTCAATAGCTTATGAAATCGGATTGACAGAAGCTTATTCAATAGTAATTCCCCTACTGGAAAAATTCAATTAAAATCCGACGGCAATTTTCTTTCGTGGAGGCCTAAACCTATGGGAATTTGCATGGGCAAAACAGACCCGGCCACGTAGCGACCTGTCAATGTCTTGAGGTCATCAATAAATTGAGGTCGGTGTGTTTCAGGTTGAACCTGCGGCCAAAATAAGCATTTGTCAATCGGCCTTTATAGGTATAGACGCCATTTCTGAGGCCGGGATGTTCGAAGAGCAGTTCGTCCATACCACCCACTTTGCTGGCCCTTACGAGCAGAGGCGTCAGGATATTGCTGATGGCGATAGAGGCCGTTCGGGGCACCTTAGAGGCAATATTAGGGACGCAATAGTGGATGATTCCGTGCTTGACAAAAGTTGGTTGGCTGTGGCTGGTCATCTCCGAAGTTTCAAAGCAGCCGCCTTGGTCAATGCTGACGTCAATGATGACGGAGCCTGATTTCATTTTTTCGATGATAGATTCAAGGACGACAATTGGCGTGCGCCCAGTTTTGGAGTGAATGGCGCCAATGACCACATCTGCATTGATCAGCTCTTTTTCCAACTGGGAAGGATTTAAGGTAGAGGTGTTGAGCTTTTGGCCGAGGTGCCTTTGGATACGCATCAGTTTATAGACGTCGTTGTCCATTACCCTGACTTCTGCGCCTAAGCCGAGCGCAACTCTGGTTGCCGACTCTCCGACGACCCCCGCCCCGAGAATGACAATCTTGGCCGAGGGAACACCGGATACTCCTCCGAGCAGCACGCCCTTGCCTCCATTAGTCGAACTCATCAACTCGGCGGCGGTGAGCACAGCGCTGATGCCGGCTAACTCGCTCATTATCCGAACAAAAGGAAAAGTGCCATTGTCGTCCTGTATGTATTCCATCGCCAAAGCAGTCGCCTGTTTTTCCTGAATGCTTTGGATGTATTCTTTGGAAAGTATGGGTAAATGTAGAGGGGAAATGATGATTTGATTAGGTTTGAACATGCGGATTTCCTCCTGGGAGGGCGGAGCTACTTTTAAGACAATATCTGCCTGCAATACTTTTTCCCGATTGTAAATGATTTCTCCGCCTGCCTCAGAATACCGGTGGTCTGAATAATTGGCTTTGGCGCCTGCGCCCGCTTCAATCCAAACCCTGTGCTCTAAGCCTGTCAATGTAGAAACCGCAGAAGGCGCCAGCGCTACCCGATTTTCCTGGAATGTCTCTTCCTTCGGAATGCCGATGCTGAGGCTTCCGCGCTTGCGCTCCACCGAGAGAGTTTCTGTCTGCGTTTGTAAATGTTCCTCTATCAGCGAATCGGGGATATTGACTTTGGGTTTGGATGGTTCCGGCATGATGGATTTATTGGCTGTGTTTGTTTAATAGGTTTTGCGGGCAATCACTTTCTGGCTACTGCTTTCAGATTCTTACAAAATTATAATTTTCCGACTGGTATCTGCCAGGGTTTCAATCTTAACCTGCACAATGTCCTCCGGCAATAGCGCCTCGATAATTTCCGGCCATTCAATCAGGCAATAGTCATCGTCGTAAAGATACTCCTCGATGCCGATTTCGAGCGCCTCTTCCAAGCTTTTGAGCCGATACAGGTCGAGGTGATGAACTAAGCGTTCTCTGTTTTCATGGTCTTTATAACTGTATTCATTGACTAAGGCAAAAGTGGGGCTGGTAACTGCTTCCCGCACTTTGAGGCGGCGACAAAAGGCTTGAGTAAAAGTAGTTTTTCCTGCGCCGAGTTCCCCCGTTAGCAATATTTTTTTGCTCCCGCCTAAGCGGTTTAGTAGAAGCTCTACGGCCTTACTCAGATCCTTTTCCGAATGAGCGACAAATTCTGTCAATGGGCTTGTGCTTATTTTGAATTATTATTTTGGCAACTATTTATGTCAAAACGATGCTTAAGAAGAGGCTTCATGGCGCGTAGTTTCCCGTAGATTTTACCTGTATGTTTTTAATTTTCTTCAAATGGCGACCGAATTTAAATAGCTACTTGTTTTGACGATTTAGCGCTTAGCCTGCTGGCGTACAGCCAGAAAGATGGCAACTGCGAAGATGGCAAAAACTACCCAGGAAACAGCCTTTATTTCCATTTTGAAAAAAGTCAGGTAAAAGGCGGCGCCGAGTAGTCCTCCGATGATGGAGCCAATGACGGGGATGGGCGCATACTTCCAGTCTGAATCTCCCTTGCCGGCTACCGGTAACAAGAAATGCACAATCCTCGGCCCGAGATCCCTCGCTGGATTGATGGCATAGCCGGTGGTTCCGCCTAAGGACAATCCAATGGCTACCACCAAAGCCCCGACGACAATTGGATTGAGGCCTTCAGTGAATTTATTGGCGCCGATAAAAAGAATGCCCGCACATAATACGAACGTGCCGATGATTTCGCTGAGAAGATTAGACCAGGAAGACCGAATGGCGGGGACGGTAGCAAAGACGGATAGTTTGGCTATCTGGTTCTCTGTTTTCCTCCAGTGCGGCAGATAGTGGAGCCAAACCAAGATGGCGCCGGCGATAGCCCCCAGCATTTGCGCTAAAATATAGCCCGGAACTTTGGCCCAGTTGAAGCTGCCCTCTAAGGCAAAGGCCAGAGTCACAGCAGGGTTGAGATGCGCTCCGCTGAATTGCCCCACAGCATAAATGCCAATCGTAACGGCGAGACCCCAACCTAAGGTAATCACTATCCAACCAGAGTTTTCAGCTTTGGAATTTTTTAGAAGCACTCCTCCGACGACTCCGTCGCCTAAGAGGATGAGAAGCATTGTACCGATAAACTCTCCCCAAAATGGCGTCATTGTGTTTTTTGTTTTGTTTGAAGATTGACAAAGGATGTTCTTTGTTTGGAATTAAAGCCCAAAAAAAATAATTTTTTTTGAACATTTCCCATTTACCTTACATTTACTCATTACTCCTTACTGCCAAATGAATTTTACACTCCTT
>CAZXQI010000163.1:0-6354 GCA_964643005.1 uncultured Saprospiraceae bacterium | reverse complement strand
GCTGATTATCAATAAGTTATGACCGCACTAAATTTAATAGGGACAAGTCAGGAGGGCGCATAGAGCATTAGTGAAATTAAATCATCGGATTGATTTTCTCCTTCGTCAATAGTCATCTGTGGGAAAGCATACGCCAAACCAAAGCCCCCCGCCTGGGCCGAATAGTCAAGGCTTACGGTGTAGGAATAGGAGGCCAGGAGTTTTATATTTTTTCGAAATGATGAATTTTACTTTGATTTACGATATAAGACAGACCAGCTTAGATTTTTGATTTTTTTTAAAAATTCACCACAGAGCCTCGAAGGACTATCCAAATTATCAGGGTGCGTCTCGTCAATATTTAAAACAAAAAATAGAATATTTATTTTTAAATAAAAACATTTTGTATCAATAAAACAACGCGTTTTTGTATTTTTGCACCGAAAATTTTAAGCATGGCAAACTCAAAAAAAACTACTGGAAAGTCTGAGATTCCCTTCCAGCCCGAGGTTTTGGAGGCCGGGCAAAACGGCAATGGAAACGGGCACAATGAAGGCCATATCGTGACGATTACCGGCATGTACAAGGATTATTTTCTCGACTACGCCAGTTACGTCATTCTTGAACGGGCGGTACCCGACATTGACGACGGACTAAAACCGGTGCAGCGGCGCATCCTCCATGCCATGTACGAAAAGGAGGACGGGCGCTACCACAAGGTCGCCAATATCATTGGGAACACCATGCAGTATCACCCGCACGGGGACGCCGCCATCGGCGACGCATTGGTGAATCTTGGGCAAAAGGATTTGTTGATTGATACGCAGGGTAACTGGGGAGATTTTCGCACGGGCGATTCGGCGGCTGCCTCTCGTTATATTGAGGCGCGACTGACGAAATTTGCGCTGGAAATAGCTTTCAATCCTCAGACTACGAAATGGCAACTCAGCTACGACGGTCGCAAAAGGGAACCGATTGCCCTGCCGATGAAATTCCCGCTCGTGCTGGCTCAAGGGACCGACGGCATCGCAGTGGGGCTTTCCACCAAAATTCTGCCCCACAATTTCATCGAACTGTGCAAAGCTTCCATTGATATTTTAAAGGGAAAAAAGGTAAAGGTCTATCCCGATTTCCAAACGGGTGGCTCCATTGACGTCGCCGACTACAACGGCGGCGAAAGGGGCGGTAAAGTGAAGTGCCGGGCCAAAATCGAAAAGGCCGATAAACACTTGCTGCTCATCAAGGAATTGCCCTATGGCGTAACGACGGAGGCGCTTATCGAAAGCATCACCAAAGCCGCTGAAAAGGGGCAAATCAAAATCAAAAAGGTGGACGACAACACGGCAGCCGAGGTGGAGATTGCCGTGGAACTGGCGCCCGGCGCTTCGCCCGACGTTTCTATAGACGCCCTGTACGCCTTCACAAACTGCGAAGTGTCCATTTCTCCGAATGCCTGCGTCATCGTGGACAACAAGCCGCTGTTCACCACGGTAGAAGAACTGTTGCGCATTTCCACTGAAAACACCAGAGAACTCCTGCGGCAGGAGTTGGAAATCAAAAAGCGCGAATTAGAGGAAAAATGGCTGTTCGCCAGCTTAGAAAAAATATTCATTGAAAACAGAATTTACCACCAGATTGAAGAGTGTGAAAGTTGGGAAGAGGTGGTGCAGGTGATTTACAGGGAGTTGAGAAAGTACGTGATAACGCCCTCCGAAAAGCCCGCCAAAAACGACAGGCGTCTGGCGCTCTTTCGGGAGCTGACCGACGACGACATCGTGCGCCTGACGGAAATCCGCATTAAGCGCATTTCCAAATACAATTCCTTCAAGGCGGATGAACTCATCGAAAAGCTCATTGATGAATTAGAGCAGACGGAGTACCATCTGGCGCATCTCACAGAATTCGCCATCGCCTATTTCCAAAATCTGTTGGACAAATACGGCAAAGGCAGGCAAAGACGAACCCTGATTTCCGGTGGATTTGAAACCATTCAGGTCGCACAAGTGGTCGCCAACAATGCCAAACTATACGTGGACCGCAAGGAAGGATTTGTTGGCATGGGTCTCAAAAAAGACGAATTTGTCTGCGACTGCTCGGATATTGACGACATCATCGTCTTCCGAAGAGACGGCAAATTTACCGTCACCCGGATTGCAGACAAGACCTTCGTGGGCAAAGATATTCTGCACGTGGCCGTCTGGACAAAAGGAGACGAGCGCACGACCTATAACATGATTTACTGCGACGCAAAGAGCGGCGTCAGCAAAGCCAAGCGCTTCAACGTCACGGCCATCACCAGAGACAAGGAATACGATCTGACTATGGGCAACCCCAATTCAAGGGTGCTTTACTTTTCCGCCAACCCCAACAGCGAAGCAGAAATCGTAACGCTAACGCTCAGTCCTTCCTGTTCCGCCAGAATCAAGGTATTCGACTACGGGTTTGCCGACCTCGAAATCAAAGGGCGCAGTTCGCAGGGAAATATTGCTACCAAATACCCGGTGAAAAAAGTCGTGCTCAAGGAAGCCGGCCAAAGCACTATCGGCGCCATCAAAATCTGGATGGACGAAGTCAGCGGACGTCTGAACACCGACGAGCGAGGCAAATACCTCGGCGCTTTCGATACCGGCGACTACATCCTCTGCATTTTCAACGACGGCTCCTACGAACTGACCGACTTCGATCTCTCCCACCGGTACGACGTCAATACTTTATTACACATTGGGAAATTTGATCCAGAGCTGATCGTCAATGCCGTCTATTTTGATGGGAACAAAGGCTGGACTATGGTCAAGCGCTTCAAAATCGAGACGAACACGCAGGATCAGAAATTCAGTTTTATCTCCGAGCACAAGAACTCGAAACTCCTGTTTGCCTCTGCAAAGGAAAATCCCCGCATCCGCTACAGTGTAAAGATTAAAGGCAAAAAACTGGACGGCGAAGTCAGTCTGGCCGAATTCATCGAGGTCAAAGGCTGGAAAGCGCTCGGCAATAAACTCAGCGATCAAAAGCTGACGGACGTCAAAGAATTGGAATCCAAAGAGGAAAAAGCGCCGGAGAAACAAACGCTTCCGCAGAAGCAAAAAGTCAGCGCCGGAGACACGATTGAATTTGAGGTGGATAATAAGGGTCAGGGCAAACTATTCTAAATTCGCAGCCAGGCGAGATACTCCACGTTTTTTTTGCCTTCTTCTACGTCGGTTTCCGTCAGTCCTTCCAATTGGAAGCCGAGCGAGTCCGCCAGCTTGAGCACCTTTTGCAATGCCTGTTCTCTCAGCGCAGGGTCTTTGACGATTCCGCCCTTGAGCGCCGTCCGTTGCTCCAATTCAAACTGAGGCTTGATGAGTACAACCGCAAATCCTCCTTTTTTCAATAGAGGCAAAAAGGCGGGCAGGATATGAGTCAGAGAAATGAAAGACACATCGCAAACGACAATGTCCACTCGCTCGCCGGCTAGCTGCTCTGTGGTCAATTGCCGCACGTCAAAATTTTCATAAAAAACAACGCGAGGATGCGCGCGTAAAGAAGCGGCCAGTTGATCTGTGCCTACGTCCACCGCAAACACTTTGGCAGCGCCGCGCTGCAATACGCAATCCGTAAACCCGCCGGTAGAAGCGCCTGCATCGAGCACCGTTTTCCCGGAAAAATCGAGTTGGAAAAAGTGAATGGCCTTCTCTAATTTTAATCCGCCCTGCCCGACATAAGGCAGAGCGTCGCCGGTAACTTCCACCAGGTCTTCGGAATGAACGCCTTGCGAGGGTTTGCCCACTACCCTGCTGTTGCAGGAGACTTTCCCTTCTCGAATGGCCAGTTGCGCCCGCTGTCGAGAATTGAAATAGCCGTTTTGAACCAGCCAGGTATCTATTCTAATGGACATTGTGCTTCAGTATCGCAGCAGGCAAATTTCCATTTGCCATTTTTTATAAAAATAAAAGTGCGGGTAAATCCCGATAGAGCGAAACGCTCCTGATTATTTCACTTCTTCTGTGTCAGGTAGTTGTTTCCTTTTTTGAAAAAATAAGTTTCTCCGAAGGAGGGTTTCAAAAGGATTTCCGCTGAATCCCAACTGAATTCCTACGCCTATTTTTATTTTTTCACTAATTTACAAAATGCAGGTTTATCGCCGGTGGTTTTCAACTGTACCAGATAGACTCCGGTGGGTAATGCAGCGGTTTCTATCGGAATAAACTGTTCGCCAGGCGCAAGTTGCAGGTTGGTAAAGACACCTGCTACCAATTGCCCCGACACGTTGAACAGCGAAAGCGTGGCCACTTTGGGAGTAGGCAGATCGAGTCTCACTCCAATGCTCTCGCCAAAAGGGTTGGGAGAACAGGCGAGATTAAGCTCCGACGCGGGTCGGGCAGGCGTCTCCTGACGGCTATCCGTCAGAAAGACGGGGGAGCCTTTCAGCCGCAAATTGCGGGAAGAGACGAAAGTCGTGATTCCGGCTTTTGAAAAATTCCATTCCCTCTGGTGGAGGTAGGAAATGCCCATAGCTTCCGGAAAGGAGTAATCCGCCTCCGCCTCTTCTGATTTGTCTTTGCTCGTCGCAGCCCAGAGCACGTAAACGTAGCGACCCTGTTGATCGGAGAAGGCGCCGCCTCTGACGCTCGACGGAAGCTGCATTTGGGCGGTTCGCTCCGGGTCGAAGCGCTTGTCGGCGAGCATCGCGGAGGCGCTGCGCCAGGCGATTCCGGCATCTGTTATTCTCTGTTCGTACTTCGGTACACTGTCTAAAGCATAGTAGAAACCCATCAGGTCAAATTCGCTTCGGGCTTCTTTTTCGGGTTTGATATCGCCCAGTTGATAGACGTGGAATTGCAGAATATCATTCATCTGGCAGGCGACGGCGGCTTTGATCAGGTAGTTGCGCTGCGCCTCCGCCGAGCCGATATATTCGCCAAATTCCTTCCGGGGAATATTGCTCTCCGTAATAATCCAGCGTTTTTCAGGAAAAGCGACGCCATCGTAGCCGTACGTTTCGAGCACTGTGCGCATTTTGGCCTGTAAAGTCAACATGCCATCTACGCATTTGTCCGAATGGCGGGAATACACGAAATCAAAAATATCGTTGCTCCACGCGCGCAGGCTGTTGTCAATATGCGGGTAAGAATGAAAGCTCAGCACGTCAAAATAGGCGCCGCCCGTCAAGGGATGCAGATCGCTTAGCTTTCCTCCATCGGGATTGTCGGTATTGCGGAGCACTAAGTCGAGGAAGCTGGGATATCCTATGCCGCCAATAGCCACAAAATCATCTGGCGCCACGTACTTGACGACTTCGTAGCAGATGCGCAACAGGCGAACGTAATGCTGGATGGGCGCATGCAAAGCGTACTGGCAAGGGTCGGGGTCGTACTCCCACCAGTTCCCCTCTTCACCTGGCTGACCGTGGGAGTTTCCGACGAAGTCAAAATCCGGTTCATTCCAAACTTCCCAAAACCTGACGTAGGGATGATACCGTTGCACCATATTATATATGTATAGTGCACAGTAATTGCTGTCGTTGACGGGAGTGCCATTTTCACCATCGTCCCAGATGGGCAGGTACATGTTGGCAAACAATTGCGAAGGCGTACTGGGGCAGTATCTCGTCGTGTCCTGATGCCGGGGAGCCGGCCCGCCAATAAAAACCACATTGTCTTTCAGCCCCAGACTATCGTAATGTTTAAAGGCCTCTATGCGGATATCGTAGCCCCAGTAATCCAGAAAGCTTTCGGGTAGCGCCACCCTCATGGCATTGACGCCGGCGCCAGCCATACCCAATTCAGGGTTTCCCGCAGCAATATTGGCCAGTTCTTCATCTCGCCAGGATTTGTAGGCGCCCATGTTTACACCGTAGTGGAATGTTTCATGATAGGCTGGCGTCGTATCGTTAGCCGTCTGATCAACCTGCGCCGGCAGCGACAGGCAAAAAAGCCAAAAGGGAAGAAAAGCTATAATTCTGCTCATGGGTTCTCGTGTTGTGGTTTTAGATTTTGGCGCCAAGGGGGGATTCCATTAGCCAATTGGATTTCTAATAGGGCTTAGAACAGGTTATTTACAAAAATATTTTTTTCAAATATCATCAGTTACGAAGGTACGCCGATTTTTCAGTTTCTCGTCATCGACGTCCTTTTTTGTCCGGACTATCCGTCTCATGCACAATTAGAGCAACAGGCTTAAAGACGCGAACGGTAGATAAAATCAAAAAACTGCTGTCGTTTTTTTTATTTTGCTCCTCATAAAATAGATTTCTGTAAAATATCAAAGGTGTAGGGAGAGCAAATCGCACAAAGTCCGCACCATTACACACAGATAAAGAAAACACATTCCTCATAATTCTGGAAAATGAAAGGAACGCCAATGCTGAAAGAGAAGCAAATCTCCAAGTACGGG
>CAZXQI010000162.1:0-6404 GCA_964643005.1 uncultured Saprospiraceae bacterium | reverse complement strand
ATTAAAAAAACGACAACCGTATTTTATATGAAAAAAGCAATCATTACGATAGCCATTATTGCAGCTTCCATAGTCGGGCTATTCTTTATCCTGGCTCATAACAAGGCAAAGAATGAAGCGCAGACCGCCGTCGCCACGGAGAAAAATGACGGCGTCTTAGTGCGCATAGCCGTCGCTGAGACCAGAGCCATAAATATGGAGTATGTGGTCAATGGAACCTTTGCGCCAAAGCAGGAAGTCTTTATCTCCACAGAGCTTCCCGGGAAAGTCATTCAGGTATTGGTACAGGAGGGGAGCAAAGTTTCAGCGGGACAAACTTTGGCGGTGATCAAAGGAGATCAGCAAAGCGTTGCGGTAGCCAATGCGCAGGCCGTGTTTGACAATGCGCAGAATGAAGTCAGCCGGTTTGAGAGCGCTTATGAAACCGGCGGCGTCACTAAGCAGCAATTAGACCAGATTCGGCTGCAATTGGAGAATGCCAAAAACAACCTGCAAAGCGCTCAGCTAAACGCCGGAAATGTGAATATCAAAGCTTCGTTCCCCGGTATCGTCAACAAAAAGAATATCGAGCCAGGCTCCTACGTAAATCCGGGGCAGGCTCTGTTTGAGATAGTCAACATCAGCACGCTAAAGCTTCGGGTCAACGTGGATGAAAAGACCATCGGCAAGGTCAGACAGGGTCAGAAGGTCGCCGTAAAATGCCCGGTCTTGCCGGATGAGCAATGGGAAGGGAAAGTTTCCTTTATCGCGCCCAGGGCGGATGCCAGTCTGAGTTTTCCCGTCGAACTGGAAATTGAGAACAAAGGCGCCGGCCAGCTCAAAGCGGGAATGTTCGGAACGGCCATATTTGGTAAAGACGAGACCGTCAATGCGCTCGTCATTCCAAGAAGCGCCTTCGTTGGCAATGTCAGCTCCCGGCAGGTTTTTGTGGAAAAGAACAACGAGGTAACATTGACTACGATCAACATCGGACGAGATTTCGGAGAATATATCGAAGTCGTATCCGGAATTGAAGCCGGCGACAGGGTGATTGTTTCCGGCCAGATTAATTTGTTTGATGGGACGCGCGTAGAGATTATTCCATAAACAAGTTTTCAAGCGAAATATTTAAAAATGAAAATAGCAGAAATTGCCATCAAAAGACCCAGCGTCGTCATTGTCATGTTCATTGCCCTGACTCTGGGCGGGCTGCTTTCCTATAGCTATATGGGGTACGAACTGATCCCCAAATTCGAGGTCAACGTGATTTCAGTTCAGACGCTTTATCCGGGCGCCTCGCCGGAGGAGGTTGAAAACTCCGTGACGAAGGTCATCGAAGACGCCGTCTCCTCATTGGAAAACGTCAAGAGCATAGACTCAAAATCCTTAGAAAGCGTCTCCGTCGTCATCATTCGCCTGAACGACAATGCCGACGTCAATTTCCTGCTGACAGAAGCCCAGCGAAAGATCAACGCCATCGCCAACGACTTGCCTGAGGACGCCAAAGAGCCTTCTCTGAACAAATTCTCTTTGGACGATATGCCCATCATGAACCTCACCATCACCTCCAATCTTTCGGAGAAAGAGCTGTTCGATCTGCTGGATCAAAAGATACAGCCCGCTTTTGCCCGGATTGACGGGGTCGCAAAAGTGGAGATGATCGGAGGGGAGGAACGGGAAATACAGGTCAGCGTAAATCCTGAAAAAGCCAAAGGTTACGGACTGACCATCACTCAGATTCAACAAATGGTGGCAGCTTCCAACATGGACTTCCCCACGGGAAGCATCAAAACCAGAGACAATAAATCCATCATACGGCTTGCGAGTAAATTCACTTCCATCGAGGAAATGCGCAATCTCTCCCTGATGACGCCATCCGGCCTCTATGTCCGGCTGAGCGACTTGGCCGACGTACAGGACGGAATCAAAGACATGGAAAAGATAGCGCGGATTGACCGCAGAAATACCGTCCTGCTGCAAATATTTAAGCAATCGGACGCCAATGCCGTAACGGTTTCTGAAAGAGTAAAAAAGTCAATCCTGTCCATTGAATCAGAATACCAAAGCAACGATGTCCAGCTTACCGTCGCCAGCGACTCTACGGACTACACCCTGAAGGCTGCCAACAACGTCATCCACGATTTATTTTTGGCCATCATTTTAGTGAGCGTTATCATGCTCTTCTTTTTGAGTAGCCTGAGGAATGCGGCCATCACCATGATTGTCATTCCCCTCTCCCTCATTGCGACCTTCATCGTTCTGAATACTCTGGGATATACTTTAAACCTGATGTCGCTGCTCGGACTGTCCTTAGTCATCGGCATATTGGTGGACGACGCCATTGTCGTGCTCGAAAATATCCACAGGCATGCAGAGATGGGAAAGAATAAAGTGCGCGCCGCCTACGACGGAGTAAAAGAAATCGGATTTACAGTCATGTCCATTACGCTCGTTATCGTGGTGGTATTCCTGCCCATCTCCCTATCTACGGGATTGGTTTCCAATATCCTGCGGGAGTTCACGGTGACGGTGATGGTCTCTACCCTGTTCTCCTTATTATCCTCATTTACCATCGTTCCCTGGCTCTATTCCCGTTTTGGAAAATTAGAGTTGATAAGCGCCAAAAGCTTTTTTGGGCGGATCATTCACGGTTTTAATAAGCTGATGCAAAAGCTGAGCGATGAAATAGGCCATCTCTTAGCCTGGTCGCTGGCAAAAAAGAGTCATCATTTAGCTGCGTTGGGGATCGCTCTATTCCTGTTCATCGGTTCTTTTATGCTGATTGGAAAAGGCTATATCGGTACGGACTTTTTTCCCAACAACGAGAGAGGAGAATTCCTTTTGCAAATAGAGTTGGAGAAAGACGCCTCTATTGAGCAGACCAATCTCACCACTCAAAAAGTAGAAGCCTATTTGAGTAAAAGGCCAGAGATAACCCGAATGATTACAACCGTCGGGCAGGCCTCGGATGGAATGATAAACATCGCCGGTACCAGCTATAAATCCGAAATCAAAATTTATTTGGAAGATGGCCATTCTGATATCGAACCCACAAAAGTCTATTCGACGAGGTTGAAACAGGATATCGCAAAAGAAATAGTCGGCGTCAAATTCAAAACGGTCAATACCGGTCTAATGGGCGCAGAGCAGGCGCCCCTACAGCTTACCGTCATCGGAACTTCCCAAAAGGATGCGATGGAATTTGCCGATGAAGCGGCGGAAATGTTAAAGGAAATCCCGGGCGCTACCGGCGTAAGGCTCACTTCCGAGGGAGGGAATCCCGAGATAAGCGTAAAAGTGAACAGGGATAAAATGACTTCCTTAGGATTAAATGTCGCCTCAGTCGGCATGGCTATGCAAACCGCTTTTGCAGGCAATACAAATACAAAATACAGGTCGGGAGACAGGGAATACGATATCAACATCCGCTACGACGAAACGGGGAGAGGCAATATCAACGACGTCAGAAATTTAGAGTTCGTCAATGGCAGGGGAGAAAACATCAAATTAGAGCAATTCGCCGACGTCGCATATAGCTCCGGCCCCACGCTATTGGAGCGCCGGGACAAATCGCCTTCGGTTTCTATCCAGAGCCAGGTGGTCGGGAAACCCCTGGGAACCATCGCCGCTGAATGGGAAGCGCAATTTGAGAAGATAGACAGGAAGCCCGGCGTGACCTATAAGTGGGCGGGCAACATGGAAAATCAACAGGACGGATTTGGCTCTTTAGGCATTGCGCTGATTGCCTCTGTGGTGTTGGTATATTTAGTCATGGTACTCCTGTACGACAGTTTCGCCACGCCCTTTGTCGTCTTATTTTCCATCCCTTTATCTTTCATCGGGGCGCTCCTGTTCTTAGCGATCTTTAATCAGACGCTGAATATTTTCACCATCCTCGGAATCATCATGCTGATTGGCTTAGTGGCGAAAAACGCCATATTGTTGGTGGACTTCGCCGACCATTCCAAAGCTAATGGCCTGTCAACTAAGGAGGCGCTGATGGCCGCTAACCATGCCCGTTTCCGCCCCATCATGATGACTACCATCGCAATGGTGGTGGGCATGACTCCCATCGCCTTTGCTCAGGGCGACGGCGCAGATATGAACAGAGGCCTGGCAATGGTCATCATCGGCGGTTTATTGTCGTCCATGTTCCTGACCCTGATCATCGTGCCCGTGGTTTATTCTATCTTCGACGCCATAGGCAGGCGAATGAGACGCGGAAAGGAAAAGACAGACTACACTGAAATGCTACGGGTAGCCATGAGCGAAGGAGGAAGGGAAAGCAAAACCCCCGCCTATGCCAAAGAAAAAACAAACGGTTTTGACCATAGCCATCTGTTAGAAAATATCAGCAGCAGCTAAGCCATTGAGAGCAGATTGAGAAATTGAAATAAGATATCGGCACAGCTTCAAAAGTCCAGCAATATATGAGCAATAAATTGCCCAATAGGATCCCTCTTAAAGACCTGACCATTATCAGCGGTCGGCTGTTTCTGTTGTTTCTATTTGGCGCTTTGTTGATCTCTTCTTTGCAGGTTTTGAGTCTGGCAGGTCTGACTCAGCGATTGTTTTCATTAGGCTCTTTATTCATCGTCATATTCAGTATCAATGTTTTAGTTTTCCATTATTTCGACAAGAGGAGAAAAAGCAACTTAGATCGAGTTTGGAAGAAGGTCTATATCATTGGCTATGTTTTTAACTTTCTATATTTCTCTGTTCACATATCCATCTTTGCCTGGTTAGAACAAAAAGGTTTGTATCAGTTTCCAAATGACAGGATAGACATTGAATCCTTCAGCGGGTTGAGATATTTTACCTTCCTGATTGGCGCCTCTTCTGTCATCCATACTTTTATTTTTCTGATACAAAACGCCGTGCTCACCCAACATGAAAAGAGCCAGATGCAGATGGAACTGTTGCAATTAGAAGCCGCCAACGCCGATGCCGTGAATCAGTTGCTCCGCCAGCAAATCCAGCCTCATTTTCTGTTCAATGCCTTAAACATCCTAAAGTCGCTGATAAAAAGGGATTCTAAACGGGCAGAGAATTACCTGCTGCATCTTTCGGACTTTCTGCGGGTTTCTATTTCAAAAAATACAAGCGGCGTATCTTCTATAGAAGAGGAATTGAAAATTTGCAACGACTATATGGAAATGCAGCGCATCCGCTTCGGAGAGGCGCTGCAATACAATGTAAATATTCCAGATTTAGAAAATATTAAAAATAGAAAGCTGCCATTTTTCTCCTTGCAACTCCTATTGGAAAATGCCATCAAACACAATAAATTAACCGATGCCAGCCCTTTATTTATGGAGATAAAATTAGAGGGAGAATATATCACGGTATGCAATAACTTACAGGAGAGAAACGATTCTGAAATATCCACGGGAAACGGACTGACCATGCTTCAGCAGCGCTATCGGATATTAAACGAAGAAGCCCCTATTATCAAAAGAAACGGCTCGACATTTTCAGTATTTCTCAAAATATTAGAAGATGAACATAGTAATCATTGAAGATGAACAACTGACTGCCGAAGACCTAAAAGATATTATTTTAGGCATCTTGCCGGAGGGCAATATCATCGCTATTTTAAATTCCGTCGAAGATGCCGTGCAGTATTTCAAAACGAGTCGGGAGATTGATTTAATCTTTAGCGACATCCAATTGGGCGATGGACTGAGTTTCGAGATTTTCAATAAGATGCCGCCGACCGCTCCAATCATTTTCTGCACCGCCTATGACGAATACGCCTTGTCCGCCTTCAACACTAACGGGATCCACTATGTACTAAAGCCCTTTAACGAAGGCGTGATCGCAGAGGCTCTCGAAAAGTTCCAAAATTTAAAATCTACCTTCCAATCGGAAGACACCGTTTACAATAAGGTCATAGACCTGTTGCAACAGAAAAAAGCGACGAAGGGAAATTCGCTCCTCGTCGAAAAGAGGGACAGAATTGTACCCTTAAAGCTGAAAAACATTGCTGTCTTCTACATCGAAAACGGCATAACGCGACTCATCACTTTCGATAAGAACTCCTTCCACACTGACAAACCGCTCAACGAAATAGAGCAAATATGCGACGACAGTTTTTATCGGGCCAACCGCCAGTTCATCATACACAGAGACGCCATCAAAGAAATAGAGGAAACCATATCGCGCAAAGTTTCTGTTCACCTGAACATCCCTTTCTCCGACGAAATATTGGTGAGCAAGGAAAAGAAAAATGAATTCCTGAGCTGGTTAGAAGGCTCTAATTGAAGTCGCCTGGCTCATATCGCAAGTCCTGGCTATCCAAGCCTGCCCGTAGGATGCGGGTTCCTGCTGGTTTCGGGGATTTTTTCAAATGGCGCCTCCCTATTATTTCGTCGTCCCTTAAGAAACCAATTTAAGTCCACTCTGAAAAGAAGAGGGGTTGAGAA
>CAZXQI010000161.1:0-6598 GCA_964643005.1 uncultured Saprospiraceae bacterium | reverse complement strand
GCGCCGACTTTCTCCTAAAACGCTAATCGATCTAGTGAAAATCAGGCTATGTCTTCTGTTTTTCTGCGTAAAATTTTACCTGAATTAAAAGGTTAAAGGGCGAAGAAAAACAAGTTAGAAATCAAACGATTGTGATTGGCGCATCAAAAAAGCAGGACGTAAATCTGCCAATTTCAGACGTATCCTTTTATACGTCTTTTTTGAAAACGGGCGCAAATGTAGAACTAACAAAAAGACTTACCAAATACTTTTGGAAAAAAAATTATTCGCAAAAGGAATCCAGAAAACAGACAGAGTCATCTTTGGTTCTATCAGTTCAATTTTATTTGGCGATCACAAAAAACGAGTGGGGAAATTTGGTGGAAATCAGAAGGCTCCCAATTCAATTTTTTTTTGGAGAATCCATCTTTCTTCTTTTCGTCTTTGCAAAAGCTCATGGGAGAAAATTTGACGGGTGGTCCCACCAGGGCTTGAACCTGGGACCCTCTGATTATGAGTCAGATGCTCTAACCAACTGAGCTATGGGACCATTTAATGCGACTTAATTTTTCAAAGAAAATTCATGCCTCCTTTAAGGCGGCGCAAAAGTATGCAAACAACGGAAGTCCACAAATAAAAGTTTCACTAATTCAATCTGAATTGTACGTATTTAATTGTCTTACCTACAGCCAGATGCTGCCTTTCGTAAAAGGTTTTGATATCTAATTCCGGCCTATACAGAGGCTTAGAATAAATATCCTCATCGCAATAGACAAGCTGAAAATCCTCCCGCTCAGCCAGCATTTGCAGCGTAAACTCGTACAAAGTAGGGTCGTCGGTTTTTAAATGTATCAAACCTCCTCTTTTCAAAATCCTTTGATAGAGCGAAAGAAACATTCCAGAGCTAAGGCGGCGGTTGGCTTTACTATTGCGCAAGAAGGGGTCGGGAAAAGTAATCCAAATTTCATCTACCTCCTGCTCGTCAAAGAAAAGCGTAATCTGCTCAATGCGGGTGCGCAGGAAAGCCACATTACCTAAGTTTTGCTCTAAGGCAGTTTTCGCTCCCCGCCAGATGCGCGCGCCTTTGATGTCCACGCCTATAAAGTTGCGATCGGGGAAAAGCCTACCCAATCCTATCGTATAGTCGCCTTTGCCACAGGCAAGCTCCACGGTAATGGGGTTCTGGTTTTGAAAATGCAATTCCTTCCATTTGCCTTTCAAATCAATCATCAAGCCGTCTTTGCCGGTAAGCCCCGGCTCGAAGGCGTCAAAGTTTTCGTACACATTAGGGAAGGAATAAACCTCTGCAAATTTTTGGAGCTTGTTTCTTCGGCCCATCTCGTCGTTTGCTCGTGATTTTATTTTTCGTGTAAATATTATTTAGGTTAATGCAGCTTTCGCGCGGGTTTCCCGCAGATGATTTATCCCGAAGGGAAAATCAGCCCGAATTTACTTCGAGCCTGGCCGCAGGTTTTAACCTCTCTGCATTGCTTCTGGTATTTCAAAGGGATCTAAATAGTTACATTTTTTTAAAATAATAAATATTCGTTTCTGCTCTAAGCTGAAACAGGCGGCTTGGCAGGCGGCGCAAAGAAATCGCAATTTCTTTTGACAAAAAAGGAATCTCTGTCATCGGGAGCCTATTTGGCAACAATTTTCTAAAAGAGGAGGGACGCCTCGTCTGTCAACTCAGTTTCTCCAACTGTTCCAAAAGCCACCTTCGCTCCATGAGGGGTTCAGTCATCGCTATCTCTTCGGAGAGTTTTTTTATCTGCTCTTTATCTCCAGGCCTGATTTTTAACAACTTTTTAAAAAGTGCAATGAGATTCTTGTAGATGCTCCGGTGGTATCCCATCACTTTTTTGCGCTGTAGATAAGCCCTCATGCTTTCAATCAGGGAATCCAGCGCATTGAACTCGTCCAATTCGTAGTACATTTTTATCAGCATCGTTTTGGCGTGCAGACTCATCAGGATGTCGTCGTACTCGAATTGAGCGAGTAGTTGCATGGCCATCTCGTAGTTTTTCCGCTCAAAGAGCAGGCGAGCCATATAAAACCGCTCGTAGTTTTCCCGGTATTTTTCATCCAATAGCGGCGTCGAACTTTTGATAAAATCCTCCGTCCAGTCAAACTCCTTCAGGTTGAGCGCTACGCGGATGGCATTACTAAAAGTAAATCTGGAGAGGATCCCGTCCTCCAGAAAAATATCCTTCTCTATTCCATCCGTGAAAAGTTCGAACGACTCTCTAAAAAAAGACTTCTGGCCGGCGTTAATCTGGCCTATACAGTAGTTAATAGCCAGCAAATAAATCACCCTGATTTCATCATGTGAAAATAAACTACCAGATTTCAAAATCAACTCCTTCAATTTCTCAAAAAACAGCGCGCTTTCCTTTTCAGTGATGGCCCTATAGCTGTAATAGTAAATTGATATCGCAGGGTATCCGAGAAATTCCGGGTAATTCTCCACGTAGTTCAGGAGGTTTTCCAGCAACTCGAAGTCATAATCTGTTTTGAAAACCGCCTGATGAGAACGCATGATGCAGCCTAATCTGAATTTGTTGGAGAGGTAGGCTATGTCGTTGGCATCAGATACTCTGTGTAGATTGAGCGGCACATCCCGACCTAAGCCGCTCAAATAGGTGTATTGTTCAAATTGGAACAAATACTCGTTTTCAAAATAGTGATAATCTCTGTAGGGGCTTTTTTCCTGCATCTGTTCCCCCGTAGCCATCGCCTTTTCAAAGAGCGAAGAAAGCTGCTTTTGCCGATACGCTCTGGTCAGATAAACCTGCGCGCGAATCTGATCCTGTAGTACCTCGCCATTCACCAGATACTCCTCCACCGTTTTTAATAAAAAATACATGACCTGGCGCGCTTCGGCATCGCTGAACGTTTTATCCGGGTAAATTGCTTCAAAGACTTTTTCCTTCCGCAGATAAGTTTCAGAATGCAGATGGTTTCCGGCAAAAAGGTACTCAAATAAGTCAATCACATCCTGTCGGAGATTATGGGCAGGCGAATTCACCCATTTTCTCAATTCCCTGACCTCTTTTTTATTAAAAGTTTGAAGAATGCGGACGAGTTGGCTTTTTTTCATGAGAAAATTTAAATAAAATGATTAATTTCTTTCAACAATTAAAAAGGACTAATCTACTGGTAAACTCCTTTAATCATAGGAGTTTAGCAGCAAATGTACTTCTTTCTGGTTTGCAGGATATACTTGTTTTTTTCAACAAACGCTGTTTTTTGTCTTTGATTTCAGACAGGGAAGTTTTCACTTTTGTATCGTATTCAAATGTCCATTCAAAACATCGCCCCATGGATGAGTTGAAAAAATACTTCCCGAAATATTCTCTGCTGACATGCTTTCTAAAGATCATGCTGTGGACGATGATGTTGGCGGGTAGCTTTCAACTACAGGCTCAGGGTTGGGAAATTTACTTCGGAGGAAACAACGAAGATTTCGGCCACGCCATCATCCAAACTCAGGATCGCGGCTATGCAGTAGCCGGCTTTAGCGAAAGTTTTGGCGCCTACGGCAATCCCAGCGACGGCGACATGGATGTTTACGTCATCCGAACCGATGTAGATGGCAAAGAAATCTGGTCGTACGTATATGACGACGGATTTGTGGAGCACGGCTATTCGATCATTGAAACAGCGGATAAAGGGTTCTTAGTGGTAGGGGACATTCGGCAGACTCAACTCTCCGACCAGAATGTTTACCTCTTGAAAATTGACGCCTATGGCCAGAAGGTCTGGAGCAAGCAATTTGGCGGAGCAGGCAATGATTTCGGCTACCGAATTATTCCGACGGCCAATAGCGGAGGATACCTGATTGTCGGCGCGACGAATAGCTCCGGCAACGTAGAGAACGACGTCTTTCTGGTAAAATTAGACGCTCAGGGGGATCAGGTTTGGGCTAAAGCCTACGGGACTAGCGGCAATGACTTTGGCAGAGGCGTGATCGAAGTAAGCGATGGGTACATCGCCACCGGCTCAGCTTACAATATCCTCAATGGTTCGACAGACCTCTACCTCTTTAAAATTGATTTCAACGGAAATCTGGTTTGGCAAAAATTCTTCGGAGAGCCGAACGATATTGACGAGGGATACAATCTCCTCCAAACTAAGGATGGCAACCTGGCCATCGTCGGTTACACGGGTTCTTCTTCTGATGTCTGGTTGCTCAAAGTGAACCCTGCCGGAGAGGAGATATGGTCCAGAACATTTGGCGGCATCTTCGGCGATCAGGGATTTGACATCGTCGCAGCGGCAAATGGCGACTTAATCATAACAGGCGTCACCGAAATTGACCCGACTAATTCCGATGCTTTTTTGGCCAGGTACGACCTGGAAGGAAACCAAATGTGGTTCAACACCATCGGGCGCGGAACCCATGTGGATTGGGCGCAATCAGTAGCGGCAACAGACGACGGAGGTTTCGTCGTCACAGGTTACAACTCGCTTTTTACTACCTTTATAAATGATGTCACCATCACCAAAACCGGTGGAGATGGAAGCGTCTATACCAACCACCTGACGGGGAAAGTTTTTAAAGACGGGGGAGATTGCACCTATCAGCAAGGCGAGCAGGGGTTGAATGACTGGATTGTCAAAGCCGAAAAAGTCGGCAAAACGTTCTTTGGCATTACGAATACAAACGGGGGCTTCGACATCATTCTGGATACCGGAATTTACGTCGTCTCTGTCCTGACCAAGAATACCTATTGGGAGAATTGTATTGCAGCCTACAACGTCACGTTCAACACTCAGTACGATACGCTGGTGCGAAACTTCCCGATGCTGCCTGTCGCAGATTGCCCCCTACTCGTGGTGGATGTCTCTGCGCCGGTCGTTCAAAATTGTTCCAATATTGGCTATACCGTCAGCTATTGCAACACGGGTACTGCCGAGGCCAATGCCGCCGGCGTCCAGGTAGTTTTGGGAAATAGCCTGACGCTGACCAACTCTTCCCTACCGGTCGCCGATCAAAATGATAGTCTTTACATTTTTGATATCGGTCATGTGGGGTTAGAGGAGTGCGGGAGTTTTTACTTCAGCGTCAGCTCGGATTGCAGCGGCTTAGCCGGCGAGGCTTACTACGTGAAGGCCCATATCCTGCCGGATGATATTTGCACTCCCGTTTCTCCGAACTGGGATTTGTCCGATATAAAAGTCAACGGCTATTGCGATGGCGACACCGTCCGCTTTTCGATAAAAAATGAAGGCGCCGGAGACATGCAGCAACCGCTGAACTTCATCGTCATCGAAGACGACGTGCTGGCTCGGGAAGGAGGCTTCTACTTAGGCGCAGGGGATGATATATTGGTTTCGCAGGCGTCTAAAGACGGCCAGACTTTCAGAATCATCGCCGAACAATCCCCCGGCCATCCCGGAAACAGCTATCCAACGGTAGCCATCGAAGGCTGCACGAGCTCCGGAATTTTTTCTACCGGATACGTCGCTCAGTTCCAGGAAGATGAAAACGACCCCTTTGTTTCAATAGATATACAGGAGAGTATCAGTCCGACCGATTACATTTTGCTTAGAGGCTATCCCAGGGGCTATGCGAAAGAGGGAAAGAATCTCATCCCTGCAAATACCGACATTGAGTATCACATTTATTTTAATAATGTCGGAACTGATACTATTTCCCGTATCGTCATCAGGGACACTTTGTCTGCCGCTCTCAATTTGAGTGCGATAAAGCCCGGAGCGAGCAGCCATCCATACGACTTCGAAGTGTACGGCAACGGCATTTTGAAATTCACTTTCGAGAGCATCCACCTGCCGCCGCATAGCGCCGCCGCTTCGCAGGGTTTTGTGAAATTCAAAGTTTCTCAAAAGCCGGACAACCCCATAGGAACCGCTATTTCAAACAGCGCCGCCGTCTTTTTGGGCTACGATATTCCCGTTCAGACGAATACCTATACCCACGAGGTCGGTGGAAGCAGCCTGCTGGACTTCATCGTGATTTCCGATGTGGACGAGCCAACAACGACAGGATTCAGGGTCAGCGCTTACCCCAATCCATTCGCCAGCGCCATCCAGTTTGAAATAATAGAAATAGAATTTAAAAAGCTGACACTCAGCGTATTTGACATAAATGGACAACTTGTTCGCCGGGAGGACGCTTCCGGTAATCAGATTCTCTTAAACAGGGGAAGCCTTCCTTCAGGAACCTATCCCTATAGATTAGAAGGAGACGGCAGGTTGATCCATACAGGAAAGGTTATTGTGCGATAAACCGAAAGCCGATCTTTTTAAAACCGGTTACATCTTTGTTCCAAATCTATTTTTCCCAAAACCGATTCCCCAGCCGATTACTTTCATCAACATGGTAAACGCACAGATGCCACGTATCCCATTAACCTATTAGGGTTCCCTTCCAATACGGAGGGGAACTTTTTTTCCAAAAAATCAAAAACCTACATCCAGGCCTGGCAGGCGAAAATCAAGCGCTTTTTGAAAGCCTGGACATCAATGCTGAATTCGTTTTTTTTTCATGAGATTATAATTTGCAAGTCGCATCAATGGATGGTGCGACTTTTTTATTTGGTCGTCCCTTAAAAAGCACTTATCTCATTGACTATCAATAAAATAGATGTCAAAT
>CAZXQI010000160.1:0-6822 GCA_964643005.1 uncultured Saprospiraceae bacterium | reverse complement strand
ATAGGAACTGACAACAAAAACTGTAATTGTAATCTCTTTAGACAGCGCATTGGTAGAATAGATATTCAATTGCTCTAATACAATTTTAAGCGGTGTCCGTTTTAGTATCCCCAAACTGAATTAGCCCTTGAACAAGCGGCGCTCATTCTCAAAAAATCCAAAAAAAGATTTTACTTATCTGACACCTGAATAGTACGCCCGAGAGTTTTCTGTGGATGAATTTGTGGAGAGGCGCAATTCCAACATAGAGTCAATTGATTTTAGCCTTCAAGAACAAGAGCGTTTTTTGATGACCTGCTCTTTGCAACTATTTTTAGACCAGCTCTTGAACCTGCCGTTTTTATTCCCGCCAGTTCCTTTGTCGGAAGTTTCATCTCTTAACACCGCGTCCCCCTGGGACAGCATGTTTTTGGTGTTTAAAAAAAGACATCGTGGAAAAGGAATTAATCATCAATTCTACGCCCACAGAAGTTGAAATAGCGCTTCTGGAGGATAGAAAGCTCGTAGAATTACACCATCAGAAAACTAATAACAACTTCTCTGTAGGCGATATCTTTTTGGGTAGAGTGATCAAAACTATGCCCGGATTGAATGCAGCTTTCGTAGATATCGGACACAAAAAAGAAGCTTTTTTACACTACACAGACCTCGGCCCTAGGCTTCGCTCCCTGATTAAGTACACCAATAGCGTCGCCTCCGGGAGCGTTGCCACTCATTCGTTAGACAATTTCAAAATCGAACCGGAAATTATCAAAACCGGTAAAATTGACCAGGTACTCGCTAAGCGCCAACTCATTTTGGTGCAGATTTTAAAGGAGCCAATCTCCACCAAAGGCCCCCGACTAAGCTGTGAAATTACCATCCCGGGCCGGTTCTTAGTACTGACGCCTTTTTCCGAAACCATCGCAGTTTCAAAAAAGATTGCCAACGCCGAAGAGCGAAAACGCCTCAAAACCCTGATCGAAAGCATCCGCCCGAAAAACTTTGGCGTAATCGTCAGAACCGCCGCCGAAGGCAAGAAGGTGCAGGACCTGCACGAGGAACTTGCCATGATGCTAAGTAAATGGGAAGATATTTTCACGCAGCTAAAAGGCGCCAAGCCGCCCGCCAAATTGTTGAGCGAATTAGATAAGACGAGCAGCATCCTTCGGGATATCCTCAACGATTCTTTTAACCGCATCGTGGTGGACGACAAACAACTGTACCAAAACATCCGGCATTTCCTGACAAATATCGCCCCCGATAAAATAGATATTGTCTCGCTGCACAACAAGGCCAAGCCCCTGTTCGACACCTATGGCGTCGCCCGCCAAATCAAATCCTCTTTTGGAAAGACGGCGACGATGGCCAGCGGCGCCTATATCGTCATAGAGTCAACGGAAGCCATGCACGTCGTTGACGTGAACAGCGGGCACAAGATGGTCAGCCAAAACCAGGATGAAGCCGTGCTGAATGTAAATGTGGAGGCAGCCGAAGAGATTGCCAGACAATTGAGGCTGCGAGATATCGGCGGACTGATTATCGTTGACTTTATTGATATGCGCGTCAATGAGCACAAGAAAGAGCTGTTCAAAGTGCTTCGCGACGCCATGAAAAAAGACCGCGCGCAGCACACTATCCTGCCGCTCAGCAAATTTGGACTGATGCAGATTACCCGCCAGCGGGTCAGGCCGGAAGTGAAAATCAATACCGCAGAAGTCTGCCCGGCCTGCAATGGAACCGGTAAAGTAACCCCTTCCGTCTTAGTGACAGACGATATAGAGCGGGATTTGAAATTTATCATGCAATCGGGTTTAAAGGGAAAACTGACGCTCAAAGCGCATCCCTTTGTCGAGGCTTTTTTGAAAAAAGGCTTCCCCAATCTGCAAATGAAGTGGTACAGACACTACTACAAATGGGTTAGGATTAAACCCGATACCAGCTATCAGTTAGCCGAGTACAAATTTTTCAACGACGTTGACGATGAGATCAGACTCAATTAGACGGAGCTTCCTGCCGCCGGCCAAAACTGAGTCTGAGTAAAGCAAAAAGGCAAGGGTTCGATGCAGAACCTTTGCCTTTTTTTATGACCTTTTTTTCAAAAAAAATGTCTCGTCGATTTTGGATCGCGCATGGAGGCTTTTTGTTTTAGCTGATCTTTCCCCAGTCTTTCGCCTTTCCTCTTTCTTTTTCCAAAAAACTTTTCAAGGGTAAGTTGAGAGGGTGTGTGAGTTCGGGGTCTTTTTCTAAAATGCGCATGGCCAGTTCGCGGGCAGCTTTCAGGATAGCGCCGTCTTTGCCCAGATCGGCGATGTGGAGGTTGAGCAGGCCGCTTTGCTGGAGGCCTTCGATATTCCCAGGCCCTCGCAGGCGCAGGTCGGCTTCGGCAATTTCAAAGCCGTCGTTGGTACGCACCATAGTGCTGATGCGCTCTCTGGCCTCGGCGCTCAACTTGAAATCCGTCATGAGGATACAGTAACTCTGCTCCGCTCCCCTGCCTACCCGCCCCCGCAACTGGTGTAGTTGGGAAAGGCCAAAGCGATCCGTGTTTTCAATGACCATGACGCTGGCATTTGGCACGTTCACTCCCACCTCAATCACCGTCGTTGCAATCATAATTTGACTTTCTCCCCGAACGAATCGCTGCATTTCAAAGTCTTTGTCTGCCGACTTCATCTTTCCGTGTACGATGCTGATTTGGTATTGCGGCAGCGGAAATTCGCGGCTCAAAGCCTCGAAGCCCTCCATCAGATTTTTTAAATCCATTTTTTCGCTCTCCTCAATCAGCGGATAAACGACGTAAATCTGTCGCCCCTTAGCGATTTCTTCCTTCATAAAACCGAAGACCCGCAGCCTGTGATTTTCCGTCCGGTGAACGGTGGTGATGGGCTTGCGACCCGGCGGCAGTTCGTCTATGGCAGACACGTCGAGGTCGCCGTAGAGCGTCATGGCCAGGGTGCGGGGGATGGGGGTAGCCGTCATGACGAGCACGTGAGGAGGCGCCGGAGAGTTTTTCTTCCACAGCGCTGCCCGCTGCTCCACGCCAAAGCGATGCTGCTCATCCGTAATGGCGAGGCCGAGATTTCTGAAAACCACCCAGTCCTCGATGAGGGCGTGCGTTCCGATGAGGATGTGAACCTCGCCCGCAGCCAGCGCTTCCAAAATAACTTTTCGCTTTTTGCCTTTGATAGAGCCGGAGAGAAATTCCACCCGGATGCCCATGCCCTCCAGTAGTTCGCTGATGCTGAAAAAGTGCTGTTGCGCCAGGATTTCGGTGGGCGCCATCAGGCAGGCCTGGAATGGCAGCCCGTCGGCAGGACGGGTGTTGTCGAGGGCGATCAGCATACAGAGCAGAGCGACGACAGTTTTGCCGCTGCCTACGTCGCCCTGTAGGAGGCGGTTCATCTGCACGCCGGAGCCTAAGTCGGCCCGGATTTCTTTGATGACCCGCTTCTGGGCGTTCGTCAGTTCGAAGGGCAGCTTTTCATCATAAAACTGATGGAAATAATCGCCCACTCTCGAGAAGACATAACCCCGATTTCCGGCCTGTCGGCGATGTTTGCCCTGTAGCAGGCGCAGTTGCAGGAAAAAAAGCTCTTCGAATTTTAGTCGTCGGATGGCGGCGTCAAGTTCCTGCGGGCTTTTTGGAAAATGTATCCAGCGAACGGCGTCATAGCGTTCGGGCATTTTCAATTTTTGGATCATGTAATCCGGCAGGTTTTCCGGCAGGTCGCTGCGGGAGAGCTTTTCAAGCAGCGCCTCCATCAGTTTGCGCCGTCCTTTGGCGTCAATCCCTTTTGCATTGAGCTTGTCGGTACTGGAATAGACAGGGGCGAAGGTAAGTTCCGCCTGTTGGTTCTCTTCGTTGACTTCTTCTATTTCAGGATGGGCAATGTTCAGGAAATTATTGAACGAACTGACCCGCCCGAATACGACGTAAGAAGCGCCCGCTTTCAGATTCTTTTCCAACCAGTAAATCCCCTGAAACCAGACAAGTTCAATGACGCCTGTCTCATCCCGAAACCGCCCCGTGAGCCGCCGCTTCCGACCTTCCCCCATGACTTCCAGTCTCCTCAGCACTCCTTTTAATTGCACCTCTCCGCTCTCCTGCGTCAGTTCCCTGATTTTGTGAAACCTGGTTTTGTCAACATACCGGTACGGATAGGCGGAGAGCAGATCGCCAAAAGTATGGATGCCCAGTTCCTTTTTAAGCAGATCCGCTTTTGCGGAGCCAACGCCTTTGAGGTATTCGACAGGAGTTTCGAGAATGTTTGCCATTTTTTAATGCTGTTGCCATTCTTTAGCGCAAGAGCAAAGTTAAAAAATGTACCCCTTCGGAAGAACCCGGCAGGAATTCAGCAAAAATTCCTTTAAGCGGTAATTCCCCGAATGAGAATTACCGCTAAATAAGAATTGCCCTGAGGAAGGGCGCCATTGAATTACTTCTACTTCTCTTTTGAAAACAGACCTGAACTTAAATAACGATCGCCGCGGTCGGGGAGGATGCAGACGATTAGCGCTTCTTCTTTGAGTTCCTGCGCCAGCTCCACGGCGGCTAAGGTAGCGCCGCCGCCGCTCATACCGACGAAGATACCGCATTCCTCTGCCAGTCTGCGGGTCATGCGGGTCGCTCCCTCCTGGTTGACGAGGCGGGTGGCGTCTAATCGGGAGGGGTCGAAGATTTTGGGCACAAAAGCCTCCGACCACTTGCGGATACCGGGAATGGACGAACCTGGCGCAGGATCGACGCCGATAATCTGTATCGCCGGATTTTGTGATTTGAGGAATTGAGACACTCCTACCACCGTGCCCGTCGTGCCCATGCTGGAGACGAAGTGCGTGATTTTTTTACGGGTATCGCGCCAGATTTCCGGACCGGTCGTTGTAAAATGAGCCAGGCTGTTGTCGGGGTTAGCAAATTGATCCAGCATAAAATAGTCCTCTTTGGCGACCATCTCGTCGGCCAGTTCTCTGGAATATTCGATGGTGCGTGCCGCAGGAGTGAGGATGAGGCGGGCGCCATATCCCCGCATGGTGTCTATGCGCTCCTGCGTGGAGTTTTCAGGCATGATGAGCGTGATGTCCATCCTGAGCGCAGCGGCGACCATTGCCAGAGCCACACCGGTATTGCCGCTGGTGGCTTCTACCAATTTCGTCTTTTTGCTGATTTCGCCGCGGCGCAGCGCCTCGTGAATCATGAAGTAAGCCGGACGGTCTTTCACACTGCCCCCCGGATTAAAGCCTTCCAGCTTCCCGTAGAGCTTAACGCGCTTTGGGATTTCCGGCAGCTTTATCCGCACTAAGGGCGTGTTGCCGATGAGTTGGGCGATAGTTTCTTTTTTCATGTCAGATATTAAAATGGGTTTATTAAAAAAAATAGCCTGACAATCAGGCTTTTGCGCAAATTAATGTCTCAGAGTTTTTTTAAGAGGCCCTCTTTGATTTAGGCTAAGGCATGCCCTGAGTGACATGCCCTTTTGAGGAATAATAGATTTTTGAAAATGGCGGCACGCTTTCCGTCAGCCATACGTTGCCGCCGATAATGCTGTTTTTGCCGATGACGGTATTGCCACCGAGGATGGTCGCTTCAGCATAGATGACGACATCGTCCTCAATCGTCGGGTGGCGCTTTTGCTTAGACAGTTCCTTGTTCACGCTCAGCGCTCCCAGCGTGACGCCCTGATAGATTTTTACGTCGTTGCCGATTTCCGTCGTCTCACCGATTACGACGCCGGTGCCGTGGTCAATGCAAAAGCGACGGCCAATCTTAGCGCCCGGATGGATGTCTATTCCAGTCCTTGAATGCGCCAGCTCGGTGAGAATGCGAGGGACATATGGAACCTTCAGCGACAGCAGCAGATGTGCAATCCGATAGACGGCAATCGCATAAAAACCGGGATAGGATCGGATAACTTCGCTGGTGTCAACCGCCGCCGGGTCGCCCCTCAGAATGGCGTGACTGTCTTCGATACAAAGCTCGTACGCCTGTTCAAGTCTCTTAAAAAATCGCTGGCTGAGGCTGTGTATATCATCCTTGTCGCAGGCTTCGGTTTTGTGGAGGATGTTTTCAAATTCTAAGTGTAGCATTTTGAAATGCGCTTCCACCGCCAGGGGGCTCCCCAAATGCCGGTCGTTGAGTTCCGGAAAAAGAAACTGCATCAGATTGGACAGGAAGCGCTCTACTTCTTCCACCCCCGGCAGAGTTTTAGGGGATTGATGCGATAGGTATATTTTTTCTAAAAAAGTCATAGTTGGTGGAAATTCCCTTCGGGAAATTCAATAGAATGAGCTCCTCATTAAAAATTTTTTACATAGTATTGAATTTGTAAAAAATTCACCGGCTCAATTCGCTCTCAGGCTTAAAGAAAGAGACTCGATATAGAACTCATTGCGCCTGGCTTTACAGTTTCGCTGGCCGGCAGCGAGCTGAAAGCTTCTTTTACCTGGAAAACTGATTTTTTGTTTCAGGGAGAAAAAACGTGGGATTGGAGGAAGTATTTTTAAAAAAGAAAATGTTCGGGAAAGCTTTCTTCAAAAGCCTTGTGTCTCAGCCGGATAGCGCTTCTTTTTTTTAGTTAAAACCACAGTTGCTCCCTTGCAGCTCCGGCAGACCTGCCAAACCAGGGGCGCTAAATTTTTTTTACGTCCTTGTAACCTTTCCATTTTCCATTTACTCTAACCGGATACAAACATTTAATCACAATTCAAAAATTAAGAAAAATGGAAATTAGAAATGCAAATCAGAAAATGGCAGAGGCTGTCAGCCCCGCACTATCAGCCCCCAAAAGCTCCTGACTTGTCCCTATTAAATTTAGTGCGGTCATAACTTATTGATAATCAGCA
>CAZXQI010000159.1:0-6926 GCA_964643005.1 uncultured Saprospiraceae bacterium | reverse complement strand
CGGCCTGCTTAAGCTTTACTGATGCTTAGCCTGAGTTCTTCCTTAGTCTTTTATTTCTATAAAAGTCCGTGCGACATGCGCAAAAGCTTTAACGGCCTGAGCGGACTGGTTCGTAATGAACCGGGAAAAGAGCCAACAAGTGGAGAGGTTTTTATTTTCTTAAATAAAAACCGGCTCTGTATAAGCGTATGGCTCACGGACAAAAGAGAGAGCGATTCCAGTCCAATGAGCGCCAGTTAAGCCTTCTTGTTATCGCCCGGAACACAAAGCCGGTTGGGGGAAATCGGCGGCTGGTTTATTCATCGGGCGCCAGCAAAATTGCGAGGCCTATTTTTCCAAAAAACAGGGAGACGGGCGCCTCCCGCAGGCGGAAATTGTCCAATGGGTCGGGAACGGTTTTAGAGTTTCCCGTTTTGATATGGAAGTTTGCGGTAGTTCCCTGGCGGTAGCCAGCCTGGAGATCGAGGGAGAGAAGATAATTTTGGTAGAGGTTGATTTTGGCGCCGACGGCTCCGGAAAAAGACCAGCCCCAGTTCGAGTGAAGGACATCCCAGTCGAGGTCCCGACTGTCGCCTGAGGCAGTAGCCGCGAACCCGGCAACCCTCAGGCGCCTGCGGGTGAAGAAGCGCTGCGGGCCAAATGCGCCTTCAAAATAGGGCTGAAACGACAGCGGCCAGTTGGGTTCAAAATGGATAATGCCGCCCATGTTCCAGGCGCGGCTCACTAATGTCTCTTTCAATTTGGCAGGAAAGTTATCGCCGGCGAGGGTATCCTGAATGTCGCGCTTCACCCTGCCGACCAAAAAATCGCCGAAGTACAATCCCAGGTTGACGGGATATTTTTTCATCCGGTAGCTGATTCCAAATCCAAATCCCACCGGAACTTTCCCCAAATCATTTTTAAAACTTCCCGTAGGAAAGCTAATCTCCACCACTGGAATAATTTCGATGGGCGCCCAAAGATCCTGAGGGTCAGGCTCATCAAAAATCGAAATCAGTTCTTCCCCCTCTTCAATGCCGAGGCTGTCCTGTTGCCCAAAAAGGGGAGCAAAAAACAGGAGGAAAAGGAGTAAGAAACAGATTCGGTTCATATCCTAACAAGTATTGGTACAGTTAGAAGTGGAATTATCCCAACTTCCAACAAACAGAGCAGGAGTCCATTTTTTTCAAAAAAATCCTCAGCCGTCAAAATTTCACAAGGTAGCTGTCGGGAAGCGCCTGTCCACTCTGGCCACAAAGCCCCGTAGCACCTTGCCCGTCCCGCCTACTTCGATGAATTCCGTCGCGCCGTCGGCGATCATGTTCCTCATCGTCTGCGTCCAGCGCACGGGAGCGGTGAGTTGTTCCACTAAGTTTTGCCGGATTCTCGAGGGGTCGGTTTCCGCCTTTGCATTGACATTTTGATAAATCGGGCACAGGGGAGTTAGGAAGTTCGTCGCTTCTATAGCCGCCTGTAGTTCTTCTTGCGCCGGTTGCATGAGCGGAGAGTGAAAAGCGCCTCCTACCTGCAACACAATCACCTTGGCGGCGCCGGCTTCCTGCAATTTGGAAACAGCCATTTCAATGCCTTTCAGCGAGCCGGAGACGACCAACTGGCCGGGGCAATTGTAATTGGCGGGGACGACAATCTCGTCAATGGAATCGCAGATTTCTTCGACGACTTCGTCGCTGAGGCCTATCACGGCGGCCATCGTGCTTTCCACTAATTCGCAGGCCTTTTGCATAGCCAGCGCCCGCTGTTGCACCAATCGCAGTCCATCTTCAAAGGACAGCGCATTGGCGGCTACCAGCGCTGAAAATTCGCCGAGCGAATGACCGGCGACGGCTTCCGGCCGGAAGTCGTCGCCGGCAATCTTCGCCCGGACGATGGAGTGCAGAAAGACGGCAGGCTGGGTAATTTTAGTCTGCTTCAGGTCTTCTGCGCCACCCTCAAACATGGTGTCGGTAATGCGGTAGCCCAGGGTTTCATTGGCCAGTTCAAAGAGTTCTCTGGCGTAGCCGTTGTTCTCGTACATGTCTTTTCCCATGCCCTCGAACTGGGAGCCTTGCCCCGGAAAAATAAAAGCCTTCATGCGTTGTTGAATTTCAGATTAGTGAAGATTAGCGCCAATCAGGTTTAGGAATTCTTCCCTGGTTTCATGTTTCTGAAACTGGCCTGTAAAAGCAGAAGTGGTTGTCACGGAGTTTTGCTTTTGCACGCCCCGCATCATCATGCACAGGTGCATCGCTTCAATGACGACGGCCACGCCCTGCGGGTGCAGGGTGTTTTGAATGGCGTTTAAAATGTCATTGGTCAGGCGCTCCTGCACCTGAAGGCGACGGGCAAAAACTTCGACGATTCTGGGGATTTTGCTCAGGCCCACGATATAGCCGTTGGGGATGTAGGCGATGTGCGCTTTTCCCAAAAAAGGCAGCATGTGGTGCTCGCAAAGGGAGTACAACTCAATGTCTTTGACGATTACCATCTGGCTGTATTCCTCTTTGAACATGGCCGAGCGCAGAATCTCCTCAGCATCCATGCTGTAGCCGGAAGTGAGGAATTGCATAGCTTTAGCGACCCGTTCGGGAGTTTTGAGCAGGCCTTCCCGGTCGAGGTCTTCACCGAGGTTGCCGATAATAGTACGATAGTTTTCTGAGAGACTCTCAGTCATTTCTCCATCGTAGTATTC
The DNA here is from genome assembly GCA_964643005.1 of uncultured Saprospiraceae bacterium. Taxonomy (GTDB): domain Bacteria; phylum Bacteroidota; class Bacteroidia; order Chitinophagales; family Saprospiraceae; genus UBA6168. The sequence goes on along the minus strand of CAZXQI010000159.1, from coordinate 4,258 downwards.
TTCTTTAAAATAGGATATTTCCTGTTGTTTTTCCATGATAAAAAGTGTTTTTGGTTGTTGCTCAAGGCAGGCATGAGGATTTTCTTTTTCCTCTTTTTTTAAAAAAAATGGATGTGAGTCGGACGGGCGGGAGCCGGGAAAGTCAACTTTAAAGGGGAATACCGGGTGACCGTTTGCGTTCGTCTGAAATCCAGATGGGCAAAGTTAGCAAAAATGAAAATTATGTCTGTCGGAGGGAAGCGACTAAAGGGCGCCATAAAAATCGGGATAAGCAGAGCCTTCATCTAAAAATTCTCTCTCTTTACATTTAGAAAGTACATACTTGCAAAGAATTGCCTTTGGGTCGGCAAACAGTAGCTTATTTTATTAAAAAATGATACTTCGTAAAGAGGACAAAAAAGAGTTGCTCAGACTGATTCGCAAGCGGGCATTTTACCATCCCATGTTCTGGGTGGTATTGCTGGCTTTGTATTCCCTTTGGGAAATGATCGTCAACGGTCAGGGCTTCTTCTTTGCATTTAGCAACAACGCCCTGCGGCTGTTAATCCTCGGCGCCGGAGTTTACTACAACATCTACGTGCTGATACCCAAATACTTAGCCGTCAAAAAGTTCTACAAATACTTTGGCTTTTTGGTTTTGTTGGTGCTCATCATTACTCCCATCGAGACGCTTCTGCTCTATCTAAAATCCTTCAGTGCGCCGAGTATGCAGACGGCAATTTTGGAAAATCTAAATGCGTTTTTCCTGCCTAATTTTTTCATCCTCGGCACTTCCACCCTTGCAAAAATCACTCTTGACTGGTATAAAAACATACAGGAGCGCAAGGAATTAGAAAAGCAGAACATGCAATCGGAACTCCGGTTTTTAAAATCTCAGATCAATCCTCATTTTTTATTCAACACGCTGAATAGCCTTTACGCCCTGACCCTGAAAAAGTCGGATTTGGCGCCGGACATTGTGCTCAAACTTTCTGAGATGATGCGCTACATGCTCTACGAATGCAACGAAAAATTGGTTAATTTGAGCAAGGAAGTTCATTACATCAGGAACTACATAGAGTTGGAGCGACTGCGCCAGGGTCCTCACACGGACATCCTGTTTGCTGTTGACGGGAATATCAGTGACCAGAAAATAGCTCCGCTCATGTTCATCCCGTTCATTGAGAATTGTTTCAAACACGGAGCGAGCAATCAACTGGCCAAAAGCTTTGTGTATATCCTGCTGGAAGTACGCAAGGACACCATAGATTTATTTATAGAAAACAGCAAGGCCGAAAATATGGCTGAATCTTCGTCCTCCAAAAGCGGGGGCATTGGGCTGGTCAATGTCCGGCGTCGCTTAGACCTTTTATACCCCGACCAATACAAGCTAAAAATTGAAGACAAACCCGATTCTTACGCAGTGTATCTGACATTAAAGCTGGGGGATTTTGGCAGCTGATGCACTGTCGGAAGGTTCTATTTTTTAATCATTCAATTTGTCCAATCATGATCAATACCCTTATTGTTGACGACGAACCTCTGGCGCTGGACGTGCTGGAAACCTACATTGAAAAGATGCCCGAATTGAACTTGGTAAAGCGCTGTAGCAATGCTTTTGAAGCTAATGAGGCATTGAAAAACTACGACATTGACCTTATGTTTCTCGATATTCAGATGCCTCAGCTCACCGGCGTTGACTTCGTGAAAACACTGGCCAATCCGCCTTTGGTTATTTTCACTACCGCCTATTCCAATTACGCCATCGAAGGCTTTGAGTTGAATGTCACGGACTACCTGCTCAAACCCATTTCTTTAGAGCGGTTCATGAAGGCTGTGAATAAAGCTATGGAGCAAATCGAGCGATTACACAGAGACAATGCGCAGGAAGTGCAGATCAGCGACGCCGACGATTTCATCTTTGTAAAAGCCGATAAGAAGTTTGTCAAAGTGAAGTTTTCAGAAGTGCTCTACATCGAAGGGCTGAAGGATTACGTCATCATTCGCACAGAAAAGGGTCGGGTCATCACCCTGCAAACGATGAAGAGCTTAGAGGATAAATTGCCCTCTAAATACTTCCGCCGCATTCACCGCTCCTATATTATAAACATTGAAAAGGTGGACGCCATCATGGGCAACATGGTCGAATTGACTGAAAAGGGGCAGGTGAAACACTTGCCCATTGGCAAAAACTATCGGGATGAACTGCTCGATTTAGTCAATGAGAATCGGCTCTAAGATTTCCCCCTCGCAGATTTAAGCGGCTAAAATATCATCGCGCGGGTTGAGAGAAGTCCGCTATTAAAAGCAAAACCTATCTTTGCTTTCAATATCTGCTATAGGTTTTTCTCTTACACAAAAGCATCGAATGGAAAATCCCTCTATTTTTTCGCTGTACAAATGGTCGCTTTGGGCAAAGCGTCGCGTCGCAGCCGCCCGTTGGTTAATTGCGCTCAACCGGATTGTCATGGGCTTCATCGCCCTCTACTGGGGCTTCTTTTTAGCAGACCAGGGCTGGCCGGTGGCAAAAGCGGTTTTTACTGTCAGCGCTATTTTGTATCTGACAGGCTTTGCACTCTACCCTCGGAAGAAAAATCGAAAAAGGTACAGCCTGCAAAAGTTCTGCGACGGACTTCTGATTGCTTCCTCCTGCGCTTTCTGGCTGGCCGCTGGAAATTATATCCTGCAATGGCAGCCCGTATCCGGGACAGGTTCCAATACCGTTGAAGTTTTGCAGTCGGCCATAGCGAAGGATAAAACAGTCGCCTGGGAGCCGGTTCAACATTCGGAGTTTCTAAAAAAGATGAAGGACAAACGGGGAGGTTTTTTTAAAAAAATAAAAATCTGGAAAAACCGGCTGCTCCAAAAGTCTAAATTAAAATCTAAGGATCAAGTTGCCTTCATAAAGGCAAATCTCAGGAGTCTAAGTCCCGGCGTCGTTGTCCTATTGGTTTTAGGTAGCGTCGCCATCTTCTTTTTCTTGGGCTATCTCACCATTGCAGCCGCCTGTTCCCTCTCCTGCAACGGCCAGGAAGCCGCCGCCGCTGTGGTTGTCATTCTGGGCCTTTTACTAATAATCGGGTTGATTGCCTGGATGTGGGTAGCCACACTGCGAAAGAATAATAGAAAAGTACTCAAGGATCAGATCAGGGAGCCTTCCCCACCCTCTTCGGAGCCGGTTCCGCTCAGTCCATCGTCTGTACAAATTGACCATTCGGAGGTGCGGGTTTGCCTGGAGCTGAGCGACTTTTCAGGGGCAGAGGAGATAAGTTTGCGCTTAGGCGACGAGATTCTTTTGGAAAATATACAGGCAGCGGAGGCGCCGCATTGCATCGATTTGAAATTAAAATCCGGCAGGGTCAATACGCTGTCCGTCAGGGGGAGCAGTGAGCCTGTCAAATTAGAAATTGAAGATGGAAGCATCAAAAAGCGGATGACTCTCTATCCCTCTGAGGCCAATATTTCAAAAGTTGATCTTCTTTTAAAAGGGGAATAAAGAACGATAGCTATTCATGAGAAAAGGGCAGAACTCTACGGAGGCCTGCCCTTTTTTAATTTTCTTCAAAATATCTGGATGACTATTCTTCCTCAGAAGTAGCGCTGTCAGAGGATCCTTCTGTTGCCGGCTCTTCAGCTACGGCTGAATCTTCTACTGTGGCAACTTCTTCTTTTGCTGTTTCAGCAACCGCAGCAGTAGCAGCAGCGCTTGCGCCTTTGCCTCCTCTACGAGTACGACGACGCTTGCCGTCGCTCGCGCTGGCCGGTTTGGACTGACCAGAATAGTCAGGATTAAAATCTACAAATTCTATGAGAGCGGTTTCAGCTCCATCGCCGCGGCGGAATCCCGTACGGATGACCCGGACATAGCCTCCCGGGCGATTGCCCACTTCAGTAGCTATGCTTCCAAAAAGCTCAGTAACTGCATCTTTGTTTTGCAGGTAGCTAAAGACCACCCGGCGTGAATGGGTCGTGTTATCCTTTGCTTTTGTTACTAAGGGTTCGATGAATTTGCGAAGCGCTTTCGCCTTTGCCAGGGTAGTCTCAATCCGTTTGTACTGGATGAGAGAGATGGACAAATTGCGGAGCAATGCTCCTCGGTGCTGGTTGTTTCTACTGAGAGAATTAACTTTTTTACCGTGTCTCATTTTCTATTGTTTTTAGTTGTGGTGAACCTCGCAACACAACTCGCTTCGGGCGGCGGCAGGTTGACAGTGATGAAGTCAGACTGACTTGGCCGACGACCCTTTCAAAGCAAAGCTGTTATTGCAAAAAATAAACA